>NZ_JACHFK010000001.1:352818-705637 GCF_014201805.1 Deinococcus metalli | reverse complement strand
GTGGAGATCGTGGTGCGCGAGGGGCGCCACGCGGAGATCGTAGACGCCCTCGCGGACGGCGTGGTGGAACTCGGGGTGATCTGCTGGCCCCCCGCCGACGGTCACCACCCGGACCTGACGCCGGTCCTGCACCTGGTCGAGGAGGTGCGCCCGACCCTGCATCCGCAGCACCCGCTCGCTGCGGGCGAGACGATCACGGTGCCCGACCTGCTCACGGACGCGCAGCCGTTGCTGCTCCTGCGCTGGTGGCAGGTCACGCCGCCGGAACTCCTGACCCTGGCGGCCCAGGCTAGGGACGTCGCAGACGTGCCCACCGACACGGGCCGGCACCTGCTGCTGGACGGCCTCGGCGTGGGCTTCTACCCGGCCCTGGTGATCCAGCCCGAACTGGACACCGGCCGGCTCGTGCAGCGAGCGCTGGACGGCCGTCCGCCGCTGACCCGGCGCACTGCGCTCGTCCATCTGTCGCGCCGCACCCTGAGCGCACCGGCCACCCGCTTCGTGGACGTGTTGACTGCTCAGGCGGGCACGCTGAGGCTCCGGGCTGACGTGGTGTGATTCGTAGCCCTACTAGGCTAACAACCTGTCATATCTAGTTATTGATCGTAGCCGCCACGTCTCCGTTCTCTTCAGCCAGACGGCAGCCAGCCTGAGCTTACGCCACAACGAGAACGGCCGGAGGTCATCCCCCGGCCGCCCGTGTCTTCCGCTTACTTGCGGAAGCTGGGGTTCAGGACCTTCTTGCGCAGGCGGATGTTGTGCGGCGTCAGTTCCACCAGTTCGTCCTCGCTGATGTACTCCAGCGCGTCTTCCAGGCTCAGGCGGCGCGGCGGGATCAGCGTCAGGGCGTCGTCGGCACCGCTGGAGCGCACGTTCGTGAGCTTCTTGTTCTTGCAGACGTTCACGTTCATGTCCTGCTCGCGGGCGTTCTCACCGACGATCATGCCGATGTACACCTCGGTCCCCGCGTCGATGAAGAAGTTGCCGCGGTCCTGCAGCTTCCAGATCGAGTACGCGAAGGCCGGACCGTCTTCCATGCTGACCAGCGAGCCGTTCTGGCGGCTCTTGATCTCGCCGGCCCACGGCGCGTAGCCGTCGAAGATGTGGCTCATGATGCCCTCGCCCTGCGTCATGGTCAGGAACTGGGTGCGGAAGCCGAACAGGGCGCGGCTGGGGATCTTGAACTCCACGCGCACGCGGCTGCCCTGCGGTTCCATGTTCACCATCTGGCCCTTGCGCGAGCCCAGCACGCCGATCACGGCGCTGGACAGGCTCTCGGGCATGTCGAGGACGAGGTGCTCGATCGGCTCGTGCTTCTCGCCGTCGATCTCGCGGATGATGACCTGCGGCGCGCCGACCTGCACCTCGTAGCCCTCGCGGCGCATGGTTTCGAGCAGGATCGACAGGTGCAGTTCCCCGCGGCCCGAGACCTTGAACTCGTCCGGGCGGATCTCCTCGACCTTGAGCGACACGTTGGTCATGACCTCGCGCTTGAGGCGGTCGTTCAGGTGGCGCGACGTGACGTACTTGCCGTCCTTGCCGGCAAACGGACTGGTGTTCGGCTGGAAGATCATGCTCACGGTGGGTTCGTCCACGGTGATGATCGGCAGCGCTTCCGGGTCGGCCAGGTCGGCCACGGTCTCGCCGATCTGCGCGTCCTCGATGCCCGCCAGGGCCACGATGTCGCCGGCGCCGACTTCTTCGATCTCGATGCGGCGCAGGCCCAGGTGCGTGAAGGGCTGCACCACGCGCGACTTGGTCATGGTGCCGTCCTTGTGGATCAGCTGCACGAAGTCGCCCTTCTTCACGGTGCCGCGCTGCACCCGGCCCAGCACGATACGGCCCAGGTACTCGGAGTAGTCGAGGTTCGTGACGAGCATCTGGAAGGGGGCCTTCAGGTCCGTTTCCGGCGCGGGGATGTGCTCCAGCACCATGTCGAACAGCTCGTGCATGTCGTCCTGGGGCTTGTCCAGATCCTTGTACGCCTTGCCTTCACGGGCAATCGCGTACAGGATCGGGAAGTCGAGCTGGTCGTCGCTGGCGCCGAGTTCGGCCATCAGGTCGAAGGTGAGGTTCACGACTTCCTCGGGCCGGGCGTCACCCCGGTCGATCTTGTTGATGACCACGATGGGCTTGAGGCCCAGTTCGATGGCCTTGCGCAGCACGAAGCGCGTCTGCGGCATGGGGCCTTCCGCGGCGTCCACGAGCACCAGGCAGCCGTTCACCATGCCGAGCACGCGCTCGACCTCGCCGCCGAAGTCCGCGTGGCCCGGCGTGTCCACGATGTTGATCTTGACGCCCTTGTACTCCACGGCCGTGTTCTTCGCGAGGATGGTGATGCCGCGCTCGCGTTCCAGGGCGTTGGAGTCCATGGCGCGCTCGACGATTTCCTCACCGTGGCCCAGTTCCAGGGTCTGGCGCAGCAGCGCGTCCACCAGCGTGGTCTTGCCGTGGTCAACGTGTGCGATGATGGCGATGTTCCGGTATTCCATAAAAGTTCAGCTCCCTTGATCGGAGCGGTCAGCCTTCAGCCATCTGCCCCAGGCCTTCTGCGTCCGTAGGCACGAAAAAGCCCGCCTCACACCTGCGGGGCGGGACACCCAAACATAAATGCTATCAGATCGCGGCGCGTTATGGCCGGGGCAGGGCGCTGCCACCCTCTGCAGGCGGTTCCAGCGCGGCTTCCAGGTCGAGTTCGCCGCGCTCCAGCTGATCAGCGAGGGCCGCGTCGCGCGCCTCTATCTCGGCCCGCTGCGCCTCCAGCCGGGCCTCGTCCTCGCGGCCCAGCTGGTCCTCGACCACGCCGCTGATCAGGGCCATGGCGACCGCGTCCGGGATGTCCGGCGCGTCGCACAGGTAGAAGTGCTGGTACAGCGCCTTGATCACGATGAGGAACGGCACCGTCAGGAACGCGCCGGTCAGGCCGAACACCCCGCCGAACAGCACCACCCCCACCGTGACCGACAGCGGGTGCAGCCCGCCCGCCCCGCCGACCAGGAAGGGCGCGAGCACGAAGCCCTCGAGCTGCTGGAACACCAGCACGAACGCCAGCACCAGCAGGGCCTTGTGCGGGTCCTCGGCCAGCGTGAACAGCACCGGCGGCAGGGTCGCCACGATCGGCCCGATGGTCGGGACGAGTTCGCCCAGCGCGGCCAGGATGCCGAACACCAGCCAGTTGTGCACGCCCAACAGGTAGAACCCGGCTGCCGTGATGCTGCCGGTCGTTGCCATGATCAGCAGCGTCGCGCGGCCCCACGCGCCCACCTGCTTGAGCACCTGCGCGAGCGCCCGCGCGGCCCGCAGCCGGTACGTGGGCGGCACCGCCCCCAGGAAGCCGTTGACCAGCGGCACGGGGTTGCCGAGCACGAACACGACCATCACCAGCGTCACCAGCGCGGTCGCCAGGCCCCCGGCGACCAGGGCGAGCACGCTGGGCAGCATGCCGGTCACCTTGCGCGTCAGGGCGCCGACCTGCTGGCTGAGCTGGGACGTGGCCCCGTCCGGCACGACGCTGTCCACCTCCGGGTGCCGGTCGAGCCACGCGTTGACCGACTGCTCGATGTGCCCGAGGTCCAGCGGCGCGCCGGAGTTCAGGCCGCTGAGCTGTTTCACCACCGGCGGCACCGCCACGTACGCGAGGCCGAACAGCGCGGCCACGACCAGCAGGACCGTCAGGGTGCCGGCCGCCGCCCTGGGCATCCAGCGCTCCAGGAAGCGGGCCAGCGGGTTCAGGGCGGTGGCGAGGATGATCGCCAGCGTAATCGCCAGCAGCGACGGCGCGACCTGGCTGAAGAACAGCAGGAGCAGGAGCACGCCGATCACCGTGAGCGCCACGGGTTGCAGGTTGATGACCTGCACGTGCACGGACGGCCGCGTCACGCGCGCACCGAGGGGAACGCAGGGAGAAGGATGCCGACCGGCCCACCGGGAGGTGTGACTGTCATGAGACCCGCAGTGTACGGACTGACCCGGAGTCACGCTCCCCCCGGTGGCGGGGTGGTGCCCACGGCCGCGCCGCCTTCATCCGGACGGCTGGTGAAACCGGGCGGCCATGCCCTACCGTGGGCGGATGGCCGACTTCCTGCACGTGCTGAGCACCCCGGCCGGGTGGGTGGGTGTCCTGAGTCTGACGCTGCTGGAACTGGTGCTGGGCATCGACAACATCGTGTTCATCACCCTGCTCGCGTCGCGTCTGCCCCGCGACCAGCGGGCGCTGGCCCGCACCCTCGGGCTGGGGCTGGCGGTGATCACGCGGGTGGCGCTGCTGACCGGCATCTCGTGGCTGACCCGGCTGTCCGATCCGCTGTTCACGGTGCTCGGGCGGGATATCAGCGTGCACGACATCGTGCTGGTTGCGGGTGGGCTGTTCCTGATGGTCAAGAGCACGCAGGAACTGTCGCGTATGGCGGCCGATCCCCTGGGCACGCAGGACACGCAGGTGGGCGAGGCGTCGCTGCTGGGCGTGATCGTGCAGATCCCGCTGATCGACATCGTATTCAGCCTCGACTCGGTGGTCACGGCCATCGGCGTCAGCGGCGTGCTGCCGGTGATGATCACGGCCGTGATCCTGGCCGTGGTCATCATGATCCTGGCAAGCGGCCCGATCAGCTCCTACCTGGACGCGCACCCGCCGCTGAAGCTGCTCGCGGCGGCGTTCCTGCTGCTGGTGGGCTCGAATCTGGTGGGCGAGGCCTTCGGGGTGGGCGTGCCCAGCGGCTACCTGTACTTCACGATGCTGTTTGCCGGGGTGGTGATGCTGTTCACGGTGCGCGCCGCCCGCACCGTGCGCGCCCAGATCGTCGAGCAGGCCGTGGCCGACGCCCGCCGCGAGGCCGCGGAGCAGGACTCGGCGCCGGAGTCCGGCACGCGCTAGCGCGGACTGCTATCCTGGCGCCAACCTAACGAGCGTTTGTTCTCCATATCCGTGGAGCTGGAGGTCACCGCATGAAGACCAAGAACGAGTGGATGCGCAGCGTCTACAGCCCGGCCGCCCAGGCGTTCCCGGAACGCAAGTACACCTTCAAGAACCTCTCGGACATAGAGCCGGAGCCGATCTACACCGCCGACGACCTGAAGGACTGGGACGCCGGGCGCGATCTAGGTTACCCCGGCGAGTTCCCGTACACCCGCGGCGTGCAGCCCAGCGTGTACCGCGGCAAGCTGTGGACCATGCGGATGTTCGCCGGCTTCGGCAGCGCCGAGCAGACGAATGAACGCTTCCACGCGCTGCTGGGTGCCGGGCAGACCGGCCTGTCCACCGCCTTCGACCTCCCGACCCTGATGGGCTACGACTCGGATCATCCCTTCAGCCGCGGCGAGGTCGGCAAATGCGGCGTGGCGGTGAGTTCCCTGGCAGACATGGAGGTGCTGTTCCGCGGTATCGACCCCACCGCCGTCACCACGTCCATGACCATCAACAGCCCGGCCAACGCGGTCTGGGCCATGTACATCGCCAACGCGCAGAAGCAGGGCAAGGATCTGGGACGGGTCGGCGGCACGATCCAGAACGACATCCTGAAGGAATTTATCGCGCAGAAGGAGTTCATCTACCCGCCGGCGCCCAGCGTGAAGCTGGTGATCGACACCTTCGAATGGGGCCCGAAGGTCGTGCCGAAGTGGAACTTCATCTCGGTCAGCGGCTACCACATCCGCGAGGCCGGCGCGACCGGCGTGCAGGAACTCGCGTTCACGCTGGCCGACGGCTTCCACTACGTGGAGAAGGCGCTGGAGCGCGGCCTGGACATCGACGAGTTCGCGCCGCGCATCTCGTTCTTCTGGGACATCCACAACGACTTCTTCGAGGAGATCGCCAAGCTCCGCGCCGCCCGCCGCATCTGGGCGCGGCAGATGCGTGACCGCTACGGCGCGAAGAACCCGCGCAGCTGGATGCTGCGCACGCACTCGCAGACCGCCGGAGTGTCGCTGCCCGCCCAGCAGCCGCTGAACAACATCGCGCGCGTGGCGATCCAGGCACTCGCGGCGGTGCTGGGCGGCACCCAGAGCCTGCACACCGACGCCTTCGACGAGGCGCTGGCCCTGCCCACCGAGGAGGCCGCGACCATCGCGCTGCGCACCCAGCAGATCATCGCGTTTGAGACCGGCGTGGCCGGCGTGGTCGATCCGCTGGCCGGCAGCTACTACGTCGAGAAACTGACCAGCGACATCGAGGCCGCCGCGATGGGCTACATCGAGCAGATCCGCGCCATGGGCGGCGTGGAGGCGGGCATCGACTCCGGGTTCTTCCAGCTGGAGATGGCCGAGGCCGCGTACCGCTACCAGCGCGAGGTCGAGCGCGGCGAGCGGATCGTCGTGGGCGTGAACGACTTCGTGCAGGACGCCGTCGAGGTGCCCATCCAGCTGATCGACCCGCAGGTCGAGAAGGTGCAGGAGGCGCGGCTCGCCCAGGTGCGCCGCGAACGTGACCCTGCGCGGGTCGAGGCCGCCCTGAGCGCCCTGCGCGACACGGCTGTGACGGGCGCGAACTCCATGCCCGCCTTCCTCGAGTGCGCGCACGCCTACGCCACACTGGGCGAGCAGATGGACGTCCTCAAGGGCGTGTACGGCATCTACACCGAGCCCGTGCTGGTGTGAACACCGTCTGAAACCGGCGGCAGGCAGACGGCCTGAAGATCTCGGGCCATCTGCCTGCCGCCGTCTGCCCCCGAGTTAGAAGGAGTAGCTCTTCGGCACCACGACCACGCCCTTCTCGGTGATCGTGAAGCCGCGCGCGCGGTCCTCTTCCAGGTCCGTGCCGATCTTCGTGTACGGCGGAATCACCACGTTCTTGTCGACGATCGCGTTGCGGATGTGCGAGTTGCGGCCGACCTCGACGTCGTCGAACAGCACGCTGCTCTCGACCAGCGAATACGAGTGCGTGCGGACCGCGCGGCCCAGCACCGAGTCGCGCACCGTGCCGCCGCTGATGATGGTGCCCCCGGCCATGATCGAGTTGAAGGCCTGGCCGCGGCGGCCCTCGGTCTCGTGCACGAACTTGGCGGGCGGGCTGAACTCGCTGCTGGTGCGCAGCGCCCACTGCGGGTTGTACAGGTCGAACTCGGGATTCACGCTGACCAAGTCCATGTTGGCGGCGTAGTACGCGTCGAGCGTCCCCACGTCGCGCCAGTAGGTGTTCGGGCCGGTCTGGCCGGGCACCGGGTTGCGGTGGTAATCGTAGGCGATCACGGTGTAGCCGTCCGACAGGGCGCGCGGGATCACGTCGCCGCCGAAGTCGAAGCCCTCCTCGCCGCCGGCCATATTCGTTTCGAGCAGTTCTTCCAGCGCGCGGCGCGAGAAGATGTAGTTGCCCATGCTGGTCAGGCTCATGCCCGGCTGGCCGGGGATGCTGGGCGGGTCCTTGGGTTTTTCCAGGAAGTCCGTGACCTTCCAGCGGTCGTCCACGTGCATGATCCCGAACTGGTGCGCCTGGGACTGCGGCATGGGGTACGCGGCGATGGTCAGGTCGGCGCGGGTGTCGATGTGGTGCTGCAGCATGTGCTCGACGTTCATCTTGTAGATGTGGTCGCCGCTGAAGATCGCCACGTAGTCCGAGTCGTGGTTGTCGATCAGATGCATGTTCTGGTACACGGCGTCGGCGGTGCCGCGGTACCACACCGGGCCGAGTTCCTCGAAGCGGTACATCTGTGCGGGCACCAGCGTGATGAAGTAGTCGCTGAGGAAGGTCCCGAAGCGCCAGCCTCGCTGGATGTGCTCGGTGAGGCTCTGCGCCTTGTACTGGGTGAGCACGTAGATGCTGAACACGCCCGAATTGATGAAGTTGTTGATGGCGAAGTCGATGATGCGGTACTTGCTGCCGAACGGCACGGCCGGCTTGCTGCGCTTCTGCGTGAGCGGCGCGAGCCGGGACCCCTGCCCGCCCGCAAGAATCATGCCCAGGACACGTGGTTTCATCAGTTCCCCCCCAGTGAGAATAGGCGTGTGCGTGAATGGTGCGACCCACCGGAACGCGATTTGTGCTTGCGTTCACTCTAACGTGCGCGCCCTGGCCTTCGGCAAGGTCCGCCCTAGAGGCCATTCATGATCGCACCGGCCATCCCCGCCCCGGACGTACATGAAGAATGTCATTTCCCGCGTGCTGGACGGAGTGAACGCCGGGTCAACACCTCCGGGCGGGCTTGCCGCGCGCCCTAGACGGCCCCGGCGAGGGCGGCCAGCACGGCCGCGAGCCGCCGTGCGGCGCCGTCCGGCGTGTCCAGCGGCGCGCCGAGCTGCGTGCGGATGAACGTCGCCTGCCGCTTGACGTACTGCCGGGTGGCGAGCGCGATCCGCTCCGCGGCGGCCTCTCTGCCGAGCTGGCCGCGGTGCACGGCCAGGGCGTCCCGGTAGCCGAGCGCCTGCCACACCGTCGGATGCGGCGCCGCATCCGGATCGACGGTGGCCGCGAGCCACGCCGCCTCCTGTGGCCAGCCAGCCCGCAGCATGGCCAGCGTACGGGCGGCAATGCGCGCCTCCGCATCAGCGGCGGGCCGGGCATACGCGATCACGTCGTACGCGAAGGCGGGCGGGCGCAGCGGGTAGTGGCCGGGCAGACGGCCGGTGCGCCGCAGCAGTTCCACCGCGCGCACCACCCGGCGGGGATTGCGCTCCATGCGCCGTTCCTCGGCCGGGTCCACCGCCGCGATCTCCGCGAGCAGCGAGTCCAGGCCGCGCTCCGCGAGGTCACGTTCCACGTCCGCGCGCACCAGCACGTCGGCCGGCGGCGTGGTGGGCAGGCCGCGACACAGCGCCCGCAGATAGAAGCCGGTGCCGCCGACCACCAGCGGCACGTTCCCGCGCGCCAGCACCGCGCCGATGGTCGCCTCGGCCTCCGCGACGAAGCGCGCCACGTCGTACGGCTCGGTGACGTCCACCACGTCGAGCAGGTGGTGCGGCACTCCCCGGCGCTCCGCCGCCGTGGGTTTGGCCGTGCCGAGGTCCAGGCCGCGGTACACGGTGAAGGCGTCCGCCGCCACGATCTCCACCCGCCCGGCCGGCAGCGCCGCCGCCGCGTCCACCGCCAGCGCGCTCTTCCCGGCGGCGGTCGGCGCGGTCAGGATCGGGACGAACGGCACGCGCGGCATTCTATGGAATTCGGGCAGGTGCTAGCGTGGTGGGCATGAACGAGCCCGTACTCGCGCGACTGCAGCAGCTCATGACCCTGCGTGAGGAGGTCGAGACCCTCGGGTCCGGCGGGCCGTGGATTCCGGCGGCCGACTGGACCGACGAGGACACCCACCTGATCCTGCACCTGGACATACCCGGCGTGAGCGCCGACAGCCTGGAACTGCTGGAGGAGGGCAGCACCGTGACCGTCAGCGGCGAGCGCCCGGCCCTGGCGCGCCTGATCGGCGGCGACCGCCCGGCCGGGGCGTTTCGGCGCAGCTTCACCTTTCCGCAGGATGTGCTGCCGCAGACCGGCGAGGCGCAGCTCCGGCACGGCATCCTGAGCGTGCGCTTCCAGAAGCGCCACCCGACCATCGACGTGCACGCCGAGGACCTCGACGCCCACCCGGCCGAGTGAGTCCTATGCCAGCGCCGGCAGCAGCGGCAGCAGGTCATCCGTGCGGAAGCGGTGCCCGGTGGCGTGGTCGAGCTGCCGGCACAGCCGCTGCGCCGGCAGGCGGGACAAGTCGAGCACGCTCCCGGCCGCCGTGCCCGCCGCGTGCCCGGTCAGGTCGACCACGGTGTGGTACGGGTGCAGAAGCCCCGGCGGCAGCGCCCCCCGCGTGAGGACGATCAGGTCGGCGCGGTCGGCCAGCGCGGCCACGGACGGGTCCCGGCGGCTGACCGGGTAGGCGCGCACGCCGGCCGGCAGGTGCCGCGCGGCGCCCTCGGCCTCCGGGGTGGTCTCGGCAACCACGCCGATGTCGGTGAAGCCCAGGCGCGTCAGCGGCAGCGCCAGCGCGAGGTCCGACGCCGACTGGCCCAGCAGCAGCGCGCTCGCGCCGCGCGTGGCGTACCCGCTGTCCTCGACCACGTCAGACAGCGCGTCGGCCAGGGCAAAGGTGCCGTGGACGCCCCCGGCGAAGGCCACACTGTCCACCCGCCCGGCCCGCTGCGCGGCCACGTCGGCCTGGGTGACACTCAGCGCCGCGCCCTCCACGCTGGGGTGCACCAGCGCCCCGCTGAAGGGCAGGGTGCGGCACGCGTCCATCACGGCGCCCAGGTCGTCGTGCGGGACCGACACGGCGACCACCCCCAGGTCGCGCAGGGCGCGGGCCGCCGCGCTGGTGTAGCCGATCAGGGCAAGGGGCGCGTCGGGAGCGGGCATCGCCGGGAAGTGTAGCGTTCCCCGGGCGGCGCGTGCGGCCCACCCCCTCCAGGGGGCGGTGCGGGCCGCGTCAGGGTTGCCGGAGGCGGCGCACACCGACGCTGAGGACCGCGCACGCCAGCGGCACCAGCCCGGCCGCACGGCGCTGGGTGAGGCCCAGGCTCAGTGCCGCAAACGCCGCGATCCGGGCACGCCGCACGTCCTGATCCCGCACCTGGCGCGGAGCACGGTCGCACTCGCTGGTCACCCTCTCGGGCCGGACCAGCAGCGGGCCGAGAGCCAGCGCGGCGGCGAGCGGCCCCAGCGATCCTGTCGGGCCGGAGCGCGCCAACCACGCCGGAACCGATGCGCCCAGCACCGGCACGGCCGCCGTGGGCGTGGGCCGCACCACGAAGGCCGCCAGTCCCGGCAGCAGCGCCGCGCTACGGCTGCCCGTCGCCGCGGTGAGCGCCGTCTGCGCGAGCATCGCCGCGTGGTCCAGCACTGTCGGCGGTTCGCCTGTGGTGCCCGCGAGCACCCGCAGGCCGCTCAGCGCGCCCAGACCCGGCAGCGCGGTGTCCAGTCCGGCCAGCCCCGCCACTGCCCCCAGCGGTAGCGCGGCATTGGCGGTCACGGGATGGTCCGGGTCGAGTTCCCGCGCGGTCGCCCACGCCAGGAAGGCGAGGCCCGCAGCGTCCAGCGCCCGTCCCCACGACTGGCCCCGCCGCCGCGCCAGCACGAGGGTCACGCCGGCGCCGACCAGCGCGACCCGGTTCGAGGAGTACCGCAGATCGAGCGGTCGGGCCAGGGCGGACACGGGCAGGGAGGCCATCCGCGCAGGGTAGCGCTGCGCCCTGGGGGCACGGTCCGGCCTCAAGGCACGGTGAACACCCCGGCGACGGTCAGGTCGTGTAGTCCGCGTTGATGCTCACGTACTCGGCGCTCAGGTCGCAGCCCCACGCCTCGCCGTGTGCGCTGCCCACGCCCAGATCGACGTCGAACACGACCTCGTCGGCCTTCATGCTCGCGCTCACGGCGGCGTCCTCGTAGGGCAGCGGACGGCCTGCGAAGACCGGCTGGCCCTGCACGCTGACCTTCATGCGCTCGATGTCCACGGCGGCGCCGCTGCGGCCGACCGCCATGATCACCCGGCCCCAGTTCGGGTCGTTGCCGTGCACAGCACTCTTGAGCAGCGGGCTCACGCAGCACGTGCGGGCGGCCAGCAGCGCCTCGGCCTCGCTGCGCGCGCCGGTCACGCGCACCGTGAGCAGCTTGCTGGCGCCCTCGCCGTCCGCGGCGATCTGGCGGGCCAGGTCACGCATCACGCCCTCCAGCGCCTCCAGGAAGACCTTCAGGTCCACCGGCCCGGCCTCGCCGTTCGCCAGCACCACGGCCATGTCGTTCGTGCTGGTGTCGCCGTCCACCGTCACCGCATTGAAGGTCCGGGCCACGATGGCGGGGAACGCGGCGCGCAGCGCGGTCTGCCCCACCTCGGCGTCGGTGAATGCGAAGGCGAACATGGTCGCCATGTCCGGGTGGATCATGCCGCTGCCCTTGGCCGTCCCCACGATGCGCGCGCCGCCCGGCAGCGTGGCGTGTGCCAGCTTCACGCGGGTGTCGGTGGTCATGATCGCGTGCGCGAAGGCGTCGGCGCCGCCGTCCAGCTCGTCCGGTAGATGCTCGATGCCGCTCAGGACGCGGTCCATCGGCAGCAGGTGCCCGATGATCCCGGTGCTCGCGGTGAGCACCTGCTCGGCCGCCACGTTCATGACGCTGCCGAAGGCGTCGGCCATATCCTCGTTGTCGTGGGCGCCGCGCGCGCCGGTCGCCGCGTTGGCGATCCCGGCGTTCACGACCAGGCCCCGCACGCCCTGCCCGCCGGCGTACAGGTCACGGTTGCGCGTCACGCACGCGGCGGCGGTCGTGGAGCGGGTGCCCGCGAAGGCCCACGTGCAGGTCGTGGCGGACACCACGCCGCTCAGGTCGGTCTTGCCGCTGGGTTTGATGCCGGCCGCCATGACCGCCGCCTGGAACCCCTGGGGAAGGGAAAGGGAACTCATGCCCGGAGTGTAGCGGGACCGCGCGGCGACGCGGGCCGGGCCGCCCTCAGAAGATGCGCGGGTTCGGCGGGATGTCCAGGGTGTTCGCCGCCGTCGTCTCGTCGGCCCAGACCTTCATGTGCGTCAGGCGTGCGCTGCCGAAGGTGGTGGTGAAGGCCACATCGGACGCGTCTCGGCCCTGCGCGATCAGCACGCGGCCCGCGCGGGGCTTGTTGTGCCGGGCGTCGAAGGTGCGCCACTGGCCGTCCAGGAACACCTCGAACCACGCATGGAAGTCCATCGGCACCGGGTCCGGCACGATGTCGATGTCCGGCAGGTACCCGCACACGTAGCGCGCCGGGATGTTCAGTGCGCGGCAGAACGCCACGCCCATGTGCGCGAAGTCGCGGCACACCGCGCGCTTGCTGTCGAAGGCCTGCTTCGCGGTGGTGGCGGACGTGCTGCCATAACCGTACACGCACTCGCTGTACAGGAAGTCGCTCACCGCCTGCACCTGCGCCCAGCCGCCCTGGATGTGCCCGAAGCGCTCCCACGCCTCGGCACCGACCAGGTCGCTGTCGACGTAGCGGCTGGGCAGCAGGTACGCGATGGTCTCGTCCGGCAAGTCCTCGACCGGCGTCTTGCGCAGCGAGTGCAGCTGCGGATCGGGGTTCCGCGTGACCTCCGCGATCAGGTCGTGCCCGAGCGTGAAGGTGCCGGGGGGCGCCAGCACGCGCCAGATCACGTTGCCGTGCATGTCGGTGTAGGTGTGGATGCCCTCGGCGGCGCCGAGCATGCGCTGCTCGATGATGCGCTGGCGCGTGGCGGTCGTGGCGGGGCGGTCCGTGGGCTGCACCACGAACAGCATGGGCGTGGGGTACGGGACCTCGAAGGTGAGGGAGAACCCCGCGCGGACTCGGACGGGGTTCGGGATGGCACCGGGGTCGTGTGCTGACGGCTCGGGAGAAGACTCGGGCGGGGCCATACCCTCCAGTGTGCCGCGTTCCAGGCCCGGCGCGGGTGTGAAGTCTACTCCAGGCTGCGTTCACGTTCTCCAGGGGCGGGGTTTTGGCCTTGACGCTACGCTGCGTCTATGAACCGCCTGTCTGGAGAATCCAGTCCGTACCTCCGCCAGCACGCCGACAACCCGGTGGACTGGCGCCCGTGGGGCGAGGACGCCTTTGCCGAGGCGCGTGATCGGGACGTGCCGGTGCTGCTGTCGGTGGGGTACTCCACGTGCCACTGGTGCCACGTGATGGCCCACGAGAGCTTCGAGGACGCGGACACGGCCGCGCAGATGAACGCGCAGTTCGTGAACGTCAAGGTGGACCGCGAGGAGCGCCCGGACGTGGACGCGGTGTACATGGCGGCCACCCAGGCCATGACCGGGCAGGGCGGATGGCCGATGACGGTCTTCCTGACACCAGGGGGCGAGCCCTTCCATGCCGGCACGTACTTTCCGCCGCGCGACGGACACGGCCTGCCGAGCTTCCGGAGGGTGATGTCGGCCGTGACCCGCGCGTGGACCGAGGAGCGCGAGCAGATCGTGGGCAGCGCGCAGGCGCTGAGCGCCCACATCCGCGAGGCCAGCCGGCCCGCGCCCGCGGAAGGCACCCTGCCACCGGACGGCCCCGACCGCGCCGTGGCCGCACTGCGCCGGGCGTACGACGCCGCGCAGGGGGGCTTCGGGCACGCGCCGAAGTTCCCCGCGCCGACCACCCTGGACTTCCTGCTGACCCGCGCGGATGGGCGCGACATGGCCCTGGGCACACTGCGGGCGATGCTCGCGGGCGGCCTCCACGACCAGCTCGGCGGGGGCTTCCACCGCTACTCGGTGGACGAGCGCTGGCGGGTGCCCCACTTCGAGAAGATGCTGTACGACAACGCTCAGCTCACGCGCACGCTGCTGCACGCGTGGCAGCACACCGGCGACGCGGCCTTCGAGCGCGCCGCCCGCTCCACCCTGGCGTATCTGCTGCGCAAGATGCGCGACCCGGCCGGGGGCTTTTACTCCGCGCAGGACGCGGACACCGCAGGCGTGGAGGGCCTGACCTTCACGTGGACACCGGACGAGGTGCGCGCCGCGCTGCCGGACCCGGAGGGCGCCGAGCTGCTGCTCACGCACCTGGGCATCCGTCCCGAGGGGGATTTCCTCGACCCGCACCGCCCGGAGTACGGCCGGCGCAGCGTGCCGCACGTGGCGGTGCCGGTCGCCACCCTCGCGGCCAGGGCGGGCGTGCCGGAGGCCGAGCTGGCCGCCCGGCTCGACGACCTGAGGGGCCGCATGTTCGCCGTGCGGACGCAGCGGCCGCAGCCCGGCACCGATACGAAGGTGCTCGCGTCGTGGAACGGCCTGGTCCTCGCCGCCTTCGCGGACGCGGCGCGCATCCTCCAGGACGACACGTACGCGGAGGTGGCGCGCGCCGTCGCGGCGTTCCTGCGGGAGCACATGCGCCTCGCGGACGGCACCCTGCGCCACACCTGGGCGGACGGCGCATCGCGCGTCGAGGGTCTGCTGGAAGACCACGCCCTGGTCGCCCTGGGGCTGGTGGCGCTGTTCCAGGCGGACGGCGACCCCGCGCACCTGCACTGGGCGCGCGAGCTGTGGGACGTGACCGTGCGCGACTTCTGGAACGACGAGGCCGGCGTGTTCATGGCGTCCGGCGGCCAGGCCGAGCCGCTGCTCGCGCGGCAGGCGCCGGGTTTCGACTCGGCCGTGATCAGCGACAACGCCGCCGCCGCCCTGCTCGCGCTGTGGATGGACCGCTACTTCGCGGTTCCCGGCGCCGAGGACAAGGCCCGGCGCACCGTGGACGCCTTCGCGCGCGACATGCTCGCCGCGACCGGAGGCTTCGGCGGGCTGTGGCAGGCCGCCGCCTTCCTGAACGCCCCACACGCCGAGGTTGCCATCATCGGCACCGCGAACGAGCGGCGCGCGCTGGAGACGGTGGCAGCCACGTGTCCCCTGCCCTTCGTCGCGCTGTCCTTCACGGAGGCCGGGGACGACCTGCCGGTGCTGGAGGGCCGACCCGGCGGTGGACTGGGCTACGTGTGCGTGAACCGCACCTGCGACCTGCCCACCCGTGACCCGGCCGTGTTCCGCGCGCAACTCGAAGCGCTGACCGGAGTGTGAGTCCCAGCGGTCACAGGTTCCGTCGAACCAACGCCCTCTGGTTGATTTGAGGGGAGTGGGCAGGAACGCCCCCGACCCGTCACCGGCGGCCCGCGGTCAGGCCGGCCGCACCAGTTCCCGCACGCCGTCCGGTGCGGCCACGAAGGCGTGCGTCGCCATGCCCAGGAAGAAGCCGGTGTCCACCACGCCGAGCGTGCCCTTGAGCTGGCGCTCCAGGGTGGCCGGGTCAAACGTCTCCGGCAGCTGCGCGTCGTAGATGTAGTTGCCGTTGTCGGTCACGTACGGCTGCGCGCCCGGCTGGCGCAGGCGGCCGCCCGGCAGCTGGGCGCGCAGGCGCTCAATGGTGCTCAGGAAGCCGAAGCGCGCGATCTCGATGGGCAGCGGCGCCTTCTGGCCCAGCCGCTCCACGACCTTGGTGTGGTCCGCGATGATCACCAGCTGCCGGGCCTGAATCTCGGTGAGTTTCTCGCGCAGCAGCGCGCCGCCCAGGCCCTTGATCAGATTCAGCTGCGGGTCGATCTCGTCCGCGCCGTCGATGGCGAGGTCGAGCGGCCGGGGGTCGAGCACCTCGACCCGCAGGCCCAGGCTGCGGGCCAGGGTGTCGCTCGCCTCGCTGGTGGCGACTCCGGTGATGTCCGTGAGTTCGCCGGCCTGTATCCGCCGCGCGAGTTCCTCGATGGCGTACTTGGCGGTGCTGCCGGTGCCCAGGCCGACCCGCATGCCGCTGCGCACCAGGTGCGTGGCGCGTACAGCCGCTTCCTTCTTCAGGGCCTCCAGATCGGGAACGGGGTGGTCAGGCACGGCGGGCGCGGTCCTTGTCGATGGCGTCCGCGACCGCGTCGGCGTGACCGTCCACCTTCACGGCCAGCCATGCCCGCACCAGCCGGCCGTCCGGGCCGATCAGGAAGGTCTGGCGCTTGATGCCCTGGGTGACCTTGCCGTACAGGTTCTTCTCGCCGTACGCGCCGATGGACTTCAGATACGCGGCGCCGTCGTCCACCAGCAGCGGGAACGGCAGGCTGAACTTCTCGGCGAATTCTGCGTGGCTCTCGGCGTCGTCCGCGCTGATGCCCACGATGGCGGCGCCGTGGCCCCTGAGCAGGGCGTTGTCGCGGAAGTCGCACGCTTCCTTGGTGCAGCCGGGCGTGTCGTCCTTGGGGTAGGCGTACAGCACCACGTAGCGTCCCTGCAAATCGGACAGGGCGTGCGTGTGGCCGTGCGCGTCCGGCAGCGAGAACTCGGGGAAGGCGTCACCGGGAGCGGGCGTCGTCGGGGCACTCGTCATGCGTCCAGGCTAACGCAGGGCCGCACTTCCGGGGTGGCGCGGGACCGGCTGCCCCGCCCGCCTGCACCGTTTGGCGGTTGAGTTCTTCCCATGAGAGCTGCGTATGCTGGAGGGCGTGAAGCTCGCGCCGTACATCGACCACACCCTGCTCAAGGCGACGGCCACGCCCGCCGACATCGCCACGCTGTGCGCGGAAGCCCGTGACCACGGCTTCTACGCCGTGTGCCTCAACCCCGTGTACATTCCGCTGGCCGCGGAGCTGCTGACCGGCAGCGACGTGAAGATCGCCACCGTGTGCGGTTTTCCCCTGGGCGCCGTGTCCTCCGAGCAGAAGGCCATCGAGGCCCGCCTGAGCGCCGAGGCCGGCGCGGACGAGGTGGACATGGTGATCCACATCGGCGCGGCCCTGGCGGGCGACTGGGAGACGGTGCAGGCCGATGTGCGCGCGGTGCGCCGGGCGATTCCGGACCACGTGCTGAAGGTGATCATCGAAACCTGCTACCTGACCGACGACCAGAAGCGCGGCGCGACCGAGGCGGCCGTGCAGGGCGGCGCGGACTTCGTGAAGACCAGCACCGGGTTCGGCACCGGCGGCGCCACCCTGGACGACGTGCGCCTGATGCGCGACGTGATCGCGGGCCGCGCGCAGATCAAGGCGGCGGGCGGTGTGCGGACCCCGCAGGACGCGCGGGCCATGATCGAGGCCGGCGCCACACGCCTGGGGACGTCCGGCGGCGTGGCCCTGGTCACGGGCGACAGAGCGGGCGAGGGCTACTGATGGGACCCGAGGGCGCGCACCCCCGCACCGGGGTGCCGGAGGTGATCCTGGCGTCCGGCAGTCCGCGGCGGCGCGAGCTGCTGGGTCTGCTGGGCGTGCCGTTCCGCGTGCGGGTCAGCGGCGAGCCCGAGAACAGCGCCACCGCGCAGCCGGACGCGCTGGCGGGCGAGCTGGCCCTCGTGAAGGCCCGGGCGGTCGCCGCCGCCGAGCCCGGCGCGGTTGTGATCGGTTCGGACACCGTGGTCGCGCTGGACGGCACGCTGCTCGGCAAGCCCGCCGACGCGGCCGAGAACGCCGCCTTCCTGCGCACCCTGGCGGGCCGCACCCACCAGGTGTACACCGGCGTGGGCGTCGTGCACGGCGCACACGAGCACGTCGAGGTGTCCCGCGCGGACGTCACCTTCCGCGACCTGACGCCCGGCGAGATTGCCCACTACGCCGCGTCCGGCGAGGGGCTCGACAAGGCCGGCGGCTACGGCATCCAGGCGCTCGGCATGGCGCTGGTCCTGCGGATCGAGGGCGAGTACAGCACCGTGGTCGGCTTCCCGCTGTCGGTGGTGATCCGCCTTCTGCGCGCCGCCGGCGTGCCCGTGTGGAACGAGCCGCACGCTCCGGAGCTGCGCCCGGCGTGAACTGGCGGCGCTTACTGGTCGTGTACGCGCTGCTGCTGGGCATCAGCATGGCGGCCACGCGCTTCCAGGTGGTCGCCCCCACGGCCCTGCGCGCCTCGACGGTGCCGGTCACCCGCATCAGCGTGACGGTCGCGGACAACCTGCGCCACGCCTACGACACGCTGGTGCACGAGCGGGAACTGTCGCGCGAGAACGCCAGCCTCCGAAAGCAGGTGGGCGTCCTGCGCCAGCGCAATGAACTGCTCACCCGCGAGGCCGCGCGCCTGCGGCAACTCGATGTGATCACTCGCACGCAGGCACCCAACGCCGTGGGCATCGCGCAGGTGGTGGCCGTGTCGCCCAGCCCACTGATGGCGCGCCTGACCCTGAACCTCGGCCGCAACGCGGGCGTGCGCGTCCGCATGCCGGTCACGGTGCCCGGCGGTCTGGTCGGGCAGGTCTCCGACGTCGCGGCGCGGCAGTGCACGGTGGTCGCGCTGGTCGATCCCGAGAGCAGCGTGGGCGTGAGCCTGGACGGCAACAAGGGCGGGCGCGGCCTCGCGCAGGGCCTGCCGCCGGACCGGATGCGGGCCGAGTTCTCGCGCAGCGTGCCGATCAGGATCGGGGACGTGCTGGTCACGAACAGCCTGGGCGGCGTGTTCCCGGTGGGCATCCGCGTGGGCACCGTCGAGAAGATCATGCCGCTGGGCCCCAACGACCTCAACCGCGTGGTGATCGTGAAGCCCGCCGTGGACGTCGGCGTGGTCGAGGACGTCACCATCCTGGAGGGCCTGTGACCCTGGGCCGCCTGCCGCGCCGCGGCGCCGGGCGCGTGCTGCAGCCCGCCGCGCTGGTCGTGCTGCTGATCGCCGCGCAGGGCCTGCTGTCCCGGCTGACCGACGCCGCCGGCCTTCCCGCCCCCGACCTGTTCCTGCTGACCGGCGCGGGCCTGGCGTGGCGGATGCGGCCCGCGTGGGCGCTGGCCGCCGCGTACGGCGTGGGCCTGCTGCAGGACGTGCTGGGGGGCGGCATGCTGGGCCTGCACGCGGCCGGGGTGGCCGGCGGCGCGCTGCTGGTGCTGCTCGTCCGGCGCTACTTCTCGAACAGCGGTCCCGTGCAGGCGCTGCTGACGGTGGTGGCGGCCGTGGCGGGCGAGTGGCTGGCGTTCCTGGCCCTGACATACTGGCTGCGCTCGGACCTGGTGACGGTGCCGCTGCTGGTGAGGACGGTTCCGGTCATGTTCGCGGGAACACTTATCCTGTCCGGCGTGTGGGACCGCGTGATGACGTGGGGCTTCGGGCCGCGGTCGGCGCCGGAGGCCCTGTCGTGAGCCGCGCCGGCGACGTCCTCGACCGCCGCGACCGCCTGCGGCGCCGGGCCAGCGGCGCGCCCGCCGTGGCGCCCGCCCGGGCCCGGTCGAATGGCGCGGGGCGGGTCACGTGGATCGCGTTCGCCTTCAGCCTCGCGCTGGGCGCCCTGGGCGCGCGGCTGTACCAGCTCCAGATCATCGATCACAGCGAGTACGCGGTGCAGTCCACCAGCAACTTCCAGCGCGACGAGATCGTCCGGGCGCTGCGCGGCGAGATCCGCACCCGCGACGGCGTGCTGCTCGCCACCAACCGCCTCGCCGTGGACCTGGTGTACGCCGGCCGGCGCACCCCGAGCGACCCGGCGCAGGCCATTCCCTCGTGGGACAAGATCGTGTACCTCGCGGGCATTACGCCGGACATGGTCAGGAACGGGCAGCCGGTCGAACCCGACCGCAGCAAGGAGACCGAGGTGATCCTGGCGCGCAACGTGCCGGAGAAGAATCTCAGCGCGCTGTACGAGTACACGGTGCTGGTGCCGTCCCTGGAGCTGCGCCCGCGCCTGGAGCGCATCTACCCGCAGCACACCCTGGCCGCGCACCTGCTCGGCTACGTGCAGGAAGCCACCCAGGACCAAGTGCAGAATGGCGGGTACACCGTGGGCGACCTGGTGGGCCGCTCGGGCCTGGAAGCCAGCCTCCAGACCACCCTGGAGGGCAAGAACGGCCTGCGCCGCCGCGAGGTCACGGCCGCCGGCCGCCCGCAGACCGAGCGCATCATCGATCCCGGCAAGCAGGGCCAGAACATCACGCTGTCCATAGACTCCACGCTGCAACGCGCCGCCGAGCGTGCCCTGCAAGAAGGTCTGGAGGACGTGAACGCCGGCCGCAAGAAGTACGGCCAGCCGCCCGAGTCCGTGCTGCGCGGCGCCATCATCGCCATCGACCCGCGCACGAACGAGGTGCTGGCGATGGCGAGCAGCCCCACCTACGACCCGAACTGGTTCTCGCGGGTGCCCAGCCCGGACCCGGCAGCCCGGACCAAGGCCCTGACGTCGAACAGCCTGGACGCCGTGATGCAGAACCGCGCCGTGCAGACCTTCGACTCCGGCTCGGTGTTCAAGCCGACGTCCACGCTGGCCTTTATCGAGAAGTGGGGCAACCGCACGTTCAACTGCGCGCCGTATATCCGCTTCGGCGGGCCGCGCTACAACTGGCACCGCACCGGCAGCCTGGGCAACGTGGACGGCAAGCTCGCCATCGCGTTCTCGTGCAACACGTGGTACTACCAGGCGGCCATCTCGGCGGACCCGATCACCTACGCGAACTACCTGGGCCGGCGCGCGCAGGAACTCGGCTTCGGCCGCGACACCGGTCTGGAACTCGCCGGCGAGAAGACCGGGTACATCCCCAGCCCCGAGCACTTCAAGGAAACCTACGGCAAGACGAACGCCCGGCGCCAGGCGGCCGGCGAGGCGCCCATCGTGTACTACCCCGGGCAGGCGCTGTCCTTTGCGATCGGGCAGGACTCGCTGCTGGTCACGCCGTCGCAGGTGATCTCGGCCCTGTCCACCATCGAGAACCTCGGGGTGCGCCGGCCGCTGTCCCTGGTTCACGCGGTGGGCGGCGTCCCGGCGACCCGCCCGCCCGAACGAGTGCCCGGCAACCCCAAGGACTTCCAGCTCATCAAGGACGGCATGGCGATCACCACGGCCGGCACCACCCGCTGGGGCACGGCGCAGCACATCCTGGGGCCGAACTTCTTCCCGGTGCGGACCGCCGGCAAGACCGGCACCGCCGAGAACGGCATGAGCTTCCGCAAGGGCTACGCCTACACCAACGCGTGGTACGAGGGCTACGGCCCGATTGGAGACGGCCAGACGCCCAACTTCATGGTCGTGACGTTCTTCCAGAACGGCGGCGAGGGCTCCGGCCCCGGCCTGAACGCCGCCGCCAAGATGTTTGCCGCCCGCTGGTGCCTGAAGCTCGACGAACGCCACCACGCCCTGCCGGACCAGACGCCCTGCACCGGGGAGCTGACCCAGATGCACGCGCGCCTGGCCAAGGACGCCGCCAGGGCGAAGGCCGACGCGGCCACCGCAGCCGCAGGAACCGCGATCCAGACACCCTGACCTGAAAAGCGCAGTGTGACTGAATGCATACAGGACCTCCGTTCTGTCGTAGCCAGCCTCGGCGCCTCCCATGTCAGCCTTTCACGACACAGCGCGACGTGACCCGCCTCAGGAAGACCACAGGGCAGGGAGAGCAGATTCGGCAGAGCTGGTCACACGCGCTCCCCCGGATGCCACCGTGCGCAGAGCCCGCAGGTGAGGACGAGGCCATCGCAGGAGGCAAGGACCGCGCGCCACGCTGACGCAACTTCAGCTCCGGCCAGCCTGAACACGTGAGCGTCCACATTCTCCCTGGCCACAGGGAAAGGGTGGGACTTGCGCCGCCGAACGGTGCCCGTCCACCCCCTGACCTCCCACGCTCAGCTCGGAACCGCGCTCTCCTCCACCACCGCCTCGACGCTCATCTCCGCGTTCAGCGACGCCGCCACCGAGCAGTACTTCTCGTGACTCAGGTGCACGGCCTTGGTCAGCGCGTCCAACATCACGCCGCTCCCGCCCGCGATGTGCCGCACGGTGATGTGCGTGTAGCGCTTGGGGTGCGTCTCGGCACGCTCGCCCTCGACCTCGATGCGGTACGACGTGAGGGGGGTACGGCGTTTGGCCATGATGTCGACGACATCGACGGCGGTGCAGGTGGCCAGGGCGCCGAGCAGGGCGTCCATGGGCGACACGCCGATCTTGGTGGGCGAGTTGTCGATCAGCAGTTGCTGCCCGGAGGGGTTCACGCCGACGAAGCGGTGTTCGCCCAGCCACGTGACGTTCATGGACTTCTTCATGTGTCCAGGCTAGCGCGTGTGGCGCACCGGCCGGTTCAGTCGTCTTCTTCGGGAAGCGGGAGCCGGACGCGGAAGGTGGCGCCGCCGCCGGGCGTATCGACAACGTCGATGGTGCCGCCGTGGGCCGTCACGACCTGCTGAGCGATGGTGAGGCCCAGCCCGGCCGAGCCGGCCTCCTTGCCGCGGTAGAACTTGTCGAAGATTTTCGGCTTGACGTTGTCGGGCACGCCCGGTCCGTGGTCGACGACGCGCACCTCGATCTCGCCGGGCCGGGACCCGACCTCGAGGTGAACCTTGTCGGGCGAGCCGCTAACGCGCACGGCGTTGGTCACGAGGTTCACGAAGACCTGCGTGAGGCGGCCGGGATCACCGACGATCTCGAGGTTGTCCTGCGGAGCGCGCACGCCGAAGTCGCGCCCGACCTGCCGCAGCAGGTGGCCGAGGTTCATGAAGTGCATCTCGATGCTCTGCACGAGTTCGCCGCGGGACAGTTGCAGCAGGTCGTTCACCAGCCGGGTCATGTTCTCCGCGACGCGCTGGGCGTCGAGCAGCGTCTGGCTCCCGCCGACCTCGCGTTCGGCGCGCCGCAGGTAGCCGTGCAGCGCGGTCAGCGGCGTGCGCAGTTCGTGACTGGTCTCGGCGAGGAAGGTCTTCTGCATGTTCAATGCTTCCTCGAGCTGCCGCGCCTGGATCTCGAGGCGCTGGCTCTGCCGCTCGGCGACGTTGCGCAGACGCTCGACCTCGTCCAGGCGGGTCTTGAGGTCGCGGTTGAGCTGTCGCACTTCCTGTTCGGCCAGCTCCCGGCTGACCTGCGCGTCGACCTCCGCGATGGCGCGCTTGACGGCGGGCGCGAGGCGCTCGAGGCGCTGCTTGAGGATGTAATCGGTCACACCCTCGCGCAGCGTGTCCACGGCGGTCTCCTCGCCCATCGCGCCGGTCACGATGATGAAGGGCACGTCGGGCAACAGGGCGTGGGCGGCGCGGAAGGCGCTCAGACCGTCGTAGGTGGGCAGCGCAAAGTCGCTGAGGATCAGGTGCGGCTGGTCGTCGCGCAGCGCGTCGAGGAACGCGACCTCGTCCTCCACGCGGGTGATCTGCACGTCCCACGGCACCTCGCCGTCGAGGTGGAACACGACGAGTTCGTGGTCGAGTTCGTTGTCCTCGAGGTGCAGGATGCGCAGCGCCTCGCCGGGCTGAACGCTGCGGTAGGCCCCCTGGACGAGCGGCGTGCCGCTCATTCGGCGGACCTCGCTGGAAGCGTCACGGTGAAGGCCGCGCCCTCGCCCGGCTGGGAGTCGGCCGACACGCGGCCGCCATGCCGGCTCACGATGCGGCGCACGTTGGCCAGGCCGATGCCGATGCCTTCGAATTCATCGGCACGGTGGAGTCGTTGGAACACGCCGAACAGTTTATCCATGTAACGCGGATCGAAGCCCACACCATTGTCCCGGACCGTCACGCTGACTTCATCGTCCGCTAGGGTGCTGCTCACGTCGATGACCGCGTGCGGCTGCGTGCGCGTGTACTTGATGGCGTTGCTGAGCAGGTTCGTGAACACCAGGGACAGCATGGTGGGGTCGCCGTCCACGGTGGGCAGGGCGGCCACACGCAGCGCCACGTCCCGGCCGGCGCGGTCGGGTTCCAGGGCCAGCCAGCTGGCCTGCACCAGCGGGGCCAGGTCGACCGGCGCGCGGCGCAGTTCCTGGCGGCCCATGCGGGAGAACTCCAGCAGGTCCTCGATCAGCTGGCTCATGCGCGCCGCCGAGTCCGTGATGATGCCGAGGTAGCGCCGCGCCTTGGGGCTGAGGTCGGCGCCGTCCGCCTCCTTGGCGAGCAGGTCGCCGAAGCCCACGATGTGCCGCAGCGGCGTGCGCAGGTCGTGGCTGACGGAGTAGCTGAAGGCCTCCAGCTCACGGTTGGCGCCCTCCAGCTCGCGGGTGCGCAGTTCCACGCGTTCCTCCAGCGACTGATTCAGGGTGCGTAGGTCGTCCTGGGCCGCCGCGACGCGCTGTTGCAGGGCGTCATTTTCCAGCGCGGCCGCGAACCGCTTGGCCAGCTCGTCCGCGAGTTCCGCGTCGCGGTCGGTGAGGGGCTGCCGGTGCGCGAGCCCCAGCAGACCGCACAGCATGCCGTTCTGGGCGATCAGGGGGATCAGGACGGCGCCCGTGGCGTGCACGCCATGCAGCAGGGGGTGCGCCGTCAGCACGACGCGCTGCCGCGACGCCATCACCTCGTCCACCATCTGGCGCACCAAGGCGCGCATGTGCGGCGCGTCCCAGCCGGGGTGACGGGCGGAGCGCGCCGCGAGTTGCAGCGGTCCAACCTGCCACAGCGCGGCGCTGTCCACGAAGCGCACCGTCAGGGCGTCCAGCGCGGTGGCGTACGGCGCATGCCGGGCCGCTCCGTGCTGCCCGCCGCGCGCCGCGAGGTGGCCGGACACGTCCGCGAGCAGCCGCGCGGCGTTCTCGGCGTGCACCGAGTCGTCCACGTCGGTGGACGTGCCCACCCACTCGATCACCTGCCCGCCCGAGTCGGTGACGGGCAGGCCGCGGGTCACGAAGGTCCGGTAGGTGTCGGCCCGGCCGAGCAGCCGGTGTTCGGCCTCGAAGGGCCGCCCGGCGTGGAGTGCCGACGCCCAGCGGCGGGCGTACTCTCCACGGTCCGACGGGTGGATCAGCGCCTGGAAGTCCTGCCCGGCCCGCGCCTCGCCCACGTACGCCGTCCACTGCCGGTTGAAGTACACCGGCGTGCCGCGCGTGTCGGTGAGCCATACGATCTGCGGCAGCCCCTCCAGAACGCTGCGGTAGCGTTCCTCGTTGCGCTGCGCGAGCCGCTCGGCCAGCATCCGGTCGTGGATGTCCGTCACGCTGGTGACCCATTCCACCACCTCGCCGCGCTGGTCGCGGAAGGGCGCGAAGGTCAGCGTGAACCAGTGGCGGTCGCCGCCGGGCAACGCGAGCTGCACGTCCTGCTGCTGGGGCGCGCGCGCGGCCATCGCGGCGGACTGCAGGTGCGCGTACGCCGCGCGGCCCTCGGGCGACATCGCGCTGGTCAGGTCGTCCACGCCGAGCACGTCCTGGTGCCGGGCGTTCACGAAGGTCACGCGGCCCTCGGGATCGCTGACCTGCACGGAGTACGGCAGGGCGTCCAGCAGGCCCCGGTAGCGGCGCTGAGCGGCCTGCACCGCCCGCTCGGCCTGCACGCGCTCGCTGACGTCCCGCACGACCTCCAGCTGGCCCAGTCGCCGGCCCTCGGGGTCGACCACGGCGCTGCGCTGGGCCTCGCCAGCGAAGGTCGAGCCGTCCGTCCGGACATACGGCGTGGTGATCGCCTGAAACGACTCGCGGTTGGCGAGGCCCAGGTCTTCATGCAGCACCGACAGGGGCTGACCGATCAGGCGGTCGTCCGCCACCCGGAACTGTTCGCGCAGCGCGGGGTTCACCAGCCGGATCAGGCCGACCTCGTCGGTGAAGGCGGCCGCGTCCTGCATGGAGTGGAAGATCGCCTCGAACTCGGCGCTGGCCTGCTCCTGGCGCGTGCGGGCCAGCGCCAGCGAGACGTTCAGCGCCTCGGCCTGGCTGCGCGCCCGCACCTGCGCCTGCACCACCAGGAAGGCCAGCCCGGCGGTCAGCAGGCCGCCCAGCAGCGTGAGCAGCGGCGTGATGGCCGCGAAGTCCTGACCGTAGCTGCTGTCTGCCGAGAAATCCAGGGTCCAGTGCTGGCCGGAGATCACGCGGCTCACGCTGCGCTGGAAATCCACCGCAGCGGTCGGCTCCTGCCCGCTCAGGCGCTTGCCGTTCACGCTCAGCACGACATTCAAGGGCCGGATGCCCATGCTGGAGCTGAGCGTCGCCGTCAGGCGGTCGGCGCGGATTGACAGGAACAGGAAGCCGTCGGGCCGCGTGCCGTTCACGCCGGTGCCGGGCACGGGCAGCGCCATCAGGAAGCCGTCGAGCGACCGGCCGTCCTGGCCGGGTTGCAGCAGCGCCACGCGGTCCGACGCCTGCACGCCGCCGGAGCGTTCGCTGGCCACCAGCAGGGCCCGCCGCACCGGCTCGGAATACAGGTCAAAGCCGAGCGCCACGTTTGCCCCGGGCTCGATGGACGACACCACGGCGGCCGGCGCCCGGGTCGCCTGCGGCGAGGAGCCCTGACGCACCGCCCACGTGGGCGACACGGCCCGCCGCAGCTTGGCCGTGAGGGCCGCCTCATCCGCTCCAGGCGGCAGCAGCGCGGCGTACCCCACCGTCCGCACGCCCGGGTACTGCCTGTTCAGGTCCAGGCCCCTCACATACCCGTTGAAGTCGCGTGCGTCCAGCAGGTCCGGGTGCACCTGCCACGCTGCCCGCAACGCGTACAGCAGTTGCCCGTACTCCGAGAGCCGCGAATCGAGCGCGTTGCTGTACGAGCCGGTCTCGCGCAGGAAGCGGTTGTTCTGCTGCTCGTGCACGTAGTCCGACAGCACCAGCGACATCGCGGTGGTGAGCAGCAGCACCATCGCCATCACGATCAGCGGCGCCCGGGACGCCCAGCGGCGGCCGGGATCGAAGGCCCTCATTTCCGCTCGCCGGACCGGGGCGAGTCCAGCGCCTCGCGGAAGACCGTCACGGGCACGTCCCGGCCCGTCCACGCCGTGAAGGCGAGCCGCGCCTGCTGCGCGAGCATGCCCAGGCCATTGGCGGCCCGCAGACCGGCCGCGCGGGCGTCGGCCATCAGCCGCGTCTCGGGCGGAGCGTACACCATGTCGTACACCAGCGCGCCAGGGGGCAGACGGCGCAGGTACGCCGCGTCCAGCGGAGTCTGCTCCGGATTGTTCAGACCCGCGCTGCTGGCGTTGATCACGAGCGCCACGTCGGTCCACGGCACGGAGGAGGCGTCGGCGGCCTCCAGACGGCCCCAAGCGCCGGCTCCTGGCCACGACGCCACGAGCTGCCGGGCCCGCTCCGGGGTCCGGTTCACGACGACCACGTCCCGGCCCAGCAGCGTGAGCGCGGTGTACACGCCCGCCCGCGCCGCGCCGCCCGCGCCGAGCACGACCACCGCGCCCGGCACGCCCTCGCCGTGCGGCCAGTGCTCGCGCAGGTCTTCCAGCAGTCCCGGCGCGTCGGTGTTCTCACCGGTCAGCCGGCCGCCGCGGTGGATGATCGTGTTCACCGCACCGATGGCCCGTGCGGCCGGCGTGAGGTCATCGAGCAGGGGCAGCGCCGCTTCCTTGTGCGGCAGGCTGAGGTTCGCGCCGAGGACACCGGGGCGCCGCAGGCCCGCCACGGCCGCCGCGAGATCCGGGGCGGGCACGCGCACCGCCGTGTAGTCCCCACGCAGGCCGGCGGACTGGAACGCGGCGCGGTGCATGTGCGGGGACAGCGAGTGCGCGGCCGGGTCTGCGAACAGGAAGGCCTGAAGGGATAACGCGGAGGCGTCCTGCGCGGTCACGCCCGTCAGTGTACCCGTCGGGCTGCCCGCGGGATCAGCGCAGCGTGAACGCGAAGGCAAGGGTCACTCAAGGCGCGGCGCGCGTGGGGGCACGGACCGCCAATTCCAGCGCTGCACCAGGGCCGGACCCCACCACCGGGAACCGCCGGAACGCCGTCCAGAGCGCACGGCGCGGGCGCCCCGGCGCGGGAATGTGCGGTGGAACACGACGGCCTCCCGGCGCAGTGCCGACAATGAGAACGTCCGATGACCTTCGTTTCCTTCCCTTCCCGCCAGACACCTGGGGGGAGGGTGCGCTTTGCTGCGCCCAGGAGTTCCGTTGACTGACCCTGCCCAGAATGTCCAGCCGTCTTCTCCGTCCCAGGGAAGCGCGACGGCGACCGTCACCCTGACCGACCAGCGGGAGGCCTACGCCCTGCTCGGCGCGGGCGACGCGAACCTGCGCCGCATGCGTGAACTCACGCGCGCCCGGCTGGTGGCCCGCGGCGAGACCGTGACCATGACCGGCGAGCCTGCCGACGTGCAACAGGCCGAGCGCATGGTGCGCGACGCCCTGGACGTCGTGCGCGGCGGCGGCGAACTCACACCGGACAGCCTGCTGCGCTCCGCGCGCCTGAGCGGCGAGGGCCGCAGCCTGGCCGCCGAGACGCAGGTCAGCGGCCTGAGCCTGCCGCGCGGCCTGAAACCCAAGACGCCGGGGCAGAAGGTGTACCTCGAGAAGATCGAGAAAAGTGACATCACCTTCGGCGTCGGCCCGGCCGGCACCGGCAAGACGTACATGGCCGTGGCGATGGCCGTGCAGGCCCTCAAGGCGAAAAAGGTCAAGCGCATCATCCTGACCCGGCCGGCCGTCGAGGCGGGCGAGAAGCTGGGCTTTTTGCCGGGCGACCTGCAGGCCAAGATCGACCCGTACCTGCGCCCGCTGTACGACGCGCTCCAGGACATGCTCGACCAGGAGAAGTTCGAGTCGTACCTGACGAGCGGCGTGATCGAGATCGCTCCGCTGGCGTTCATGCGCGGCCGCACGCTGAACGACGCGTTCATCATTCTGGACGAGGCGCAGAACACCACGGGCGAGCAGATGAAGATGTTCCTGACCCGCATGGGCTTCTCCAGCCGGGTGGTCGTGACCGGGGACGTCACGCAGATCGACCTGCCGCGTCACATCACTAGCGGTCTGGCGGTTGCCAAGCGCATCCTGAGCAGCATCGAGGGCATCGCGTGGCACGAGTTCACCGACGTGGACGTGGTGCGCCATCCGCTGGTCGGGCGCATCATCAAGGCCTACGAGTCCGCCGAGGACGCCGAGCAGGACAAGCGCGCGGCGCGCCGGGGCGAATTCGCGACCATCCCCGAGGGCGAAAGCGATCCACCCCAGCCAGCCAGCTGACCACGGCTCATCTCGCAGGGACGCACCTCCGGCACGTGGCCGGGCGTGCGTCCCTGTGCTGTCGGGCAAGCCCGCACGGTGCCACCGCCGTGGTCGCGGCGCGTGTCCGGGCGCTACCCTGGGCGCATGATCGACCTCGTCGTCCGCAAGGCCCCGCCGGCTGGCCTGCGCCCGGCCCTGCGCGCCAGCCTGGAGGCCGTCATGGCCCACTTCGGCGTGGCGGACCGCGAGGTGACGGTCGTGCTGGTCGGGGACCGCGCCATCCGCGACCTCAAGCGCGAGACGTGGGGCGAGGACGCGCCGACCGACGTCCTGAGTTTTCCCACGTGGGAGCCCGGCGATCCCTTCATGCCGCCGCACCTGGGCGACATCGTGATCAGCCTCGACACGGCCGCCCGGCAGGCGGAGGCCCGCGGGCACCCACTGACGCGCGAGGTGGCGCTGCTCGCCAGTCACGGCCTGACCCATCTGGTGGGCCATGACCACCCGCACGCCGAGGGTCTGGGCTTCGAGGAGGGCGCGCGTGGCCCCGAGTGGCAGGTCTTCCACGACGCCTGGGACGCGGCCCGCGCCGCCCTGCCGTAACTCCATGAGGTCCGACGGGTCCGCCCTGAGCCTGCGCCGCTTCTGGCGCTCCGCGGGCTTCGCGTGGGCGGGTGTGCGGCACGTCTACGCGACCCAGGCGAACTTCCGGGTGGAGGTGTGGTGCGCGGTGCTGGCGCTGGCGACCGCGGCGTGGCTGGGCGTGGCCCTGGCGCCCATCGTGCTGTGCTGCGCGCTGGTGCTGTCACTGGAACTGGTGAACACGGCGGTGGAGGCCATCGTGGACCTCGTCAGCCCCAAGTGGCACGCGCTGGCGAAGATCGCCAAGGACGCGATGGCGGCGGCGGTGCTGGTGGCGAGCGCGGGGTCGCTGGGCGTGGCGGCGGCCGTGCTGCTGCCCGCGCTGTGGCACCGGCTGCTGCCGTGAACCCCGACGGTGGCCGCTCCTGCTGACGGGGCGCGGCGCGTCTGGCATAGTGCGGCCGTGACGCACGCCGGCCCACCCCCCCCGCACACGGTGACCATCCGGGGCCGCCGCCCGCGTGACCTGCCGGTGCTGGAGCGCTGGCTGGCCGACCCGGCCGCCGAGTGGCGCCGCTGGGACGCGCCGTACTTCCACCCGGCCGCCACCACGGCGTCGCTGCGAAGCTATGTGCAGCAGCTGTCCATGACCGCCACCCGCCCGGACGAGCGCGTGATCGACCTAGACGGGGTGTGCGTGGGCATGGTGAACCGCTCGGAGGAGGAACCCGCTGGCGGCGGGTGGTGGGACCTGGGCGTGCTGATCTACGACCCGGTGCACTGGGGCCGGGGCATCGGCACGCGGGCGCTGGCGCTGTGGGTGCAGGCGACCCTGGACGAGACGGACGCGCACGTGCTGACCTTCACCACGTGGGGCGGCAACGAGCGCATGATCCGCGCCGCGCGGCGCCTGGGCTTTCGAGAGTCCAGCCGGGTGCGCGAGGCGCGCGTGGTGGACGGCCAGCGCTACGACAGCGTCCGCCTGGATCTGCTGCGCCGCGAGTGGACGCCGCCCCAGCGGTGAAAGCGGCCGTGTCGCTGAACCCCGAGGGCTTTCTCGCCACACAGGATCTCAAGGACCGCGGCTGGACACCCGCGCTGATCACCCGGTTCCTGGGCGAGCACGACCGCACGCGGCCGAACGGCCTGAAGATGGGCCGCCGGCGCCTGCCGCCCGTGAAGCTGTACGCCGAGGCGCGCGTGGCCGAGGTCGAGCGGCGCGACGATTTCCTGGCCGCACAGGCCCGCGCCGCCGACGCGCGGGAACGCACGGAACGGACGCGGACCGAACGCCACGCCCGGCGGCAGCGGCAGATCGAGGACGCGGCAGCCTCCTACACGCCGGTCATCCATCCGGAACCGCTCCGTAAGGGCGCGGTGCGCCGGGCGCGGGAGCCGTATCTGGCCGGGCTGGACGCGGCTTTCGAGCATCATGCGTCCCAGATCGGGAAGCTCACGGCCGCCGAGGAAGACCTGCTCCAGCACCTGCTCCGCGACCGGCTCGACGACGCCCTGAACGCCGTGTATGCGTGGTACCCGGCGCCGGGACGACCGTCCGGACCCGCCACGAAAGGCCGGGAGGCAAAAGCGAGTGACTGGCGCGAGTGGGAGTGGGACTGAGCCACCCACTGGGTGGCCGTGCGCTCGTCAGCAGCACGCCCTTGCGCCAGTCATATCCAGTTCTTGGTAGGGTAACAGCGCCATTCACGAGAACGCGGGCACGCGTCCTGGCCTGATCGCCACACGTGCCCGCCTCTCTTCCCTCCTGCCTACCCGTCCAGAGCGCTCTCGAAGTCGGCCAGCAGGTCACCTATGTCCTCGATGCCGATGCTCAGGCGCAGCAGGTCCGGCGTGATGCCGAGGCGGCGGCGCTCGGCTTCCGGCAGCGCACGGTGCGACGTGCCCCACGGCCACGAGATGGTCGTCATGACGTCCGCGAGGCTGGGGGCCAGCGGAATGCGCCCGGCCAGGGCCTTCACGAAACCGGCCGCGTCCTCGATCTCGGTGCTGAGCATGCCGCCGAAGCCCTGCGGGTACAGGTCCATGGCGAGGTGGAACTGCGGGTGGTCGGACAGGCCCGGGTGGTACACGGCCCGCACGCGCGGGTGGTTCGCCAGCACGTCCGCGACCGCCTGGGCGTTGCCGCTGTGGGCACGCATCCGCAGGCCCAGGGTCTTGAGGCCCTGCATGGTCATCCACGCGTCGAAGGCGCTGATGGTGCCGCCCAGCCGCAGCAGGCGGGTACGCGCCGCCGCAATCACGTCGGCCCGGCCGCACGCGACGCCACCGAAGGCGTTCGAGTGCCCGCTGAGGTACTTGCTCACCGAGTGCGTCACGAGGTCCGCGCCGTGCTGGGCGGGCCGGAACATGGCGGGGCTGGCAAAGGTGTTGTCCACCGACAGCAGCGCGCCCCGGGCGTGCGCCAGGGCCGCCAGCGCGGGCACATCTGGCACGGTCAGCAGCGGATTGGTCAGGCTCTCGACGTGCAGCACGCGGGTGGTCTCGCGGAAGGCGGCCTCGACCTCGGCGTGGTCGCAGGCGTCCACGAAGGTCACGTCGATGCCCAGGCGCGGGAATTCCTCGGCCAGCAGCGCGTACGACACGCCGTACAGGCGGGAATCCGCGACCACGTGGTCCCCGGCCTTCAGCACGCCCAGCAGCGCGGCGCTGATCGCCGCCATGCCGCTGCCGGCGGCCAGGGCGGCCTCGGTGCCCTCCAGCACGGCCAGGGCACGCTCCAGGGTGGCGGCGTTGGGGGTGCCGTTGCGGTAGTAGAACGCGGCGGGCTGCTCGCCCGACATGGCCCGGTCCAGGGTGTCCAGGTCCGGGAAGGCGTACACGGTGCTCTGGTAGATGGGCTCGGCCAGCGCCACGCTGCCCGCCGGGCGGGCCTCCTCACCGGCGCGGGCGGCGAGGGTCGTCAGGTCGTACGTGTGATCGGCACTCATGGGGGGCAGGATACGCGGACGGGCGCGCGGCGCGTCCAGACCACGTCCGCTCAGTCGGTCGGGGCCAGCGCCTGCCGCTCCAGAGCGGCGCGCAACGCCGGCTCGCGCTTGGACATGCTGCCGCCCGCGCCGAAGTACGCGTTCATCAGGCGGGCCCAGTCGCCGGGCTGCCTGCCCCGCGCCGCGATGGGATTCATCACCTCGACGGCGTCCCGGATCTCGTCGTCGGTGCCGGCGTGGTACGAGTCGGTGTGGATCACCAGCGGGCGCGGCACGCGGGGCCGGTAGGGCGCGTGCTCGGCGGGCCGGCCGATGGTCAGGGCGGCGAAGGGCAGCACGCCCTCCGGCAGGTTCAGGGCGCTGATGATGCCGTCCAGGCCATTCATGACGCCCCCGATCCAGCACCCCTGGTACCCGAGCATCTCGGCAGCCGTGAGGAGATTCGTGCCGGCCATGACGGCGTCCCCAATGCCGAAGTGCACGGCGATGGCCGGCCAGTGCCCGGGCTCGTGGCCGGTCACGGCCAGCACGCGGCGCACGCGCTGCACGTCCGCACACACCACGAAGGCCTCGCTCGCGCTGGCGATGTGGGCGTTCGTGGTGAGTTCCGCGATGCGCGCCCGCAGGTCCGGGCGGGTGATCCGGACGAGCGAGTACAGCTGCGCGGTCGCGTCGGTCGGCGCCCGCTGCGCCGCGTGCAGGATCACGTCCAGGTGCTCGTCCGGCAGCGGGATCGGCGTGCCACCCTCATGTGTGACGTACTGCCGCACGGTGCGGTGGGCGTCGTAGAAGGCGCGGACTTCATCGGGCGTCAGGGACATGCGCCGGAGGATACTGCGCCGGCCGTACCGTCACTGTCCGCCAGACCGCACAGAACCCACCCGCGGCCCTGTGACCGCGGGTGGGTCGGCACGCCCCCGCGAACGGCTCAGGCGATGGCGTGCCACGCGAGGGCGAGGACAGCCACGGCGGCGACGCCCATCACGCTCAGGGCCTGGGTGCGGGTCTTCTTCATGTACAGCAGGATGCCGATACCAGTGACCGCCACCAGGGCCAGCACGGCCCCGCTGAGGTCGATCACCCACTTCCACGCGCCGCCGGTGTCGCGGCCGCGGTGAAGGTCGTTCATGACCGCGACCGCGCCCTGCTGGAGCACGTTCACGGTGTACGTCCCGGTCTTCAGGTCGATCACGGTGTCGGCGGAGTAGCCGGGTCCGACGAAGGAGATATCCGCCTCGCGGTCGTCGGCGCGGGTGTCGCCGGCGCGGCCCTTGAGGTTCTGGTCGGCGCGCAGCGTCTCGGCCACGGTCAGCCAGTTCACCTTCCCGTCCGTGATCCAGCCCACCGGCATGGTGCCGGTCAGTTCGCTCCTGACCTCACCGGTGCCGAACACCCAGTCCGGGTGGTTGAGGGTGATGCCGGTCAGGGCGAAGAACAGCACGACCAGCAGGCTGATCATGGAGGTGTAGGTGTGCAGCCAGCGCAGCGTCACGTTCGCCTGCGCGCGGCTGCTGCGGCCCCGGCGAGCGGGCCGGGCGGGGCCGGTGGACACGGACGTCTCGAACAGATCGTCCGTGTCCGTGTCGTCAGGCCTTGCCGAAGCTGACACTGGCGGCCTCAATGTCATTGTCGGCGGTGAAGGCCTTCTTGAAGGCGGCGGCGCCGACCGTCACCTTCTCGCGCACCAGCGAGTACGGGCCGTGCTCGCGGGCCGATTCGACCACCACGTAGTATTCGCCCTGTGGCAGCAGCTTGCCCTTGTCGTCCTTGCCGTCCCACGAAACGGCGTACGTACCGGGATTGCGGGTGGCCGAGCTGACGGTCTCCACCAGATCGCCGTTCTGGCGCGTCCAGCGGCGCAGTTCGGCCAGCCAGCGGGGATTCAGGCGGCCCTGCTTGAGCCACACCGTCAGGTTGCGCACGGTGGTGCCCTGCGCGTCCTCGATGTACACGGCCACGAAGGGCCGCTTGATGTACCCGCCGGCCTTCGTGGCGACAGTGAAGGTGATGTCCAGCGCCATGCCGGAGGCCCAGGCCTTGCCGGTCGCGGCGGGCGCGGCCGCTCCGGCATACCGGCCGAGGGTGAGGGTGGCGGCGGTGGCGGCGAGTTTGCCGAGGAAGCGGCGTCGGGTGTCGGTCATGTCGGGAACTCCTGGGAATGGAATCGGCCGTGGGCCTGCCGGGACGATGGCGTGGGGGGGTTAGCTTGACGTTAATGCTGGCCAGCGCGTGCCGACGCGCGTCTGACCGTCCTGAAGAACGAGCAGGGCGGCGCTTGATGGCTGGGTCTCGACCAGTGCCAGCGCATCGGCCGGCGGCAGCACGCCGACCACCGTGGCGAGCGCATCGGCCGTGGCGCAGTCTGGGGCGAGCACCGTCGCGCCAGCCGTCCCGGTGACCGGCTGCCCGGTGCGCGGGTCGATCACGTGCGAGTACCACTGGCCGGCGATCTCCACGCCCCGGTGGGCGGTGCCGCTGCTGGCGAGCGCGCCGCCCTGCACCCGCACCCGCGCGACCGGCGGCGCGTCGTCCCGCCGGGTGCGCGGATCGGCCACCGACACGGCCACGCCGCGCGGCCCGACGGTACGCAGATCGCCGCCGGCGTTCACCAGCACCTGCCGCACCCCCGGCGAGCGCGCGGCGGCCTCCGCTGCCCGGTCAACGATGTACCCCTTCGCCAGCGCGTTCAGCCCCAGCGGAGACGTCGCGTGCAGGGTCGCGTGGCCGTCCGGGTGCAGGGTCCAGGGATCGGCGTGCAGGTCATGCACCAGCCGCTCCAGCAGCGCGTGGTCTGGACGCTGGTCGGCCCGCGCGGCCTCCTCCCACACGGCCCCCAGAGCGTCTGCGCCGGGATGGAAGGCCCCGCCCGACCGGACGCGCCAGTGGTCGGCCAGCGCGAGCACTTCGCGGAGGTCCGGGCTGAGGAGGACGCGCTCGCCGGGCTGGGCCAGCCAGCGGCGCAGTTCGCTGTCCGGGTCGAAGCGGTTGAACACGGCCGTCAGGCGCCGGATCTCGTCCAGCGCCGCCCCTTCGGCCGCCTCGCCCAGGGCACGCGTGTCGGCCACGACCTGCACCTCGACCTCGGTGCCGAGCAGGTGCTCGTACACGCTGCGGACCAGGGCGGGGGGACGCAGGCCACGCAGCAGGCCAGTCAGGGACGACTTCACGCCGGGCATTCTCGGGACGCTTGTCGAAGATTTGGAGAAGGGCGACCGTCGCTCTGGCCTTCGCTCGCCACCCGTGGTCACGCCACCCGACCCTTCACCCTCCGTACCCCGTGAGCACGCGCCGAGTCGTCCACTCTGCCCGCCTCCCGCCATTTCGGGAGCTTCCTACCTCACCGGTGGGTTGGCGAGCGTGTAGAACAGCAGGCCGATCAGGATCAGGTCGAAGGCCCACGACGCCGGCCGGCGCAGGCGCTCGTCGGTGCGGGCGCGCAGCACCTGCACGCCCAGCCGCGCGAGCAGCAGCGCGGCCACCACCCACGGACTGGGCAGCGGCCCACCCAGCAGCGGCAGCAGCAGCAGCACGGCCAGCACCGCGAGCAGGCCCAGGCTGACCGCGGTCCAGGCGTCCGGCCGGGGGGTGGGCGCGGTCACCGCTGTTCGCTGACGGTCGGCGTGTCCAGCGCCTCCAGCACCAGAACGCTGTTGGGCGGCAGGTTCAGGCGCAGGGCGTGGGTCTGGAAGTTGAAGCCGTCGTCGGTTGCGGTCAGGTTGGGCTGCTGCGTGCCGAAGCCGCCGAACTCGCCGTCGTCGGTGGAGAGCAGCACGCGGTACTCGCCGCCCTGGGGCGTGCCGACCGGGTAGTTCTCGCGGAACATGGGCGTCATGTTCGCCACGATCAGGCTCCACGCCGGGCTGTCCGGATCACGGCGCAGGAAGGTATACACCGAGTTGTCGGTGTCGTCCGCGTTGATCCACGTCAGGCCCTCGTCTTTCAGGTCGCCGGTATGCCAGTCGGGCCGCTCGCGGTACAGGGTATTCAGGCGCCGCACGAGGTTCATCACGCCGCGGTGGTCCGGCTGGTCCGCCATGTACCACGGCAGGCCCTCGGCGGCGGCCCACTCGGTGGACTGCGCGAAGTCCTGGCCCATGAACAGCAGCTTCTTGCCGGGCGTGGCCCACATCATTGCCAGGAAGGCTCGGTAGCCGGCGCGCTGGGTGTACCAGTCGCCGGGCATCTTCATGACCATGCTCTTTTTCAGGTGCACGACCTCGTCGTGGCTGATGGCCAGGACGTAGTTCTCGGTGGTGCGGTAGGCGTTGTAGAAGGTCAGGGCGTGGTGGTGGTACTTGCGCCACAGCGGGTCTTCCTCGAAGTAGCGCAGGTTGTCGTTCATCCAGCCCATCGCCCACTTGTAGTCGAAACCCAGGCCGAACGGACTCGGCGTGGTCACGCCCGGGAATGCGGTGCTCTCCTCCGCGACGATCATGCAGCCGGGGGCCATGTGGTGCACGACCTCATTCAGGCGCTTGAGGAAGGCGATGGCTTCGAGGTTCTCGCGGCCGCCGTGCACGTTGGGAATCCACTCGGTGCGCGAGAAGTCGAGGTACAGCATGCTCGCCACGGCGTCCACGCGCAGGCCGTCGATGTGGAAGTCCTGCAGCCACGTCAGGGCCGAGCCGATCAGGAACATCACGACCTCGTTGCGGCCGTAGTCGAAGATGTACGTGTTCCAGTCGAGGTGGAAGCCCTTGCGGGGATCGGCGTACTCGTACAGCGGGCTGCCGTCGAACTTGGCGAGCGCGAAGTCGTCGGTCGGGAAGTGGCCCGGCACCCAGTCGAGGATCACACCGATGCCGAGGCCGTGCAGGTGATCCACGAAGTACTTGAAGTCCTCCGGGTTGCCCATCCGGCTGCTGGGGGCGTAGTAGCCGGTCACCTGATAACCCCACGAGCCGTCGAAGGGGTGTTCCATCACGCCCAGCAGCTCCACGTGCGTGTAGCCCATGTACGTGACGTACTCGCCCAGGTCGTGCGCGAGGTCGCGGTAGTTCATGAACCAGCCGTCGCCGCGCTTCTTCCAGCTGGGCAGGTGGACCTCGTAGATGCTCACGGGCTGGTCGAAGCCCTGGGAGCGCTTGGCCATCCACGCGTCGTCGCTCCAGGTGTAGTCCTGCTGCCACACGATGCTGGCGGTGGCGGGCCGGACCTCGAAGAAGCGGCCGTACGGGTCGATCTTGTCCACGGTGCGGCCGTCGGCCCCCGTGACGCGGAACTTGTAACGGTGCCCGTGGCGGGCCGAGGGCACGAACACGCCCCAGTACCCGAAGTCGAGGCGCTGCATGGCGTTGTCGAAGCCGTTGTAGCCGTTGAAGTCACCGACCACACTGATGTGCTGCGCGCCCGGCGCCCACACGCCGAACCGCACGCCCTCGACACCGTTCTCGGTGACGACGTGGGCGCCCAGCAGGTGGTCGGGACGAACCAGGTCGGCCGTAACGAGCTTCTGCAGGTGGCCGTGGTCGAGCGGCAGCGGTTCACTCATGGTGCGAGTGTACCGGGCCGGCAGGTCACCGGCACGCGTCCGTCCACTCAACTGCCGAAGGTCACGGTTTGGTCAACGACACGTGACCGGTCCGGCCGGCCGGAGCGCTGGACAATCGCCGCGAAGTGTGCGAACCCGCGCGCCGCTTCAGACCTTGACGATCCAGCCCTCCGGCGCCTCGCGGTCACCGAACTGGATGCCGACGAGTTCGTCGTACAGGCGCTTGGTCACCGGACCGGCCTCGGTCTCGGAATGGAACACGTGGAAGGTGTCGCCGTGCTGGATGCCGCCGATGGGCGTGATGACGGCCGCCGTGCCGCACGCGCCGGCCTCGGCGTACGCGTCCAGGCCGTCAATGAAGACGTCGCCCTCGACGACGTCCAGGCCCAGTCGATGCTCGGCGATGTGCAGCAGGCTGTACTTGGTGATGCTGGGCAGGATGCTGGGGGACTTGGGCGTCACGAAGGTGCGGCCGTCCTGCGTGATTGCGAAGAGGTTCGCGCTGCCGACCTCCTCGATCTTGGTGTGCGTTTCCGGGTCGAGGTAGATCGCGTCGGCGAAGTGCCGCTCCTTGGCTTCCTGGCCGGGCAGCAGGCTCGCCGCGTAGTTCCCGCCAACCTTCGCGGCGCCGGTGCCGTGCGGCGCGGCGCGGTCGTACAGCGACGTGATGAAGTTCATGGGGCTCAGGCCGCCCTTGAAGTACGGGCCGACCGGGATGCAGAACACGCTGAAGATGAACTCCGGCGCGCTGCGGACTCCGATGTTGTCGCCTACACCGATCACGAAGGGCCGCAGGTACAGGCTGCCGCCGGTGCCGTACGGCGGGATGAACCGCTCGTTGGCCTTCACGACCTGCCGGCACGCCTCGATGAAGGCCTCGGTGTTCGGCGCCGGCATCAGCAGGCGCTCGCACGAGCGCTGCATGCGCGCGGCGTTCTGGTCCGGCCGGAACAGGTTGACGGTGCCGTCCGCGCAGCGGTAGGCCTTGAGCCCCTCGAAGCACTGCTGGCCGTAGTGCAGCGCGGTCGAGCCCTCGGAGATGTGCAGGACGTTGTCGCGCGTCAGGGTGCCGGCGTCCCACGCGCCGTCACGCCAGTGCGACAGGTACCGGAAATCCGTGCGGATGTAGCTGAACCCGAGGGTCGACCAGTCGATGTCGGCAGGAGGGGTGGCGTGGGTCTGGGTCATACCTGATTGTCGCGCACCGGCTGCGCCCCCGCGTGGGGACGTCCAGCCACGCCGATCCGGCCCTGCCCCATTACCCCAGCACGTGCCGCCGGAAGCGGTCCAGGATGCCCAGCCCGACCGCGCCGCTCTTCTCGGGGTGGAACTGCGTGGCGTGCAGGTTCCCGCGGCTGAAGGCCGCCCAGAACGGCACGCCGTAGTGCGCCAGCGCGCCGTCGTCGACCGGCACGTCCGCCGGCACGTAGTACGAGTGCACGAAGTAGGCGTAGGCGTCCGCGTCCAGGCCGCGCAGCAGCGGGGAGTCGCCGCGCAGCTCCAGGCCGTTCCAGCCCATCTGCGGCACCTTGTGGCCCGGCGCGACCTCGAAGCGCCGGACGGTGCCGGGCACCAGGCCCAGGCCGGGGACACCCGGCGCCTCCTCCGAGCCATCCAGCAGCATCTGCATGCCCACGCAGATGCCCAGCAGCGGGGTGCCGGCGCGCGCGGCATCCATGACCGGGCCGTGGAAGCCGCTGGTATCGAAGGCCTCCATCACCTGCCGGAAGTGCCCCTGGCCCGGCACCACCACGGCGTCGGCGTGCGCCACGTCGGCCGGCTGCGCGCTGACCCGCACGTCCATGCCGGCGCGCTCCAGGGCCTTGGCCGCGCTGCGGACGTTCCCCGCGCCGTAGTCGAGCAGCAGCACGCCGGCGCTCACAGCGACCCCTTGGTGCTGGGCAGGTCGTCCGAGGTGATCCGCACGGCGTCCCGCAGGGCGCGCGCCAGGGCCTTCACGACCGCCTCGATCACGTGGTGCGCCTCGCGCCCGGCCAGCACGCGCACGTGCAGGGTGACGCCGCCGTGGTTGCACAGTCCGCGCAGGAATTCGCGCAGGTGGTAGTGCGTCATGCCGCCTGCCGTGCCCCACACGTCCAGCGTCTCGGGTTCGAAGGCCAGGTGGGCACGGCCCGACAGGTCCACGACGACGTGCGCCAGGGTCTCGTCCATGGGCACGAAGGCGCTGCCGTACCGCTCGATGCCCCTGCGGTCGCCGAGCGCCTGCGTCAGCGCCTGCCCGAGGGTGATGCCGGTGTCCTCGATGAGGTGGTGCGGTTCGATGTGCAGGTCACCGGTGGCGCGGACGCTCACGCCCATCCGCGAGTGGCGGGCCAGCGCGTCGAGCATGTGGTCGAAGAAGCCGTGCCCGGTGGCGGGCGCGTCGTGGGCCGGGCGGTCAAGGTCGAGGCGGACCGTGATGTCCGTCTCGCTGGTCGTGCGGGTCAGGGTGGCCGTGCGGCTCATGCCTGCATGCTACGCAGCGGGCGCGCCGAATGGGCTCACTGGGTCTGGACGACGGCGACCGGCAGACGCCGACCCGCCGGATGAGGCGGGTGTGGAGTGCCCTCACGGCGCCGGCCAGCGGTGTGGAAAACCGCTCGTACTCTCATATTTGGACTGGCAATGGAAAGCTTTTTTCAGCTCCAGGATGGCGTTCGTCGCGTTATGAAGGCCGGGTGTAGGAGTTGTCTAACCAACAGAGTGAGGGTCTGTCGAGGGGCCGATAAAACAGCGACGTCAACCACAGTTCGCTGCCACAGCCACGTCCCCCCTGGAGGTTCGGATGAAGGATATTCGTATTGCCGCTGGCACCCTGATCGCCACCCTGCTGCTCGCCGCGTGCGGTCAGTCGCCCACGGCGGACACCGGCGCTGCCGACGCGGACCGGGCCCACACGCAGGCCCCGCTGCTGGGCACCGGCAACCCCGAGGCGATTCCCGGCCAGTACATCGTGGTGATGAGTCAGGGCGCGGGCAGCACGCTCAGTGCCCAGTCCAGCAGCTCGCTGATCCAGTCGCTGGGCCTCGATCCACAGGGCGTGACCATCGGGCACCTGTACTCCCAGACCATCCACGGGTTCTCGGCCAAGCTCAGCACGCAGAACCTCGCCATCCTGCGCGGCAACGCCGACGTGAAGTACATCGAGCAGGACGCCGCCGTCCACGCCGACGCCACCCAGACCGGCGCGACGTGGGGCATCGACCGCATCGACCAGCGCTCCCTGCCGCTGGATTCCAGCTACACCTACACCACGACGGCCAGCACCGTCACGGCTTACATCATCGACACCGGCATCCGCACCACGCACAGCCAGTTCGCAGGCCGCGCCGTGTGGGGCACCAATCAGACCGGCGACGGCCAGAACACCGACTGCAACGGGCACGGCACGCACGTGGCCGGCACCGTGGGCGGCAGCACCTACGGCGTCGCCAAGAGCGTGAAGCTGGTGGCTGTCAAGGTGCTCGACTGCTCGGGCAGCGGCACGAACTCCGGCGTGATCGCCGGGATCAACTGGGCTGCAGCCAACCGCAGCGGCCCGGCCGTGGCGAACATGAGCCTGGGCGGCGGGGCCAGCCAGGCGGTAGACGACGCCGTGACCAGCGCCACGAACTCCGGCCTGGTGATGGCCGTGGCCGCCGGTAACGACAACGCCAACGCGTGCAACTACTCCCCGGCCCGCGCGCCCAGCGCGATCACGGTCGGGGCGACCACCAGGACCGACAGCCGCGACACGTCGTACTCGAACTACGGGTCGTGCGTGGACATCTTCGCGCCCGGCACCGGCATCACGTCCAGTTGGATCACCAGCGACACGGCCACCAACACCATCAGCGGCACCAGCATGGCCACGCCGCACGTGGCGGGCGCGGTGGCCCTGATCCTGGCCGCGAACCCCGGCTACACCGTCTCGCAGGTGACCAGCGCCCTGAAGTCGGCCGGCACCAGCGGCGTGCTCGCCAGCGTCGGCACCGGCAGCCCGAACCTGCTGCTGTACACCGGCACCGGCGGCACCACCACGCCGCCCAGCGGCACCACCACGTACACCGGTTCGGTCAGCTCCCGCACCAGCTCGTTCAAGCCGTCCTCCAGCGGCTTCACGTACGCCGGCGGCACCCTCAAGGGCGCGCTGAGCGGACCGAGCGGCACGGACTTCGATCTGTACCTGTCCAAACTGGTGAACGGCACGTGGACCGACGTGGCCGCCAGCGAGGGCTCGACCTCGACCGAGAACATCTCGTACTCGGCGGGCAGCGGCACGTACCGCTGGGAGGTCTACGCGTACTCGGGCAGCGGCAGCTACACCCTGGTCGAGACGAAGTAACGCCGTCCCAGCCGCACCCCCTGGCCACCGCCGGGGGGTGTTGTGCTGTGTGCGGGGGTGGACTCCCACCGGCCGATTCTGTCTTGACCGTAACGCCATTACGTTATAAACTAAATCCATGAAGCTGAGCGATGTCCAGAAACGACTCCAGGCCCCCTTTCCGGCGCACGTGGTCAGCTGGAAGCCCGGCGTGATCAGCAAGGACCGCAAACGCGCCCTGATGCTCGCGCACATCGACGCCCGCGCCGTGCAGGACCGCCTCGACGCGATCTGCCCCGACGCGTGGAACTTCGAGGTGGAGGTCGTGCAGGGCACCCGCCTTCCCACCGTCAAGGGCCGCCTGACCATCCTGGGCGTGACCCGCGAGGACATCGGCGAGGCTCCGGAAGGCGACCTGGGCACCCTCAAGGCCGCCAGCAGCGACGCCCTGAAGCGCTGCGCGGTGCACTTCGGCATCGGGCGCTACCTGTACGACCTGCCCAAGCAGTGGGCCGACTGGGACGATGCCAAGCGGTCGCCCTCCCAGACCCCGGAACTGCCCGACTGGGCCCGCCCGGACCACGAGCGCACGCCCGGCGGCGCGCACCTCGTCCAGGCGATGGAACAGCTGCGCTACGAGCTGCCGGAAGACCTCGACCTGCAGCGTGAGGTCTACAAGCACCTGAAGGCCGCCCTGAGCAGCCTGCACCCCGAACCCGGCAACGGCCACGGGCGGGCGGCGTGAGCCCGCAGTCCGGTCCGCGTCACCTGCTGGCAGCCATGGGCGTCGTCGTGGTCCTGATGCTCGTCGGTGGAGCGCTCGCCTCGCTGCTCTGAGTGCTCGGTCTGATAAACAGTGGCCCGCCCTGACCCGTCAGGTGCGGGCTTTTCGCGGTTTCGAGAAGTGTCACCACTCCAGTACGTACACGCGCCGCCACGGCCGGTCCTACACTGACGCCATGACGTGGAATCCGGAGCAGTACCACCGCTTCCAGGCGGCCCGCAGCGCGCCCGCCCACGACCTCCAGGCCATGATTCCGGACCGCGCGTACCGCCGCGTGATCGACCTAGGCTGCGGCACCGGCGAGCAGACCCTGGACCTCGCCCGGCGCTTCCCGGACGCGCGGGTGACGGGCCTGGACAGCAGCGCCGAGATGCTGGCCCGCGCGCCGACCGAGCAGCCTACAAACCTGGACTTCAAGCACGGCGACATCGCCGCGCTGGACGGCACCTATGACCTGATGTACTCGAACGCCGCGCTGCAATGGCTGCCGGACCACCCCGGGCTGCTGGCCCGGCTGTGGACGCACTTGGAACCGGGCGGCGTGCTGGCCGTGCAGGTGCCCGCCAACCACGACCACGCCACCCACCGCCTGCTGACCGACACCGCGCAGGACTTCGCGGCGGACCTCGGCGGCTTCACGCGCTTCGGCACGGCGCAGGGCGCGTCGCCGGTCCTCACGCCGGCCGCGTACGCCGAGACCCTTGACGCGCTGGGGGCGGAGGACATCACTGCGATCAGCAAGGTCTACCCGGTCGTCCTGCCGGGTGCGGACGGCCTGATCGAGTGGACGCGCGGCACCGCGCTGGTGCCGTACCTGTCGCGCCTGGACGACGCCACGGCCGCCCGATTCCTCGACGCGTACCGCGCCCGCCTGAGCGCCGTGTTCCCCGGCGAGCGCGTGTACTACGCGTTCACGCGCGTCCTGTTCGTGGCGCGGCGGCCACACTCAAGCCGCGTGTGAGTCGTTCGCCCGACCGGCCACCGTCACACGCCCCGCTTCGTGGTGCCCTTCATGGGCCGGTGCGACCACGGATCGTCGGGCCACGGGTGCTTCGGGTAGCGGCCGCGCAGGTCCTTGCGGACCTCGAAGTACGAGGAATTCCAGAACGACCGCAGGTCCTGCGTGACCTGCACCGGACGGCCTGCGGGCGACAGCAGGTGCAGCAGCACGGGGCGCCGGCCCTGGTCGACGGTGGGCGTGTCGGCCAGCCCGAAAAGTTCCTGCAACTTCACCGCCAGGATCGGGGCCTCGCCGTCGTCGCGGTACGCCAGCCGGATGGAACTGCCCGTCGGGACGGTCATGTGCGTGGGCGCCCGCTCGTCGAGGTCCCGGCTTAGAGGCCACGGCAGCAGCGCGTGCAGGCCGGGCCGGACGTCCACCCGGGCGAGGTCGTCGAGGGTGCGCACCCGGCCCAGCGCTGGCCCCAGCCAGTCCTCCAGGGTGGCCAGGAGCGCGGCGTCGGACAGGTCGGGCCAGGGCTCGTCCGGATGCCACGCCCGCAGCGAGCCCACCCGGGCACGGAGCTGCGCCGCGTCGGGCGGGACAGTCAGGAGGTGCAGGCCCTCACTCCGGACCGCGTCCGCCACGGCGGCCACCCGCAGGTCCGTGGGCACGTCCCGCAGCGGGCGCTCATCCAGCACCAGCGCGCCCAGCCGGCGTTCCTGCCGCGCGACCAGCGTGCCGGTGCGGGCGTCCCAGCGCACGGTGTCGGTCCACGTGGCGCGCTCGCGCAGGACCACCGGGTCGAGCGGCGCCGCCAGGTAGATACGCGCCTCGGCGTCGCGGGCGTCCAGGTGCGCCACCGCCAGTGCCGGGGCCGCGGCCAGCGGGTCGCCCTCGGGCAGCGCGGCGCCCTGCCCTCCGGCCAGCAGGAACCGGCCGGACGGTCGTCCCGGCTGCGCCTCGCGCGCCAGGGCCACGCGCTCCGGGTACGCGAGCGCGATCAGTGTGCCGACGTCCCAGCCGTCCGGCGCGGCGTCGTCCGGAGCCACGCCGAGCGTCCGGCGCCACTGCCGCGACAGCCGCTCGATCCTCTCCAGCACAGCCACGTCTCCCCTGCCGCCATGCCGGCCCCGCCACGCGCGCAGGGCGGCCACCCGCTCGGTGAGGTCGCTGCCGCTGCCGGGGGGCAGGGGATCGCGTTCCTCCAGCAGCGCGGCCACGTCGGCAGCCAGCGCGCCCAGCCCGGCCGCGTGGCCGGTCGACAGCGCGTGGGCCAGCCGGGGGTGGGTGGGGAACTCCAGCAGCCGCGTGCCCTCCGGCGTGATCCGTCCGGTGTCGTCCAGCGCGGCCAGACCCCGCAGCAGCGTGCGGGCCGCGCCCAGCCGGGGGCGGGGCGGCGCGTCCAGCCACGCCAGGGCCGCCGGATCGGGCGCGCCCCACTGCGCGAGTTCCAGCGTGAGCGGCGCGAGGTCGGCCTCCAGGATTTCCGGCGGCCGCGCGGCGGGGAGCAGGGCGTGCGTCCGCTCGCTCCACAGGCGGTACGCGACCCCGGGCGCAGTGCGGCCGGCGCGACCGGCACGCTGCGTGGCGGCGTCGCGCGTGACGCGGGTGGTGAGCATCCGGGTCAGGCCGGTGGCGGGATCGAAGGCCTGCGTGCGGCTCAGCCCGCCGTCCACCACCACGCGCACGCCGTCGATGGTAAGGGACGTCTCGGCGATGGACGTCGCCAGGATCACCTTGCGGCGCCCGCCCGGGTCCGGGCGCAGGGCCCGCTGCTGCTCCGCGAGCGGCAGGTCGCCGTACAGGGGCAGCACGGCCGCAGCGACGTCCGACAGCTGCGCGTGGGCGCCGCGGATCTCGCGCACGCCCGGCAGGAAGGCCAGGATGTCGCCGGGGTCGTCCTCCAGCGCCCGCCGGACGGCGCGGGCCACGGCGTCCTCGATGCGGCCGGCCGGGTCGGCGCTCAGGTAGCGGCGCTCGACCGGGTACGCGCGGCCCTCGCTGGCGACCAGCGGGGCGTCCAGCCGGCCGGGCAGGGCCGGGTCGAGCGTGGCGCTCATGACCAGCACCCGCAGGTCATCCCGCAGCGCGCCCTGCACCTCGCGCAGCAGGGCCAGGGCGAGGTCCGCGTTCAGGCTGCGCTCGTGGAACTCGTCCAGGATCACCAGGCCCACGCCGCGCAGCTCCGGGTCGCGTTGCAGGCGCCGGGTCAGGATGCCCTCGGTCACGACTTCCAGGCGCGTGCGGGCCGACACCCGCGACTCGAAGCGCACGCGCGACCCCACCACGCCGCCCACGTCCTCGCCCAGCCCCTCGGCGAGGCGGGCGGCCACGGCGCGCACCGCCACCCGGCGCGGTTGCAGCATCAGGGCGCCCTGCCCGGCCAGCCACGGCTCGTCCAGCAGGGCCAGCGGCAGCGCCGTGCTCTTGCCCGCGCCCGGCGGGGCCTGCACGACCACCCGCGGGTGTGCGCCCAGCGCGGCGCGCACGGCCGGGATGACCTCGGCGATGGGCAGATCCGGGACGTCGGGCACGCCGGGAATGCTAGCGCCTCACGGCAGCGTGAGGACGTCGCGCAGGTCGCGCAGCGTCGCGTCCGGCTCCTCTCCGGCCAGGGGATGTCCAGTCGGCAGGAACGCTGACCGCAGGCCCACCTGCTGCGGCCCCCACACGTCGTTGCGGGGCGAGTCGCCCACGAACCATGCGTCGGCAGCGGCCACGCCCAGTCGGGCCAGGGCCAGCGTGTACAGGCGCGGATCGGGTTTGCTCAGGCCGACGGCCTCGCTGATGACCACGTCGTCCAGCAGGTCCGCGAGGCCGCAGGCGCGCAGCGTCCTCGCCTGCATGGCCGCCCGGCCGTTCGTGACCACCCCGACGCGCACGCCCCGCGCCCGCAGTGCGGCGAGGACGGTGGCCGCGTGTGCCATCGGCCGGGCCAGATCGGGATGCTCCTCGAAATCCGCCAGCAGCGCGTGTTGGTCGTGTCCGAGCCCGAACTCCTGCACCAGCTGGGGCAGCACCTCGGCCTTGGGGCGATATCCGTGGTCATCCAGCTCTATGAAGCGGGCGGCGTAGGCGTCCGGCAGGCCGAAGCGCCGTCGGTGGCCGGCCAGCCACCCGCACAGGGTGGCGCGGCGGTCGTGCATGGTGCCGTCGAGATCGAACAGCACGGCCTTCATGTCGGTCGCGGGTACCGTCGACCATCATCGGCTGGGCACGCCCCACTCACTCCGCCGCGTGACCCTTGTGGAAGTTGGCGCCCTGTGCCCGCACATCCTCGTGGATCAGGCTGGTGTTGATACACGTGGCGGCCTGCATTCCCGCCGCCGCGGCGCTCACCACGTACTGCGGCGCGCCCGTCATGTCCCCAGCGGCCCACACGCCCGGCACGCTGGTCTGTCCCAGCTCGTCCACGATCACGCGGCCGCGGTCGTTGACGGCGCAGCCCAGGGCGTGGGCGAGCGGACTGCCCGGTTCCTGCTCGGGCGAGAGAAACACCGCGTCGAGCGCCACGGGCGGCGCGCCGTGGAAGGTCACGCACACCGGGCCGCCCGACGGGCCGGTCAGGGCACGGATCGGCTGCTCGCGGACGGTGACGTCCAGGCGCGTGAGGTCGCTCTTCTGCACGGGCGTGAGCTGGCTGGGACCGTCGCACAGCAGCGTCACGCGGTCCGACCACGCGCGCACCGTGAGGGCCAGGTGGTGCCCGGTCTGACCTGTACCGTACACGCCCAGCGCCGCGTCGTGGTGTTCCCAGCCGTCGCAGTAGGGGCAGTGGTACACGCCGCGCCCCCAGCGCTCGCGCATGCCGGCCACGTTCGGCAGGAGGTCGCGGACGCCGGTGGTGAACAGCAGCCGCCGGGCCTCCACCCATGCCAGGCCGACGCGGACGCGGAAACCGTCCGGGGTGAGGGCCACCTCACGGGCCGGTTCGTGGCGCACCGTCACGTCGTACGGCGCGAGGTCGGCCAACGCGCGGGCCTTGAGGTCGTCTGGCCGGATGCCGTCGCGCGTGAGCAGGCCGTGCGCGGCGCCCACCGGAGCGTTGCGCGGCGGGCCACCGTCGAGCAGCAGGACGCGGCGCCGCGAGCGGCCGAGCGTCAGCGCGGCGCTCAGGCCGGCGGGGCCGGCGCCAATCACGACCACATCGACGGCCGGGGTCATGGCCGCGGCCCCGGCCGCACCGTCAGGTCCGTGATGTCGGCGTCGCGCGGCGAGTCCAGCATGAAGCGGATCGCGGCCGCGACGCTCTGCGGGTCGATGTACGCGTCCGGGGAGTACGTTCCGCCCTCCTGAGCGCGGACGCTGGCCTGCATGGGCGTCGCGGTGCGGCCGGGGTACACGCTGCCCACCCGCACGCCGCGCCCGGCCTCCTCGGCGCGCAGGGCCTCGGCCAGGGCGCGCAGCGCGAACTTGCTCGCGGCGTAGCTGCCCCACCCGGCGTGCGCGGCGAGGCCCGCGCCGGAGTTCACGAACACCAGCGTGCCCCGCTCGGCCCGCACGAGCGGCAGCAGGTGCCGGGTCAGTTCGGCGGGCGCGACGGTGTTGACCGCCAGCGTGCGCGTCCAGACCTCGTGGCCCTGCTCCGCGACCGGCCCGAGTTCCACGACGCCTGCGTTGTGCACGACGTTCGTCACGCGCTCCAGACCCTCCACAGCCGCTGCGAAGGTCTCCGGCCGGGTCAGGTCGAGCCGCAGCGGCCGGCCGCCCACCTCGGCGCACAGCGCGTCCAGGCGCGCGGCGTCGCGGCCGGTGAGGATCAGGTCGTGCGCCGGGGCCAGCAGCCGGGCCAGGGCCGTGCCGATGCCGCCGGCCGCGCCGGTGATCACGGTGACGGGTCGAAGGCGGTCGGGCATGCCCAGACCCTAACGCACGGACACGCCGGCAGTCCCGGTGGTGCGGCCAGCGGGTCGCCATCGTCCCTTCATGCGGCCCTCTTCTGGTACCCGGTCCTACTTCACGGACACGCGCACCGGCGCGGCCGGCACCCGCACCAGCGCGCCCTCCACCACGCCGGGCAGCCACGCCTCGATCACGTACTCGCCCGGCGGGAGGGTCACCTCGCGGCTGAACGAGAGCCGGCCGGTCGCAGCGGTGGACTTCGTGACGATCTCCTGCGTACACAGACGCTGCCGGCCAGCGACGGGGTACACCACCCGGCGGGTGCCGACCTCCACCACGCGCAGCAGCGGTGCGAAGGCGCAGTTCTGGGCGTTGTCGCGCCGCACGGCGACCACGAGAACTGGGCCGCCCGGGCGCTGCACCGTCATGCTCAGCGTGAGCGGACTGCGGGCCATGCGCGGCGCGTCCAGCGTGGCCGTCGTGCCGGCCGGGCTCGGCGTGGCCGCCCGGTCGAGCAGGACGGGGGTGGCCGGCAGCGACCCGGCGGGGACAGGCTGGAGTTCCGGGACCGGATCGCCCTGGGCCACGGCCAGCGGAACGAGGGCCAGCACAGCGGCCAGCAGCAGCGGTCGGAGGGACATGCTCCAGCGTAGCGCGCTCAGCGCAGGCCGGGTCCGCCGTCGAGGATCAGCCACAGATGCCTCAGGAGGGCGTCGGGCTCGCGGAATTCCAGCCACTCGATCTCGCCGTCGTGGCGCCGCGCGACGTGGCAGGTGGGCGGCCGGTCGCGGGCCCATTCGATGCGCAGCACGTACTCGGTGCCGCCGGTGGCCGGGGGGGTGGGGGGGTCAGGTGTGGGCATCACGGGTCTCCGTGGCCAGACCGTACGGCGCGCGGCGTTGCGCGGGTGTTGCGCCGGGCGCTGGACTACACTGCGGGCATCCATGACCCGTGCCGAGCCGCTGACCGTGCACACCCTGGGCACGCCGAGGGTCATGGCCGGAGAGCGCGTGCTGGACGTGCAGGGCAAGAGCCTCGCGCTGCTGGTGTACGTGGCGGTCGAGGGCGAGACGAGCCGCGAGGCCCTGGCCGACCTGCTGTGGACCGACCTGGGTGCCGACGCGGCGCGGCGCAACCTGCGGGTGCAGCTCCACCGCCTGAAGGCCTCCGAGGCCGGCGCGTGGCTGCACGCCAGCGGACCGACCGTGGCCGTGCACCCGGACGTGCGGGTGGACGTGCTGCGCCTGCGCGCCGCCCTGGCGGACGGGGACCACGAGCGGGCCGCCGCGCTGGCGGGCGGCCGTTTCCTGGATCACCTGCTTCTGCCCGCTGCGGCCGCGTTCGACGGGTGGGCCGAGGCGTACGCGGCCTCGATCCGCGAGGAGCAGTACCGCGCGCTCGACCTTCACGCCGAGGCCCTGGCCGTCGCCGGGCAGCTCGCGGCGGCGCTGGCAGTACGCGAGCGCGCCGTGCGCCTCGACCCGTTGCGTGAGCGCTCGGTGCGGGCGCTGATGGAGACGCTGCTGGCCCTGGGCCGGCACGACGCGGCGCTGGACACCTTCGACGCGCTGTCACGCGCCCTGCACGCGGACCTCGGGGTGCGCCCGCTGCCGGCCACGCTGGCCCTGCGCGACCGCATCGAACACGCGCGGGAGGGCGCGCACGCGGGCCGGCCGGCGGACGCGGAGCCGACCTCGCCGCTGCCCATGCCGCTGGTGGGCCGCGAGGACGCGCGCACAGCCCTGCTGGGCAGCCGCCTGCGCCTGGTGCTGGGCGAGGCCGGGGTCGGAAAGTCCCGCCTGGTGCACGACGCGGCCGGCAGCGCCGCCCTGATCCTGCGCGGCGCGCCCGAGACGACGCCGCTGCCGTTCGGACCGCTGCTGGACGTGCTGCGCGCCGGGGCGCTGGCGCACTGTCCGCTCCACCTGCGCCCCCTGCTGCACGCGGCGGTCCACGAGCCGGGCGCGGCGCAGGGCCCGGACACGCGCGGCTCGCTGCTGGACGCGTTCGCGCAGGCGCTGGTGAGCCTGCTGGGGCCGCGCACCCTGATCGTCGAGGACCTGCACTGGCTGGACTCCGGCACGCTGGAGGCCGTGTTCCTGGCGCTGCACCGCGGCGCGCCGCGCGTGTGGCTGACCGCCCGGCCCGGCGAGCTGAACGCGCGCACGGAACTCACGGACATCCTGCGCCGACTGAACCCGCCGCGCGTGACGCTGCACGAGCTGAGCGAGCAGGACGTGGCCGCCCTGATCACGCGGCTCACCGGCGCGCCGGCTCCGCTGTTCTCGCGGCGCCTGTACGCCGCGACCGCCGGGCATCCCCTGTTTCTGGTCGAGACGCTGCGCGGCCTGCGCGAGCGCGGCGAGCTCAACGTCCAGGGCGGCCACTGGTTCACCCCGCACGACGCCTACACCGTGGATTACGCCGAGATGCCGATCCCGCCCGGCGTGACCGAGGCGATCGCGGAGCGCGTGGAGCGCCTGGGCAGTGCCACCCGGCAGCTGCTCCAGGCGGGCACGCTGTGGGGTGAGTCCTTTCCCATCCCGCTGGTCGCGGGGGCGTGTGGTCTGGACGAGCGCGAGGCGCTGGACGCCCTGGAGCGCGCGGAACTCGCCCGGCTGATCGTGCCCGAGGGCAGCGGGTACCGCTTCGGGCACGACCTGTACCGCCGGGTGGTGGCGCGCACGCTGGGCGAACCGCGCGCCCGGTACCTGCACCGGCAACTGGCGCAGCTCGCCCCCCCCGGCACTCCGCCGGCGAAGCTGGCCGACCATTACCAGCACGCGGGCGAGCCGGGCCTGGCATGGCCGCACTGGCGGGACGCCGCGCAGGCGGCCGAGCGGCTGTACGCGTACGCCGACGCCCTGGACGCCTCCGGCCGCGCCCTGGCTGCCGGGCCGCCGCCCGCCGACGCCTTTCACCTCCACGCGGCCCGCAGCGAGTTGCAACGCCACACGGACGACCCGGTCGGCCGCACCGAAAGCCTGGAACACATGGCAGCGCTGGCCCGCGTGCTGGACGATCCCGCCCTGCACGCGGACCTCGCCGCGCGCCGCGCGAAGTTCCACACCGAGGAAGACGAATACGAGCTGGCCGTGCAGACGGTGCAACGTGCCCTGGACGGGCTGGCGCCGCTGAGCGACGACCACCGCGCGGCGCTGCTGCTCGAGGGCGGGGCGGCGCGGGCGTGCCAGGAGCGATGGGACGACGCGAGGAGCATGCTCGAACCCGCACTGGAACTCACGCGCCGCGCGCAGCCGGTGCGGGCGTCGAACATCCTGTACTGGCTGGGGTACGCCGCGTTCCGCAGCGGCGACTACGTGCAGGCCGCCGCGCAGTACGGGCAGTCGGTCGCGGCGCATCCGGGCTCGCACGCCACCCGCGGCCGCACCCTGAGCCTGTGGAAGTACGGCGCGTGCCTGCGCCGCCTGGGCCAGCACCACGAGGCGGCGGCGGTTCTGGCCGATGCCGAGCGCCACGCGCAGGTGCTGACCACCCCCTCGATCCGCGGCCTGATCGTGGCCGAGCAGGCCGCGCTGGCGCTCGACCAGGGGGAGCGGGACGCCGCCCGGGTGCTGGCAGCCGAGGCGCAGGGCCTGCTGACCCCGAAGGGCGACGAGGGCTGGGACGTGCTGCGGCCGGTGCTCGCGGCGGTGGGCCTCACGCCGTCGGGCTGAGCGTCCCAGCCCCCTGTCCACTCCACCCCGCGGTTCGCGGCGCGCCTCCGCGCTATCCTGCCCGCATCGTGCCCCCTGGGCGCGGTCATCCAGAACCGCCGGAGGGTGTTTCCTGCCCTGTGATGGCGTGGCAACCGGCCCACATTTCGGCAACGGTGCTTCCAGGAAAGACCCGCGTGGGTGCGCCGACGATGGCGCGAGCGGGAACGATGGCCAACGGGCGGCGCCGCGTGCGCAGAACACAGCAACAGGCCGCCACCGGGCGGCCCAGCAGAGGTGAACGGTGAGCACGGAGATTCGCGCCGAGGCGCGCAGACGTATTCTGATTCTGGACGGAGCGTGGGGGACCCAGCTCCAGGGCGCGGGCCTGACCGAGGCGGATTTCCGCTGGGACGACGCCGATCCGCTGCGGATGTACCGCGGCAATTTCGACCTGCTGCAACTGACCCGGCCTGACGTGATCCGCGCCGTGCACCGCGCGTACTTCGAGGCGGGCGCGGACATCGCCAGCACGAACACCTTCAATTCCACCACGGTCAGCCAGGCGGACTACGGCACGGAGCACCTGGCCCGCGCCATGAACGTGGCGGGCGCGCGGCTGGCGCGCGAGGTCGCCGACGAGTTCACCGCCCGCGACGGCCGCCCGCGCTGGGTGGCCGGCAGCATCGGGCCGACGAACCGCACGGCGACGCTGTCGCCCGACGTGGAACGCCCGGAGTTCCGCAACGTCACCTACGACGATCTGGTGGCCGCGTACGTCGAGGCGGCCCTGGGCCTGATCGAGGGCGGGGCCGACCTGCTGCTGATCGAGACGGTGTTCGACACTTTGAACGCCAAGGCCGCGCTGTTCGCGTGCGAGGAAGCCTTCGTGGTCAGCGGCACCACACTGCCGATCATGCTGTCCGGCACGATCACGGACGCCTCCGGGCGCACGCTGAGCGGCCAGACGCCGGAAGCCTTCGCGATCAGCACCGCGCACGCTGACCTGTTCAGTCTGGGCCTGAACTGCGCGCTGGGCGCGGACCTGCTGCGCCCGCACCTGCGCGAGATCGCGCGCAGCAGCGACGCGCTGGTGTCGGTGCACCCGAACGCCGGCCTGCCCAACGCCTTCGGCGAGTACGACGAGACGCCCGAGCACACGGCCGCCGTGCTGGCGGACTTCGCGCGCGAGGGGCTGGTGAACATCGTGGGCGGATGCTGCGGCACCACGCCCGAGCACATCCGCGCGATCGCGGCGGCGGTGCGAGACGTGCCCCCGCGCACCGCGCCGCAGCTGCCGCCGGTGCTGCGCCTCAGCGGGCTGGAACCACTGAACGTCACGCCGGAACTGAACTTCGTGAACGTGGGCGAGCGGACGAACGTGACGGGCAGCCCCAAGTTTGCCAAGGCGATCCTCGCCGGGGACTACGACGCGGGTCTGAAGATCGCCCGGCAGCAGGTCGAGAACGGCGCGCAGATCGTGGACGTGAACTTCGACGAGGGCATGCTTGACGGCGAGGCCGCCATGGTCAAGTTCCTGAACCTGCTGGCCGGCGAGCCGGACATCTCGCGCGTGCCGCTGATGCTCGACTCGTCCAAGTGGGACATCCTGGAGTCGGGGCTCAAACGCGTGCAGGGCAAGGCAGTCGTGAACTCGATCTCCCTCAAGGACGGCGAGGCGACGTTCATCGAGCGCGCCCGGCTGCTGCGGCGCTACGGCGCGGCGGCGGTCGTGATGGCCTTCGACGAGCACGGGCAGGCCGACAACCTGGATCGGCGCAAGGAGATCACGTCCCGCGCGTACCGCCTGTTGACCCAGACGGTGGGCTTCCCGCCGCAGGACATCATCTTCGACCCGAACGTGCTGACCGTGGCGACCGGCATCGAGGAGCACGACCGCTACGCCATCGACTTCATCGAGGCGACCCGCTGGATCAAGGCGAACCTGCCGGGCGCACTGGTGTCCGGCGGGATCAGCAACGTGTCGTTCTCGTTCCGTGGCAACAACCACGTGCGCGAGGCGATGCACGCCGTGTTCCTGTATCACGCGATCCGCGCGGGCCTGGACATGGGCATCGTCAACGCGGGGATGCTCGCGGTGTACGAGGACATCGAGCCCGACCTGCGCGAGGCGGTGGAGGACGTGATCCTGGCGCGCCGGCCGGACGCCACCGAGCGCCTGCTGACCCTGGCCGAGCGCTACAAGGGCGTGAAGCGCGAGGCGGGGGCGGTGAACGCGTGGCGCGACCTGCCCGTCGCGGAGCGGCTCAAGCACGCGCTGGTGCAGGGCATCGCGGATTTCGCGGACACCGACGCCGAGGAGGCGTACCGCGCGCTGGGCTCGCCGCTGGCGGTGATCGAGGGGCCGCTGATGGACGGCATGAACGTCGTGGGCGACCTGTTCGGCGCCGGGAAGATGTTCCTGCCGCAGGTCGTGAAGTCCGCGCGCGTGATGAAACGCGCCGTGGCGTACCTCACGCCGTACTTGGAGGCCGAGAAGCAGGCCGGCGGGGCGGGCGCCGGCAAGGGCCGCGTGCTGCTGGCGACCGTGAAGGGCGACGTGCACGACATCGGCAAGAACATCGTGGGCGTGGTGCTCGCGTGCAACGGCTACGAGGTCACGGACCTCGGCGTGATGGTGCCCACCGAGCGCATTCTGGACGAGGCCGAGCGGCTGGGCGCCGACGTGATCGGGCTGTCCGGCCTGATCACCCCCAGCCTGGACGAGATGGTCACGGTGGCCCGCGAGATGACCCGCCGCGGCATGTCGAAACCCCTGCTGATCGGCGGGGCCACCACCAGCCGCGCCCACACCGCCGTCAAGATCGACCCGGCGTACCCGGGGCCGGTCGTGCACGTGCTGGACGCCAGCCGCGCCGTGACCACCACCGCAGACCTGCTGAGTGATCCGCGCGGCGTGCAGGAACGCATCCGCGTGGAGTACGACGCGCTGCGTGAACGCCACGGCGAGCGGCAGGTGCGCCTGATTCCCATCGAGACCGCGCGGGAGCGCGCGCCGCAGCTCTCCCCCGCCGTGCCCCCGGCGCCGCGCGAACCGGGCCGGCAGATTATCGAGCAGCCCATCGCGGAGCTGCTGGACTACATCGACTGGACGCCGTTCTTCATCGCGTGGGAGATGAAGGGCATCTACCCGACCATCCTGACGGACCCGCTGCGCGGCGAGGAGGCCCGCAAGCTCTTCGAGGACGCCCAGGCGCTGCTGCGGCGCGTGATCGACGAGACACTGCTCACGGCGCGCGGCGTGATCGGCCTGTGGCCCGCCTGGCGCGACGGTGACGACATCGCGGTGCAGGTCGGCCCGGACGTGCCGGCCGGCGAGACGCTGGACCACGCCACGCACGAACTCGCCGCAGGGCGCGACGAGCTGCCAGACGTCGTGCACCTCCACACCCTGCGCCAGCAGCGCGAGCAGGGCACCCCGAACGTGGCCCTGGCGGACTTCGTGGCGCCGCAGGGCGACCACATCGGGGCGTTCGCGGTCGCCATCCACGGCGCCGAGGAACTCGCCACGCAGTTCGAGGCCCAGCACGACGATTACAGCGCCATCCTGGTCAAGGCGGTCGCGGACCGGCTGGCCGAGGCCTTCGCCGAGAAGCTGCACCGCGACGTCCGCACCCGGCACTGGGGCTACGCGCACGGCGAGACGCTGGGCAACGACGACCTGATCCGCGAGCGCTACCAGGGCATCCGCCCCGCGCCCGGCTACCCCGCGCAGCCCGACCACACCGAGAAACGCACGCTGTTCCGCCTCCTCCGCGCCGAGGAGACCGGCCTGCGCCTCACGGAATCCTGCGCGATGCTGCCGGCCGCGGCCGTGTCGGGCCTGTACTTCGCGCACCCGGACGCCCGCTACTTCGCGGTGGGCCGCATCGGGCGCGATCAGGTACAGGACTATGCCCGGCGCAAGGGCCTGCCGCTGACGGAGGCAGAGCGCTGGCTGGGGCCGATCCTCGCCTACGATCCGGAGAAGGTCGCGGAGGCCGTGTCGTGACCGGCGCGTCCGGCACGCGCGTGTCGGTGGAACTCGTGCCCCGCTCGCGCAGCGGCCTGCGGGCCGAGATCGCGCAGGTCGTGGCCGCGCTGCCCAGCGTGGACACCGTGAACGTCCCGGACCTGACGCGCTACTCGCTGCGCTCGTGGCTGGGCTGCTCCTTCGCACGGCCGCGTCACCGGGCCGTGCCGCACCTGCGCGCGGTGGACTTCAACCCGCGCGAACCGCTGCCGTTCCTGCCGGCCCTGGGCGAGCACGGCATTGACGAGGTGCTGGTCGTGACCGGCGACGCGCCCGCCGACATGAGCGCCAGGGTCTACGACCAGGACGCCGTGGACCTGATCCGCCGCCTCCGACGCGACGCCCCGCACGTGACCGTGTACGCCGGCCTCGACCCATACCGTCAGTCGTTCGCGCGGGAACGCGACTATCTGGAACGCAAACTGGACGCCGGAGCGAGCGGCTTCTTCACGCAGCCGTTCTTCGACCTGCGCGTGATGGACGCGTACAGCGACCTGATCCCCGACGGCGCGCAGATGTGGTGGGGCGCGACCAGCATCCTCACCGAATCCAGCCTGAACTACTGGCGGGCGCGCAACCACGCCGTGTTCCCCCGGACGTTCACCCCGACGCTGGAGTGCAACCGCGCCTTCGCTGCCGACCTCCTCGCCTTCGCCCGCGAGCGCGGCCAGCACGCGTACTTCATGCCGGTGAAGGTGGACGTGCAGGCGTATCTGGAGGGGATCCTGTAGAGCACGAGCCGGCTGCCACGTACGCGGAGTCGCGGCGTGATCCGGATGACCGGGAGGGCTGAGCGGTTCGACTGCTCCCCCATCAACGACCCGCCCCCGACCTGCCGAACGGTCGGGGGCGGCGGCCGGAACGCTCCTCAGTTGTTGGCGATCACCACCGTGAAGCTGCGGCTGAGCTTGGCCTTGGCGGGCAGGTCGACCTTCAGGGTCGCCACGCCCTGGTTCTGCACCGGCGTCATGGCATCGATGATGATGATCCTCCCGCCAATGCGCTCGGTGATCTCGGCGCGCACGGCGCGGTCCTTGCTGCTCTCGAAGGCGTACGTGACCTTGTACGTGCTGCGCGTGACATTGCCCTTCGTGTCCTTGTCCTGCCGGACGAGCTGGACGCTGCGGGTGTACTCGACATCCGGGTCGTCCCCGAGCGTGAAGTCGATGGTGCCGCCCTCGCGGGTGTCGGGCAGCTGCGCCTGGCCGACCAGGCGGCCGTCCTCGCGCACCGTCAGGGGGCCGGCGGGCAGGCGCTGGTCCGCTTCCAGGCGGTAGGAGCGGTTCAGGGTGCCCTCCTGCGGGCCGGGGTTGAAGTACGTGGTCAGGCCGACGTAGCGCTCGAACTTCGTGAGTTTGGGCGTGAGGAACGGCAGGGTGATCACGCTGTTGGCCGGCAGCGTGAACGGCGTGGTGAGGTCGTAGCGGGTCAGGCCACGCAGCTCGCCCTGGCTCTGGATCTTGGTGGCCGGGGCGCTCGGCGCCGGCACCGCGCGCATCACGGCGCTGTCCGCGGCGAAGTTGGCGGCCTCCGCCTGCGGGTTGGCCTGCACCGTCACGTCCCCGGCGTACAGTTCGGTGGCCTTGACGTCGTACGCGAGTTCGGTGGTGTTGCGCAGGTCGGCCAGGGCACCGAGCTGCGCGCCGGCGTCGCTGGCCTTCAGGGTGTAGCGCGGCGCCCACGTCACGGCGCGCGTGAGGTACGTCAGGGTGCCGCTGCCGGCCTTCGGCAGGGTGTACGTCAGCGTCTGGCTGGGGCTCTGCGGGTTCAGGGGTGGGGGCGCGCTGAACTGCAACTCCTCGAAACGCACATTGAAGTACCGGCCCTGGGCGTCCTTGACCAGCAGGTCACGGGCGCGCACCAGCGTGACGGGCTCGGTGGTGTCGCCGCGGCGCAGGTACACGGTCTGGCCCTCCAGACCGCTCAGCCAGTTCGCCTGGAGGGTCTGGGTGGCGGCGTCGAAGGGCAGGCCCTCCAGGTCCAGCGAACCGGCCAGCACGTTCTCCCACGCGGCCTGCGGCAGGGTCACGTCGAGGCGGGTGCCGGTGGAGGTCACGGGCTGGCGCACCTCGGCGAAGCTCGGGTAGATGCGCAGGTCGGCGGCGAGGGCTGGGGAGGCGAGCAGGGCAGCGGCGAGGAGCGTGCGTTTCTTCATGAACCCATCGTGCGCTGGGGCCAATTGTGAGATGTGAGAGGTTCAGTCAGAAACGGAACAGAAAAATCCCGCCCCACACGGGGACGGGACGGTCGCGGCGATTCGCGTTTACAGGATGTCGTCGCGGATGCAGGCCTTGAAGTGGTTCGGCGCGACCTCGCGCAGTTCCGGCACCACGGTGGCGCATTCGGCGACGGCGTAGCGGCAGCGCGTGCGGAATACGCAGCCCGAGGGCGGGTTGATCGGGCTGGGAATGTCGCCTTCCAGGATGATGCGCTGGCGCTTGACGGTCGGGTCCGGCACCGGCGCGGCCGACAGCAGCGCCTCGGTGTACGGGTGCTTGGGGTTGCGGTTCAGTTCGCGGCTGGGCGCGATCTCCATGATGCGGCCCAGGTACATCACGATCATGCGGTCGCAGATGTACTCCACGACGTGCAGGTCGTGCGCGATGAACAGCACCGTCAGGCCCAGCTCCTCCTGCAGGTCCTGCATGAGGTTCACGACCTGCGCCTGGATCGACACGTCGAGCGCCGAGACCGGCTCGTCCGCCACGATGAACGTGGGGTCGACCGCCAGCGCGCGCGCGATGCCGATGCGCTGGCGCTGCCCGCCGGAGAACTCGTGCGGGTAGCGGCGCATGTGCTCGGGCCGCAGGCCGACACGCTGCAGCAGCTCGGCGATGCGGTCGATGCGTCCCTTGCCGGGGTGCAGGTTGTGGATCTGCATGGCCTCGCCGATGATGTCCGAGACCGTCATGCGCGGGTTCAGGCTGGCGAACGGATCCTGGAAGATGATCTGCATCTCGCGCCGGTAATCGCGCATCTGGGCCTTGCTCAGCTTGGTGATGTCCGTGCCGTTGAAGATCACCTGCCCGCCGGTGGGTTCGATCAGGCGCAGGATGGCGCGCCCGGCCGTGGTCTTGCCGGAGCCGGACTCGCCGACCAGCCCGACCACCTCGCCGCGCTTGACGGCGAAGCTGATGTCGTTCACGGCCTTGACGTTCGCCACCACGCGCGACAGCAGGCCGCCGCGGATCGGGAAGTACTTCTCGAGGTGCTGGACATCGAGCAGCGTGTCGCCCTTGGCGGCCATGCCACGGTCTTTGCCGGAATACGTGCTGGGAGCGGCGGTCATGCGGTCACCTCGGCCTGGGCCTGCTCGAATTCACGCCAGCGGATGCAGCGGGCCATGTGCCCGTGCCCGGTGTCTTCCAGGGCGGGCACGGCCTTGGAGCAGTCCGGCACCGCGAACTTGCAGCGCGGCTCGAACGAGCAGCCGGGCGGCAGCGCCAGCGGGTTGGGGACGTTACCGGGGATGGCCTCCAGGCGCGGCTTGGGCTGGCCCGGGATGTGCTCGTACTCGCCGGGGCGCGGAATCGAGTTCAGCAGGCCCATGGTGTACGGGTGACGGGGCGCCTTGAAGATCTCGACCACGTCGCCTTCCTCGACCACGCGCCCGCCGTACATGACCACCACGCGGTCGGCCATCTCGGCCACCACGCCCAGGTTGTGCGTGATGAACAGGATGCTCATACCGATGTCGGTCTGGAGCTTGCGCATCAGGTCCAGGATCTGCGCCTGGATGGTCACGTCGAGCGCCGTGGTCGGCTCGTCGGCGATCAGCAGGGCCGGGTTGCACGACAGCGCCATGGCGATCATGACGCGCTGGCGCATCCCGCCGGACATCTGGTGCGGGTACTCGTGGACGCGCTTTTCCGGCGCAGGGATGCCCACGAAGCGCAGCATGTCGGTCGCCACGCCCAGCGCTTCTTTCTTGTTCTTGCCCTGGTGGAGTTGCACGGCCTCGGCGATCTGGTCCCCGACGGTGTACACCGGGTTGAGCGAGGTCATGGGTTCCTGGAAGATCATGGAGATGTCGTTGCCGCGGATCTTGCGCATGTCCGACTCGGGCAGCGACACGAGGTTCTTCTGCACGCCGTCCTTGCCGGTGAACAGGATCTCGCCCTCGACGATCTTGCCAGGCGGCATGGGAATCAGGCGCATGACCGACAGGCTGGTCACGCTCTTGCCGGAGCCGGACTCGCCCACGACCGCCAGCGTCTCGCCCTTCTTGATATGGAAGGTCACGCCGTCGACGCTCTTGACGACGCCGTCATCGGTGTAGAAATAGGTCTTCAGGCCGTTGACGGCCAGTAGGGTCTCGCCCTGATGGGTCATGGTTCCTCCGGGAAATACACGTAGCGCATCATACCTTTTTAAAGTGGTATTACTGCCGTTTGCGAGGGTCAAACGCGTCTCTGAGCCCGTCGCCGAGAAGCTGGAAACACATCACCGTGAACACGATGAAAAAGCCGGGAATGAGCACCCACGGCCGGGACGTGAAGCTGGAGAACCCGCCTTCCTGCGCCTGGGTGAGCAGGCTGCCCCACGACACGTAGGGTTCGACCGCACCGATCCCCAGAAAGCTGAGGCCCGACTCTGTGAGGATCGCGGCGGGAATCCCCAGGCTCAGGGTGACAATGGTATACGTCGTCATGGTGGGGAGCAGGTGACGCCACATGATGCGGTTGTCGCTGGCGCCCAGGGACTTGGCGGCGGCCACGAAGTCGAGCTCGCGCACGCTCAGGAGCTGGCCACGGGTCACGCGGGCCAGACCACCCCAGCTCACGAAGGCCAGCAGCAGCAAGACCACGTACAACGCGAAGATCGGGTTGATGTTCTGCGGGAAGATGGCGCGCAGCAGGATCAGCAGGAACAGCGTGGGAATGGCGGCCAGGACCTCGACCAGACGCATCACCAGCGTGTCGACCACGCCGCCGAAATACGCCGCGGCGGCGCCCGCGAACAGGCCGATCAGGGTGGTCAGGATGGTGGCCCCGAGGCCGATGGTCAGCGAGATCTGCGACGCGTACATGGTGCGCGTGAACAGGTCGCGCCCGAGCGTCTCGGCGCCGAACAGGTAGATCTTGCAGTCCGGGTTGCCCGTCCCGAACAGGTGAACGGTGCTGGGAATGAAGCCGAACAGTTTGTACGCGTCGCCGCGAACGCCGAGATACAGGGGGCATTTCTGGTCGGTGGGCTTGACCTCGTTGACGAAGGTGTCCATGTTCAGCTGCTGCGTGTACTTGTACACGAAGGGCCGGGTGAAAGCGCCCGTCTTCGAATCCCGCACATGCACCGGCGTGGGCGGGTGGAATTTGGTGATGTTGGTCGTCGAGTAGTTCGACAGGCCGTCCGGGGCGATGAAGGGCGCGAACAGGGCCATCACATACAGCAGGATCAGGCAGGTGCCGCCGAAGCGGGCCAGCTTGTTCTTGCGGAACTGGCCCCAGGCCACGCTGAGCTGCGACTGGCCGCGCTGGCGCTGCGCCGCCTGGGTCATCGGGGTTGCGGTCGTTGTCACAGTCACCCCAGTTTCACGCGCGGATCGACGAACGCCAGCAGGATGTCACTGATGGCGTTCCCGGCGATCAGGAGGATGGTCGTCATCATGGTGAACCCCGCGATCAGGTACAGGTCCTGGGCGTTCAGGGCGTCGAGCAGCATGGGCGTGATCCCCGGATATGCGAAGACCACCTCGATGAACCCCGCCCCGCTGATCAGGCCGGGCAACTCTCCGCCGATGCCGGCCACGATGGGCAGGATCGCGTTGCGGAAGGTGTGCTTCCAGATGGCCGAGGATTCGCTGACGCCCTTCGCGCGCGCGGTGCGGATGTAGTCCGAATTCATGACTTCCAGCATCAGCGCGCGGACATATCGTGACAGGCCCGCCGTCTGATGGATGCCCAGCAGGATTCCTGGCACCAGCAGGTGCTTGAACACGTCCCAGACCTTGCCGCCGGCCGACATGGATGCGTGGTCGGGACTGGTCATACCACCGATGGGGATCGCCCAGTGGGTGGCGAAGATGATCTGGAGCAGGAAGTACAGGGCGATCAGGGCCAGGAAGAAGCTCGGGAACCCCAGCAGGAAGTACATGAACACGTTGACGCTGCGGTCACCCAGGCTGTTCTGCCGCACGGCGCCGAACACGCCGATCGGGATGGCGAGGCCGTAGAACACCACGGTGATCACCAGAACCAGCCACAGCGAGTTGACGATGCGCGGCCACATGATCTGGAGCACCGGCGCCTGGAATGAGAACGACAGCCCGAAGTCGCCGTGCAGGATGTTGCGCATCCACAGCAGGTACTGCTGGACCAGGGGCTTGTCGAGCCCGAAGTTGCGGGTCAGGTTGTCCAGTTGCTGTGCGGAGATGTTCGGGTTGAGCTTGGCCGGTGTGAGGAAGTCGCCGGGAGCCAGCGAGATCACGAAGAAGATCAGGAGACTGGAGAGCAGCAGGGTCGGAACCGCCTGCACCAGTCGCCTGAGAAGAAATGGCAGCATCTGTTTCTCCTGTGTTCCATGGAGGAGGGGGCAGCCCGCGAGCGCGAACCACCCCCGTCCATGTGGGACTGGCCGAGTGTTACTTGATGAAGGTGGTCAGGCCGTACGCGGGGCGCGAGCCGTAGTACGAGTCCCAGAGGTTACGCTTGTACTCGCCGCCGACCCGGTTGTTGAAGGTCACGTGGTAGTTGGTCGCCACCAGGTAGATGAAGCCCAGGTTCTGCCCCTCGACCTTCGACAGCTGCTCACCGATCTTGCGGCGGGCGTCGTCGTCCAGCGTCTGGTCGCCCTGGTAGTACAGCTTGGTCATCAGGTTTTCCTGAGCGTTCAGGCACTTGCCGTCGCTGGGCACGTTGTAGGCGTGCAGGTTGCCGCCGCAGGGCACCACGTTGCTGCCGTAGGGCCAGATGTTGTCGCCGCCCGACAGACCCAGCAGGATCGCGTCGAAGGGACGGTCCGCGCCCTTGGCCAGCAGCTGACCGACCAGGGTGTTGAAGTCCACCGGGGTGAAGTTGACCTTCACGCCGACCTTCTTGGCCTCGTCGCGGAAGATCTGGCCGAGCTGCTCGCGCACGTTGTTGCCGGAGTTGGTGGTCAGGTTGAACTCCAGCACCTTGCCGGCCTTGTCGACCAGGTAGCCGTCGCTGTTCTTCTTGGTGTAGCCCATCTGGTTCAGCAGCTTGGTCGCTTCGGCCAGGTCGTACTTGTAGGTGGGGGTGCTGGCGTACTGGTAGTTCTTGAACACCGGGTACACGCCCGAGTACACCTCGCTGCCCAGGCCGCCCAGCGCGAGCTGGATCATGGCCTGACGGTTGGCGATGTGGCTCATGGCCTGACGGAAGCGCACGTCACGGAAGAGCTTCTGCTTGGTGGCGTCGCCGGCCTTGTTCCAGTTGAACACGATCCACGAGGACGTGGAGTTCGGGCCGACGTTCGGCACCAGGGTCGCCTTGAGGTTGCCGGCGTCGATGGCCTTCTTGATCTGGGCCAGGTCGTCAGCCTTGCTGGCGCCGAAGGTGTCGATCTGGCCGGCGAGGTACGCCGCCAGGCCCGCGTTCAGGTCCTTGACGATGGTGAAGCTGACGGAGTCGAGGTACGGCAGGGGCTTGTTCGCGCCGTCCTTGAACCACTCGCCGAAGTAGGTGTTCTTCTTCAGCACGGCACGCTGGCCGGCCTGGTAGCTGCTGATCACCCAGGGGCCAGGGGACACGATGGCGCTGGGGGTGGAGCTGATACCCCACATGGCCTTGATGCCGTCCGCACCCTTGCTCTTATAAACCGGCCCGAAGACGTGGTCGGGCCAGGGGGTGTACGACATGCGGTTCAGGGCGCTGGCGCTTACCGAGGGGAAGTCGAACTGCAGGGTGTAGGTGTCGAGCTTCTTGACCGTGATCGGCTTGTCGTTCAGGAAGAAGTTGTCGTAGGAGTTGCTGCCGACCTTGTCGTCGGTGTGCAGCTTGAAGGTGGTGATCCAGTCGTCGGCCGTGATGGCCTGACCGTCACTGAACTTCATGCCCTGACGGATCTTCACAACAAAGCGCTTGCCGCCGTTGCTCACGGTGGGCAGGGCGTCGGCCATCACGGGGACGAACTTGTCGTTGGTGGGATCCTGATTGAACAGGCCGGCAGGACCGCCCATGATCGTCGGCAGGCTGTCGGCTTCGGCGCTGGTGAAGGGGTTCAGCGTCTTGTAATCGCTGATGGTGTAGCTCCGGAATTCACCGCCCGCTTTGGCTTCCGTGGGGCTTTGGGCCATCCACGCGGCGGGCAACACATACGGGGCGGCAAAGGCGCCGCTACCCATCAGGGCGAGGGCAAGGGTCAGGGCTTTCTTCATCGGAACCTCCGGATCGGTGTACGGGCAACCCGCCAGTGGTGACCTGGCAGGCGGGTGGACTGGGTACATGTTTCCTGCGCGGTCAATATATGGATCGGCTTAGGCTAGGTCAAGGTATTCCTTGCAATTGTGTTAAGTTTTTTAATCTCAACACGCTGCACCTTACACACGCCGAAAGAATGACGGCTGCGCCTGCCGAATGACAATCGGTCAGGCGCAGGTCAGGGCTGGCACGTCCCGCAACAGCGGACGCTTCGCAACAGTCAGCGGGAGATGAAAGAGATCAGGATGGCGAGCAGCATGAACAGGCCGCCCAGCACGCTGGTGACGCGCACGATGCCGCCCTCCACGCCGCGCCCGCCCAGCAGGGAGCCGCCGGACGCCATGCTGGCGGACAGGCCGGCCTGTTTGGGCACCTGCAGCAGCACGAAGAACACCAGCGCGAGGCAGGTGACGGCGAAAAGCACGAGGAACAGGTTCAGGATCAGGGTCATGGGGGCCTCTTTCGGTGCCGGCGAGGAGACGTGGTCTCCTGCACTTCCCGCTCGGTCTTCGAGGCGGGGCTTTGGCGCCCACGAGTATACACAGCCGTCAAGCTGTGGCATCGGGCGGCCACGCCCTGGGGTGACGGGCAGACCTGCCCCGAGCAACTGACCGACGTTCATCCTTTCTCTGTAACCCATTCACATTCACACATATCGTGCCAATCTCGAGCCGCGACCTGAACACACTGTGGTATGGCCGCCCCGATCGTCGAAGTCACGGCGCTGAAGGTGATTCTGGAGTTGCCCTCCGGCACCGACCTCAGCGACCGCGACCTCCAGCGCGAGCTCCGCTCCCGGCTCCCGGCCGACGCGGCGTGCGCAGATCTGGGCGCGATCCGCGAACTCGCGGGCTACCTGGCCAGCCTCGGCTATCTGATGGTCCGCCGCGACGAACCGGGCCTGTACCGCATCCCCTGAAGCGCGGCCGTCCTACGGTGCCGGCTTCGCCAGCGTGAATCCGAAGGTGGCGCCCTGCCCCTCCACGCTCCGGGCGAAGACCCGGCCGCCGTGCTTGATCACGATACGCCGCACAGTCGCCAGCCCCGCTCCCACACCAGGAAACGCGCTCTGGGGGTGCAGCCGCTGGAAGATGCCGAACAATTTTCCGGCGTACTGCGGGTCGAAGCCCACGCCGTTGTCGCTGACGGTGATCGTCCACTCGGTCTCGCTGTCCTGAACCAGCACGGTCACCTCGGACCGTGGGCGCATGGTGGAGTACTTCACCGCGTTACTGACCAGGTTGGTCATGACCTGCTGGATCAGCGTCGGATCGCCCCACACCTGCACGGACCGCGGCCACTGCACGTGGATGTCCTGCGCCGGGAACTCAAGGTGGGCGTCCTGCTGCGCCTGCGAGATCAGCGGATCCAGGGCCACCCAGCGGGGCCGGAACTCCTGCCGCCCGGCCCGCGACAGCATCAGCATGCCGTCGACCAGCTCATCCATGCGCCGGGCGCCCTGCTGCACGATGCCGAGGTTGCGCTCCACCTTGTCCGTATCGTTCCTGGCGAGGGCAACCCGGGCCAGTTCGGAAAAGCCCATCACGTGCCGGATGGGCGTGCGCAGATCGTGCGACGCGGAGTACGCGAACGCCTCGAGTTCCCCGTTCGCCGCCTCGAGTTCCTGGGTGCGTCGGTCCAGGGCGTCGCGCTGCGCCGTCAGGGCCCGCGCCTGGGCAGCACGTTCCAGCGCCAGTCCGAGGCTGCGGCCGACCGCGCGCACGATGGCCCGGGTGCGGTCCGTCCACGTCACGCCCCCAAACTGCCCGACCGCCAGGATGGCCTGCGCCTCGCCGTCAATGAAGATCGGGCAGAACGCCGCTGCTCCGTACATCCCGGCCGTGGACAGGTGGTTGTCGCCGGCATTCCACGTGTCCAGGAAGACCGGCGTGCGCCGCCGCACCGCATCCGCGAAGTTTGGGGCGTCCAGCGGCACGCCGCCCTGCATCTGGGCCGCCACTTCTGGACGGACATTCTTCGACCAGTCCACGCCGATCCACAGGTCCCTGTGCCGCTCGTAGTACGCGACGCTGACGGCCCCCAGGTGGGCCTCGATCACCCTGATCGCCTGCTGCGCGAGGCTGTGCACATCGAGTTCCGAGCCGACGGCCTCGGTAAAGGCCACGAAGGCGTCGAGGCCGGCTGTGCGCTCCTGCAGGTGCCGCGTCTGCTCCGCGCGGTCCAGAGCCAGCCCTAGGCTGGTGATGCTGGTTTCCAGCAGCACCTTGTCCATCGGCGTCCACGTGCGCTGATCGAACAGCCCAATCGCCAGCATGCCGATTGGCCGGCCGTACAGGCGAACCTGAAATGCCGTGGCGGCGTTCACGTGCCGGATCATCTCGGCGGGCGTGTCCGCACCCTGCGCGTAGTTGTCCTGATAGTTCGGCACGCCGGTCAGCCACGTCGTGTGGAGCGCCGGGGCGTCCAGCGGCAGGCCGTGTTCATCGACCAGCCGCTGAAGCTCCGGGTTGCCGATGTCGCCCACCTGCGACTTGAGCTGCCAGCGGTCCTCGCCGCGCTCCCAGTACAGGGCGTACCCCGGCGAGAGCAGCGACAGCATGATCTCCTGCGCGCGGCGCACCAGCACGTAGCGGTCCGTCTCGCCCGCCAGATCGCGGGACATCACGGCGAAGGCCTCCAGCGCCTGGTTGCGCCGCTCGACCTCGTCGCGCTGCTGCTCACTCGTCTGAGCGTGATGCAGCAGCCGGATCCGGTCCAGGGCCAGGGCCGCCTGCGCGGCCAGGGTCTGCAGGAAGTGAACCTCGCCGGCGCTGAAGACGTGCGGTCCATGGAAATCCAGCGCCAGCACCCCCAGCACCTCCGCGTCCAGCATCATCGGCATCACCGCGCTGGCGACCGCCGCCGTGCCGCCCGTCTGCGTCTCCAGATGCGGATACACCGCCAGCAGTGAGCCGAGGTGCTCGTAGAACTGCGGCTGCCGGAGCCGCACGGCGTCCGTGGCGGGGGTCACGGCTGACAGCGGCCGGCCGACCCAGACGGTGCGCGCCAGGGGATCGTCGCCGTGGCGCCGGGCCACCCGCAGGTGCGGCCCCGACACGATCAGGATCACGCCGCTGACCGCCCCGAGCGCCTGACGTGCCAGGAGCAGCACCGCGTCGTCCACCTCGTTCTGGGTATGCGCGGCGGCGAGGTGTTCGGTCACCGCCTGGAGCTGGGTCCAGAAGGCATCGGTCAGGTCGGCAGGTTCGGGCAGGCCGGCACCGGGGTTCAGCATGCCGGGAGTGTACTGATGAAGGGTTGGAGCTGCTCACCGACGTGGTGGAGCGTTCGTTGGGACTTCGGACAGACCCGCCGGGAGGCCACGACCGGAGCTGTGACGCCCCCTCCTCCTCCCGGCGACAGGCCACAGATCAAAAAAAACCCGCGCTGGGCGCAGGTCATTTCAGGGTGGTGCCGGTGAGGGGACTCGAACCCCTACGGTTTCCCGCTCGATTTTGAGTCGGGATTTCTGCGTCCCAGTCGATCCCCACCCGTCCACACACGTCGTCCTAGCCGGCCTTCTCATCCGTCAGCGTCCACCCCTGTCCGCTGCATCCCCGACGATCCCACGCACGGCACGAAGCTCACTTGCACGGTCAACGTTGCGGTGCCCGGCGGCCGGAGCTTCGTGCCGTGCGTGGGCGTGCAGGTCGTGGACGCCCACTACCTGCGGGATGGGAAGAGCTACAGCCTCAGCACCGACTGACGGACATCTTGCGCCATGCAACGCGCCCCCGCCTCGGCCCATGCCGGTGGCGGGGGCGGTTTCGTATGCGGGCCAACGCGATGATAATGCTCAGCACTGACTGGCTACCGACGCCTCATTTGCGGCCCAGGCACTCTGCCCTCTTCTCTACAATGAGCGCGTGCTCTCCCCCAGATTCTGGTTCCTGAGCGGCCTGAGCCTCATCCTCACCGCGTGCCCAGCCACTCCTGTGCCGTCTCCTCCGGGTACATCTGCCACGAGCGTGACCGGCACAATCGTGGAGGCCAATTCCTTTGAGGTGGACGAGGCGACGAGACCCTGGTCGGGCGGTGCCGGCCGCGTCGACGGCGAGACCGCCACAGGTGCTGTCATTGCCACAGGGACGCTCGAGGCCAGTGGCGCGTTCACACTCCCCCTACCGGCAACGGTGCCCGCGTCCGCACTGCACCCGTTCAATGCTGACAACGCCCCCAACCTGAACGAACTGGTGTCCCAACTCCCTGACGCATCGTGTACCGGCACGCCGAAGTTCAGCACCCAAAGCGCCCAGTTGGCGTTCCTGGATCTGTTTGCGGTGGGAACGGTGACTGGTCATGCGCAATCACTGCAAGCGCGACACACGACGTCGCAAACGACGACCGCGACTGGAACGGTCTACCAGCAGACGGACGTCACTCGAGAAGGTGGCCTGGTGTACCTGGATGCGCCCGTTACGGTCACGGGTACCGTGACCTGCACGGGGAACAGCGGCACGGTGCGCCTGGGCGTGTCGTTCAACGTGGAGTTCGCAAAAGGGTGGAACAGGGTGACGCAGGAGGTGACGGACACCAGGGTGCTCACGGAGACGCCTTCCGGCTTCATTGGGGATGCTGAGATCATGCTGACGCTCACCAGTGGTGTCCTGCCGCGGGAGCAGTGGGTGGTGCTGTCGCCCCCCTTACCGTCGGGCCAGCACGTGAATCGTCCCGGCGGCTTCTTCATGCGGCCGACCTTGTTGACTCCTGGGAACGGCGTCCCAGTGCCCATCCCGCTGATCCGGTAAGGACGACTTGAGCCGTTTCCCGGGAAGTTAACACGTGTCAACCCTCACCGCCCCGCGCTGGCTGATGCCGGGAACGGGGCAGTTCGTCGTTTTGCCCCTACGGTCAGACCAGGCAACTTTTGAACACCATGAGCAGGGTGCCTGACCTCACCAAAACCCATCTGTGCTTACTCAAGGTCAAGAAGGCTGCGTATTTCAGCAGGGCGCGTTACCGTGTGCGTTAATGCGAATGATAGCCAATAAGACAAGATGTTTATAAAAATTGGTCTTCTATTTATTATGTTGGCTTCATTCACTTATATGAGTTTCAGCATATTCAGTTATAACCTGCTTTACTACTCTTTCGAAACTAGGAAGGGGAACTCCGGAATGTTCAGCAAAAGTCATAAGCCATTCAAATCGGAGATCATGCTCCGAAGGTTTCTCTCGAGGAAGTAGGCTGAGAATGAAGCGCGCCCTGATGGCAGTGACAGCATCAAAATTTCCGAGCCCAATACGTTCGACGTGATACCAAAGACGAATCCTAAACTCAGCGGCCAAGACTTGCCATTGCTCGCCATTCAAATACATCTCAGTGATAGTGATGGGGTCGCAACCGAATTCGCGTCCGACAACAAACGCGGAGGCAATTCTATGGGTCAACATTACATATAAAGTTTCTGCATCCTCAGAGTGTGAGGGCCAATTAATCTGCATATGGATCTGCTCCAATTCTCACATGAAACTCCAGTCAACGGGCTTCAGCCTTTCATCCAGGTCCGCAGGTCGTTCCACCCGCCGCTGCCGTAGGCGTCCGGGCCCTCCCCGCGCAGCTGCCGCCACTGCCACATCCCGCCCTCGCGAGTCATTGCGCCCAGGGCGCCGGTCGCGCGTGGCGCGTGGTACAGCGTGCGCTCCTGGGTCACTGCAGACTCAGTCGGAAGGGGGCGGCCAGGCGTGAAATCCACCGGATCACCATAACGGTGCCCCACGTGCGGCCCACTGTCAGGACGACGTATGCCACCATCCCTGCATGACTGCCGTCAGCCCAGACCACGTGACCGCGACCCGACACCACGCCCGTACCGCCGGCCTGGGTCGCGTGGGCTGGCGGTCACTGATCTGCGGGCTCCTCCTGGCCCTCCCGCTCACAGGTTGCGGTGACAGAAACGTCACCCTGGTCGTGCCGTCCGATCCCCGCGTGTTCAATGGGGACTGGTCAGGCGTGGTGAAGGTTCCCTCCACAGGTATTGACGAGACGTACCCGATTGCGTTCCATGTCGTGGCCACGCCTGGGAATAAGACGACGTACACCATGAACGGCACCATGGACTTGAACGGAATGACCTACACCATCGCTGATGGTCATGTCAACGCGTGGTCGGCGACGACCTTTACTGCGCAGCAGACCCTCCCGCCCCAGCCATTGGTCGGATTCATTGTCCCGCTCGTGATGAACGGCGAAACGGTCGCGTCTGTCAAGGGGATGAATAGCCCATTGGTAAAGGGCACACCGACGTGGCGCATGACCCTCAGCGTCAATTTGGGCCCGGAAAGAGGGATTGTAAATTTAGAAGGTTCCGTTACACGATCGGCTCCGCGTCCATGACGGCCTGAACCGCCCCGCCCTGGCTGATGCTGGGAGCGGGGCAGTTTTTCATTCAGGGACTCGGCGGTAGTCCTACAGCGGCACCAAGTCACGTGCCAATTCACGAACCACTGACGGCATTCCGCCAGCTGCCCGTGCCAGGCCAGGGAAGCCCCCGCACGCAAACGCCTCCCGCAGGTAGGAAACGAAGGTGGTGTCATGCCACTCGAACTCCACCCTCGCGTCCGCGGCCGCGTTCGGCAGTGCGATGCTGTATGGCGGCCCACCGCTGATGTCTTCCTTGTGGTACTCGTCCGGTGCAATCCACGCCTGACAGGGCTCATCTCTCGGACGCTGGTCTGGAGGCGTGTCCCTCCACTCCTCCAACCAGTCCCGTACGGCATACAGCGCGACGTCGATGCTCTCGACGACCAGAGGATCGGGGAGCACGTCCGCTTCCAGCCAGGGCGCGGTCCCGCCGAGATACACCTCGCCCATGACCTCGTACCACGCCCTCAGGGACAGCGGAACAGGTCCGGCGAGGCGTTCCAAGCGGACGAGTTTCACGTCCACATGCTTTAGCGGAGGACGGTGGGGGCGTCTGGGCTTGAACTGTCGGCCATCGGGCACACCGAAGCGGTAGCCCTGCGCGCGGAGGCGGGTGATCAGGGTATCGACGTTGGTGGCTGCGCGCCGCATGGTCTCGTGAGCGACGCCGAGCGCGTCGGGAAAGATGCGGGGATCCCGGACGGCAGGGCCGAGGGCGGTGAGTTCAGCCCAGACGGCCTCGTGGGCACCGTGCTGGTAACGCTCGAGATACGTCGGCACACATGAGTATAGGAACGGGGCTCACTGATAGGCACCTGAGCCGTGATGACGAAGCGGTCGCAACGCCAATTGCCCCGCCCTGGCTGATGCCGGGAGCGGGGCGGTCGTTTCGTTTCAGGGTAAGACCCGTCAGGAATGGCTATTGGCCCAGCCTGCAGCAGGCAAGTGGTAAACCGTCGTGGATACTATCACCTGATGAAGTCTATCCCCGAAAGAACCCCCAGTACCGGGCTCTTGGACAGGCGCGATGGCTCATTTATCAAGGAATCGCTGTCCACACCAAAGAAGCCTGCTGCGGAAGGTTCTGATAGGTCGGCGGCGTGAAGTTCACTGGTGCGAACAGGAAAATAAAGGTCTTCACGTGATACTCGTTGGGCGGATCCTTCTTGAACTGAATCTGCAGTGGCACGGTCGATATCTTGCTCGTCACGGTGAAGTCCCGAGGTCCGACGATGACGCCATACGTTTCAGAGTCGGCCCATGAGTCATTCAGGTATGGTGACACCGTGAAGCGCATCGGCGTGACGTTGGTGGTGACTTCGACCATCACGGTGACGGTCGAACCCACCTTTGCGCTAATCCCGTCAGACGGCACGAACCTGAATTCTGTAGATGCGGGGTACACGTAGACGTCCAGTGGAACGCTACCCACGTCTTTGCCACCGACACTGGCGATCACGCGACAGACGCAGTGGTAGATCTCTGCGTTCGACCGGATTTTTGGTGCGGCAATGACGATGTCGCGCGTCACTGGTCCGGTTCCGCTGAAGTCGACCCGCGCCGTGTTCAGTTGCAGGAGACTTGGGGAGGCGGGGTCGGTCGATTCGATTCTCAGGTCAACTGGCCCCTGGACGCTGCCTGTCCTGGACGCTAGGGTCAACTGGAACGTCTGGCTCTGGGTGTGAATCACGGTGGCAAACCCATTGTTGGACAGCGCCATTTGGAGCGTGCCCGATGATGCCTGGCAATACACCCGGGGGTTGGCCCAGTCGGCATGATCGAAATCAATGCCGTCTCCGGCCGAGGTCACGACGAGTTGAAGTTGCTTCCAGCCGGCCACGTCTAGGTCGATGGTGGCCGTGGGACTGCTGCCAGTCATGCGGGCTGACGTGTATTTCAGCTGGCCGTCGAGGAGCACCTGAAAGATCACGCTGCCTTTCGAGCCGACTTCGTCATCCACGCCGATATCCGTGATGAACCGGGTGCACAGTTCGCCATTCGGGCCGGCCAGGTTGAACCGCAGGTCGCTATTCGCGTGAACGCCGTACCCCTGCTTGTACACCGAGCCGTTCAGCGTCAGCGGTTTGCCATCTCCAGCCTGCTGTTCGCCGTTGCTGCGGTTGCGCTCGAAGGGGCCCCAGCCGTTCTGGGCGAAGGTAGGCGTCTCGTACTGAAGGGTGTTGTCTCCAGCCGTCAGCTGCTGGGCAGTGAGCGCGGTCGTGGGTAGCTGCGCCCAGTCGTGTGAGACTCCGTTGGCATACGGGTTGTCCTGGGTGGTCGACGGTGTTTGACCGCAGGCCACCAGCACCAGCGTGGCGGTGACGCCGGCGAGTCGTTGGATGAAGTTTGAACGCACGGGACCTCCTGGGGGCAGAGGGAAGCGGACGGCTGGACGAGGACGGGACACCAGTCTGTCTGATCGTGTGACGGGAATGGGACGCATGTGTGCCCCGCTAAGGCACAGTGAATGTGCTGTGGCTGGGCACCTAGCGCCGAGCGCGGCACGAGACAGCCAGACTTCAACGCCGGTCAATGACCCCCTCCACGTCATCTGACTGATGCCGGTGGCGGGGCGGCTCGTCGTTTCAGTCTTGGATCCCCATGATCCACCACTGCGAGCTGCTCAGGCCCGCAGCCCATCCAGCCGCTCGAGCAGCACCATGTCCATGTCGCCGTCGGTGACGGTAATCCCCACCCGGTCACCAGGCCGCACCCCCGCGGCAGACTGGCCAAAGACCACTCCTCGATGCTGGTGTCCGGCAGTTCCACCTCGGCCCGGGTGTCAGCCACGTCCAAGATGCGCACGACCTCCATGTCTCCGTCGATCATCCCATCAGGCTGACACACCGGCCACCGCGGGCCTCACTCCTCCCAGCCCAGTTCCTGGTACAGCAGTCGCAGCCGGGCGATGGACTGGCCCAGCGCGACGTGATCCTCGCGGGTCATGCGCGGCCGCTCCGCGAGCAGCTCCGCCGCGATCCGCGCCGCCTCGACCGCCGTCGGTGTAGGTGGCAGCGGCTCGGGCAGGGGCGGCGCCGGCCAGCGCGGCACCCACGCGAGCGGGGTCACGACCACGTCGGCCGCCAGAGTCCCGTCCTGGACCAGCTGCGCGCGGTGGTCGTGCCAGTGCGTTGTACGCCGCCTCTCCGCCAGCGCGCAAGGAGGTGTAAAACGACCGGGCCCGCTCCGCGGCGCGCGTCTGCTCGTTTCGCAGGGCCAGCAGCTCGGCCGCCTGGCGTGCGGCACGGCGGCGCTTCTCGTCCTCGGTCGGCCTGGGGTTGCTGCGGCTCATGCCTCAGTGACCTGCAGGATGCGCGGCTCCCAGCTCGTCATCGCCGCGCCGCGTGCCAGGTGGGGCGGGCCGGACAGCCACGTCTCCAGATCCTTGGACAGCAGCAGGGCCGGCATGCGGTCGTGCACTTCCAGCAGATCCGGCGTGGGCGGCCGCGTGACGATGGTGCAGGACTCCAGCGGCCCGTCGGGCGTGGGCGTCAGGCTCCACAGGCCAGCCACGAGCAGCGGCTTGGCGTCGCGCCGGGCGATCCGGACCCTCTGCTTCTGGCCGCCCGGCAGCGTCGGCCACTCCCAGAAGGCGGCGAGTGGGATGACGCAGCGCTGCTGCGCGAAGGCCTGCTTGAACATCGGGCGCTCGTCGAGGGATTCCGCCTTCGCGTTGAAGGTCGCGTACCTCTTGGCGTCGGTTAGGGTCATCCCCGTCGGGACCAACCCCCATCGACCATACGGCGCCTCGTATCTCGGCCCAGACTTGCGGACGAACCGCAGGGGGTCGGTCGGACCTCGGCCCGCTGGATGGGCGATCCCCACAAGGGCCCGAATAGGCTCGAGAGCGTCCTGATGGCGTCGGGCCCGAAGTCGTCATCCGCGCGGCTGCACATGCCCGCATGGTACTCAGATCCGCGGATCATGTCACGTGACATGCTCAGCGGGGGTGGCCGCCGTCCCGTCGGGACCATCCGTCCAGAACCTCACCCCGCGTCCTTGACGGCGGTCCGCTCTCAACGTGAGGAAATTCACACTGTCTCATGAAGGTGTATCATGAAGCACTCACGAGCGTCCACCGGTGTCGCCCCACTGACGGGCGCGCGTGGCGGGGAGGCGGGACTCACACCCTGTGCCTCTCCACGGGAGACGCCATGACGCATGTGCTGATGATCACCGGCAACCCGAAGCCGCTTGAGCTGTCCTACTCGCGGCGCCTCGGACAGATGTTCCGGGACACCTACGCGCGAGCGGACGTGACCGCCCGCATCAGCGTCCTCGACCTGTACGCTGATCACGTCCCCCTGATCGATGCCGACGTGATGACCGGGTGGGGCAAACTCGCCCAGCAGCAGCCCCTCGACCCGCATGAAGCCCGCAAGGTCGAGCGCCTCAGCGCCCTGGTCGATCAGTTCCTCGCCGCGGATCTCGTCGTCTTCGCGCTGCCAATGTGGAACTTCGGGTACCCGCCGATGGTCAAGGCGTATATGGACGCCATCGCGGTCGCGGGCCGCACGTTCCAGTACACGGAGCGCGGGCCGGTCGGCCTGACGTCGGGCAAGCACGCCGTCATCCTCGAGGCGCGGGGCAGCGTGTGGAGCGAGGGACCCGCGCAGAGCATGGAGCACTCCGTCAGCCACCTGCGCACGTTCCTGGGGTTCCTGGGCATCACGGACGTTCAGACGGTGTTCGCGGAGGACCTGGGAACTGATCCCACGCAGAGTGAGACGATCTTCAACACGGCCGCCCGGCGCGCTGAGGCGCTCGCGCAGACCTGTGCGCACGCCGCGCTGCAGGCATAGAGCCTGAACGCGCCTGGGTCCCGCGCAACGCCGGATGCCTCGCCGACCTGCCGTCACGATCCAGCCGACCTGGGGATCTCAGCCCACGTCCTCGAACTCGACCCAGCTGAGATCCACGAACGCCTCGGCAATCCTGGGGCGCAGGTCGCGCTCTGCGAAGCGCTTGAGATCGGTCGGCCAGTAGCCCACGCAGAGGATCAGGGGAGACCGCATGGGCCGCGTGCCCTGGCGCAGCATCAGGACGGCGCCATAGTCGTCGGAGAGGCAACGCCGCAGGTCCGCCAGCGCGTCGGGCACCGGGTCCCAGTCCGGCGGCACGACCAGCATCAGCACGGGGCGCGGTACGTCCATACCGAAATGCTAGGACTGAGCTTCGCACAGGACTGTGACCGCTCTGCCCCTCACGCCGTGCTCACAAAAACCTGGGTGCTGTACGCAGTGCTGTAACCGGGTCTCCCCTGCCCTACAGCAGCGTCACCACAACGAAAAAGCCCCGCCTAGTGCGGGGTTTTTTCGTTGTGGTGCCGGTGAGGGGACTCGAACCCCTACGGTTTCCCGCTCGATTTTGAGTCGAGTGCGTCTACCATTCCGCCACACCGGCCTCCGTGACCCGCACCCGGTCACGGTCTGGGATGCTAGCGCGCGCCGGCGCGGAGGGTCAAACGGCTGCTCAGGCGGGCTCCGGAGTCACGCCGATCCGCGCGCCGATGTCCCGCCGGAGCTGCGCACCGGGAAACCCGATCCGCCCGGCCAGGGCGTACGCGGCCCCCAGCGCGCGCGGCAGAGTGGGCGCGGTGGCCGTGACCGCCAGCACGCGGCCGCCGGCGCTGCGGAGCTGCCCGCCGTCCAGGCGGGTGCCGGCGTGGTAGATCACCTCGCTGCCGCCCGCCTCCGGCAGCGTGAGGGGCAGGCCGCGTTCCGGTTCGCCCGGGTAACCGGGGGCCGCGAGGATGATGGTGGCGCTCGCGCCGGCGCCGAAGGTCACGCTCGCCGGGTCGAGCTGGCCCTGCGCAGCGTCCAGCGCGTGCTGTGCAAGATCGGAGGTCAGGAGCGGCAGCACGGCCTCGGCCTCCGGATCGCCGAAGCGGGCGTTGAACTCCACGACCTTCGGCCCGGCCGGCGTGAGCATCAGCCCGGCGTACAGCACGCCCCGGTACTCCAGACCCTCGGCGCGCATGCCGGCCAGGGTAGGCTCGATGATCGCCGTGCGGATCTCGCTCACGGTCGCGTCGTCCACCGGGAACGGGCAGATCACGCCCATGCCGCCGGTCATCGGGCCGGTGTCGCCCTCAAAGATGGTCTTGTGGTCCTGGCTGGGCGGTGTCAGGGCGTAGCGCTGGCCGTCGCAGATGGCGAGCACCGTGACCTCCTGCCCGGCCATGAAGTCCTCGATGACCGCCTGGGCACCCGCCTGCCCGAAGATCTCGCGCAGCGCTGCCTCGGCCTGAGCGTGGGTGTGCGCGATGGTCACGCCCTTGCCCGCCTTCAGGCCCGCGTCCTTCACCACGATGGGCGGCATGCATGTCCCGGCGTGCGCCAGGGCGTCGTCCAGCGCGGTGAACGCGCGGTGCGTGGCGGTGGGGATGCCGTGGCGGTTCATGAACGCCTTACTCCACGCCTTGTCGCCCTCCAGCCGGCTGGCGGCGCGCGTGGGGCCGAAGGCCGGCACGCCGGCCGCGCGGCACTCGTCCACGACGCCGGCCGCGAGGTACGCCTCCGGGCCGACGATCACCACGTCCACGGCCTCCCGGCGGGCCAGCGCGGCGATGGCCGGGGCGTCCTGCGGACCATCCAGCACGCGCGCCAGGGCGGCGATGCCGGGGTTGCCGGGCGTGCACAGCACGTCGTGCCCGGCGCGGGCACACGCGTGTACGATGGCATGCTCGCGGCCACCGCCGCCCACGACCAGCACGCGCATCAGCTCACCCCCACAGCGGGGCGCGCGGCCCGGCGCTGCCAGTAGCGCATCAGGCCCTGCACGCTCATCCACGGCGGGCACGCAAAGGCGTAGCGGGCGGGCAGCTCCGGCCCCTGGGCCTCCAGCTCGGCCATCAGCTGCGTGGTGAACGCGGCCGAGATCGTCTCATAGTCCTGACCCGCCTCCAGGCCCGCACGCACGCGGTCGGCGTCGGCGGTCATGGTGTCTAGCAGGCCGGTCCAGTGGAGGTCGTCGGCCGCGTACGACCCGAAGTGCGCGAGGTGCAGGCGGGCGACGTCCAGGCTCCGCAGCGTCTGGATACTGTCCCGCCACGCCTCCAGGTCGATGTCCGGGGGCGGCGTGGGCGCGCGGGTGGTCTGTGCGGCGGAGAGGCGCACGCCGGCGACATCCCCCACGAACACGTCGTCCCCGACGCGGTACGACACGTGATGCACCGCGTGGCCCGGCGTGTACAGCACGTCCACGTCGCGCGAGCCGAGGCGCAGCGTCTCCCCGCCCGCCAGGGGCGTCACGCGCTCCGGGGCGATGGGCCGCATCTCACCCCACAGGCGCTCCATGTGGTCACCGTAGATCTGCGTGGCGCTGGCGTACAGGCGCTCGGGACTGGCCAGATGCGGCGCGCCGCGCCCGTGCACGTACGCGCGGGCAGCCGGGACGCGCGCGAGCACCGTGCCGGCCGCGCCCGCGTGGTCGAAGTGGATGTGCGTGAGCAGCACGTGCCGCACGTCGTCCAGCGACGCCCCCAGACCGTTCAGGCCGGCCTCCAGGGCGGGCAGGGTGCTGGTCGGCCCAGTGTCCACCACAGCCAGGCCGTCGCCGGTGTCGAACACGTACGACGCGATCACGCCCGGCGTGGCCTCGAAGTGCAGGTCGATGAGGTGTGGCGAGCCGTTCGTCACGCCGGTCACGCGGCCCCTGTCACGCGCGCCAGGACGAGCAGGAGCGCCGCGGCGTACTGCGCGTACGCCACCGTCCGCAGCGCCCCGGCGTTCGGCGCCGCCCGCAGCGGCCCCCGGCTGAGCATCAGGACGAAGGTCGCGCTGAGCACGATGAACACAAAAAAGACCCACAGAGCCATGCGCGCAGCATACCTGCCCTCCCGGCGCACGGGCCGGCGGCGTTCAGACGGGCGGGCGGGTCGTCACGGCGATCAGGGTGTCCCAGTCGTCGGGCTGCGCGGGATCGTCCAGCGCGGCGCGGTTGCGGCCCACGTAGCCGCACTTCGCGCAGCGGTGCACGATCATCCAGCCCTTCTTGCCGCTCTGCTCGGCGCCGACCGGCACCATCAGACCGTGGCACGTGTTGGCGCGGTCGCCGGGCTGGATGTCCACGTGCAGGCTGTGCAGGCAGTGCGGACAGTGGTTGCGGACGCTGCCGTTGCGCAGCGGCTCGACGGACTGGCCGCAGTGCGCGCACGTGAACGCGTTGTTCGTGCCCTGCACCGTGAAGCGCCGGCCGCCCCCGCTCACGGTCGCCCTTTCCGGGCTGCCCAGCGGCGGTCGAGAAACGCCCGGATCACCGGCGTGCCCACCAGCGCCGTGCCCAGCAGCAGGTAGGCGATGCCGGCCCCGCTGACCACCCAGCCGGCCGGGCCGCCCAGCGCGGCAAGCATGCCCACCACGAACACCAGCAGGCCTGCGAGCATACTCAGGCCCACCGTGACGCGCCACGCCCACACGTGCCCGCGCCACACCAGACCCAGCAGCAGGGCCGTACCGATGGCGGTAGGAATGCTGGACGCCAGATGCGCGTCCTGTCCGCGCACCAGCGCGCCCAGCGTGGGCGTGACGCTCACCGCAAACAGGGCGATCAGCACCGCCAGGGTCGGCCAGCGGCCCGCGTCCCCCGACACGCCCCAGCGCTCGCGCTCCGGGGCACCCGTGGTCGGCTGTGGGCTGGACTTCATGCGTGCATTTCAGCACGGACACTCCCCGCCGGCGGGGACGGACGTCACGCTGCGCTCAGCGGCCGGGCTCACGCAGCCAGTACGGCAGGGTGACGGGCACCGCGCGCGCCCACTCGAACTCGAACAGCCGCGCCCCCAGGCCGGTGGCGGTGGGATCGCTGGTCGCCAGGGCGTACTCGCCCAGGCCGCCCGGCCCAAACGACGCGAACTGGAGGTTCGGGCTGCCCACAACGAGCATGCGGCCGTCCACCAGGATCGCCTTGGTGTGCTGGCCCTCGGCCGGGCCGAACCAGCGGGCCTGCACGCGGTCCGCGAGGCCCAGCGGCGCCAGGCGGGCACGCAGTCCGCCCAGCAGGGCCAGCGTCTCGAGTTGCAGCACGGGGTCGTGGTCGAGCACCATCCGCACCCGCACGCCCCGCGTCTCGACGGCGTGCAGCAGCGCGTTCCACACCGGCAGCATGGTCTGCGCCGACGCGCAGCCGCCGGGCGCCAGGGCGCTCAGGGTGCACTCGGGCGTGCCGCTCACCTGGGCCTGGAGCAGGTCGATCTCGCCCGACGCCGCGCCGAACAGCCGCACCAGCGCGGCGTCGGCGTCCTCCTCGCCCGCGCGGCGGTACAGGCCGTACACGCGGGCGGTGCCGGCCGGCGCGGGTGGCCCGGTCCACAGCAGCGGGAACGGCGTGGAGGTGGCGTCGAGGTCACACGCGAAGTGCAGGTCGACGGGCTGCGGCTCACCGTGGCACGTCAGCGACCGGGAGTGCCGCCACGCGTCCCGGAACGCCGCGACGGCGTGGCGCGCGACCGGCCCGCGCACCCGCAGAGCCAGGTCGCGCAGGCCCAGCCCCCCCGGCGTGGTCACCGGCACGTGGAACCAGCTGACATTGTTGCCGCCGGCCAGCACCTCCTGCCGGTCCACGATCAGCAGCTTCATGTGGTTGTGCGGGTAGGCGTAGGTGTAGTTGGCGATCTCCAGCCGCCAGCCGGGCAGCGGGTCGCCCGTCAGCGGCACGCCGGCCTCCAGCAGGTGCCGCGCGGCCGAGTACGCCGATGCGGTCGGGTCCGTCAGCCGGTCGAAGCGCACGGAGTTGCCCAGCAGCAGCCGCACCGTGACGCCGTGCGGGTGCCGTTCCGGGTGGAGCTGGAGGTCGCGGCGCAGCTCCGCGACCGCGCCCGCCAGCAGCGCCCCGGGCGAGCCCGCGCCGTCGTCCCAGACCATGGTGGAGAGCAGCACCTCGTCCCGGGCGGCGCGGATGGTCTGTGCCACCGCCTCGAAGCCGCCGAGCGGGCTGGGCGGCTGATCGGTGACGCCGGCCTCGTCCTGCGGAAAACTCAGGAGGCCCGCGAAGGCGTTGCCGCAGCTGAGGGCCGCGCCCCGACCGTCCAGACTGTCGTACAGGACGCGGTCGAGGGGAGCATCTGGCGGCGGACACGGCCCGGCGGTGCCCAGGCCGTCGAGTTCCCCGGCCGGCACCGGCGGCAGCGGCGAGCGCAGGAACGTCAGTCCGCCGATCTGGACGGTCTGCACCTCGGTGCTGGACAGCGCCGTGAAGGTGCGGCTGCGTTCTCCGGACGGTACGGCCAGGCCCGACGCCAGGATCAGCAGGAGCAGGGCAAGCCGGGGCACCCCCGAAGCCTAGGGATCGCGGCCCGGCGTACGTGTGGGCCTCCCTTAGGCTTTCGCCACGTGCCGCCTCCAGCAGCCAGGAAGAGCCGGGGGCGGCCTGCTACCCTCGGGACATGCCCCATACCCGCCCTGCCCGCGTGCGCGCCGTCCTGGTGGCGCAGCCGGAGACCGTCGTGATCGGAACGCGCCCCACCGTGACCGGTATCCGCAAGCGCGTCCAAGCCGGACGCGTGGCGGTCACGGCGGCCGGCCTGGACGGCGACCACGTCCTGAACGTCAAGCACCACGGCGGGCCGGATCAGGCGGTGTACGTGTACACCCAGCCGGACCTGGACGCGTGGACAGAGGCGCTGGGCGAGGAGCCGGAACCCGGCGCCTTCGGAGAGAACCTGCGGCTGGACACACTGGAGTCCGCCGCTTTGCGGGTCGGGGACCGGCTCGACATCACGGCGGCGGACGGCACCCCCGGGCCGCTGCTGGAGGTCACGGCGCCCCGCATTCCGTGCGCGACGCTGGCCGCGAACATGGGCGACCCGGAGTTCGTGAAGCGCTTCGCGCGGATGCGGCGGCCTGGCGCGTACCTGCGGGTGCTCCGTGACGGTCACGTCGGTGCGGGCGATACCGTCACCCTCCACCCCGCTCCCGACGACGCGCCGACCATCCACGCGCTGTTCGAGCTGTGGTATGACCGCTCGCCCTCGCGCGAGTTCCTGGCGGCCCTGCTCGCCCACCCGCTGGCCGTGCGCCTGCGGCGGGACGTGGAGGAGCGGTTGAGCACCCTGGGCTAGGTCACGCGCGCAGCTTGTCTCCGTAGTACTTGCGGAGTTTCGCCACCTTCGGGGCGATCACGGCCATGCAGTAGCCCTGACCGGGATTGCGGGCGTAGTAGTCCTGGTGGTAGGCCTCGGCCACGTGGAAGGTCGAGGCGGGTTCGATGGACGTCACGATGGGCCGGTCGAACACCTGTTCCTTCTCGAGGTTGGCGATCACCTCGCGCGTCTGGCGCTCCTGCTCGGCATTCAGCGGAAAGACGGCGCTGCGGTACTGCGTACCCATATCCGCGCCCTGCCGGTTGAGGGTGGTGGGATCGTGCGTGGCGAAGAACAGGCCCAGCAGGTCCTCGTAGCTCACCTGCGCCGGATCGAAGGTCACGCGCACGGCCTCGGCGTGGCCGGTCGTGCCGCTGCACACGCTGCGGTAGTCCGGCTGCGCGATGTGCCCGCCGATATACCCGCTCTCGACGGCCGTGACGCCGCGCACGTCCTTCATGACGGCCTCGGTGCACCAGAAGCAGCCGCCCGCCAGGATCGCCTGCTGCACGCTGGAGGTGGTGGAGTCGCCGGCCGGGGTGGACGTCTGGGTCATGGCGTCATTTTGGCGCGGGGCGGGCAGCTCGGCCAGAACCGGACTGACTATTGGAAAGGTTCATGCGCGTCACGCGAACAGCAGCCGGGCGGCGACCAGCAGCACGATCACCGCGTACATCCACTTCACGAAGGCGCTGCCGCGCAGCATGGCCATCCGCGCGCCCAGGGCGGCCCCCAGGGCGTTCGCCACGCCCATCGGCAGGCCGATCCAGAACACCATCTGCCCGCCGATCAGGAAGAACACGAACGCGCCCAGGTTCGTGGCGAAGTTGATGGCGCGCGCGTTCCCGCTGGCCCGCACGAGATTGAAGCCGCTCAATGCGAACAGGAACATGAGGAAGGTGCCGGTGCCCGGCCCCAGGAAGCCGTCGTACATGCCGACGATGAACGCGCCGGGCAGGGTCAGGGCCAGCACGCGCGCGGTCAGGCCGGGGTAGCGGTCGTCCAGACCGAAGCGTTTGTTCAGCAGCACCAGCGTCCCCACGCCCAGGATCACCACCGCGACCAGCGTGCGGAAGGCGGCAGGATCGACGAAGTGCACGAGGTACGCACCCAGCGCGCTGCCCACCAGGGCCAGCGGGATCAGCCGGCCCACCAGCGGCCACTCGATGTGCCCCTTGCGGGCGTACTGCACGGTCGCGCTGCCCGAACCGAAGATCGCCAGCAGTTTGTTCGTGGCGACCACCTGCGGCGGCGTCAGGCCCATCAGGAACAGGGTGGGCAGCGTGATGGTGCCGCCGCCCCCCGCGACGGCGTCGATGAAGCCCGCCACGAACGCGAGGGGCACTCCGTACAGCAAGACGTCTGGGCCGGGCACGGCGAGGACTCTAGCAGGCGCCGGCGCGGCGCGGGCTGCCGGCGGAGGTCACCGTCCCGTGGACACGGCCGGCGGGCGGGCGCCGGTGTCTGATCCTGCCAGGAAATGAAAAGAAAGTGCGTGGTAGCCTCCCGATCATGACCGCCGACGCCGCGCCCGTGACGCCCGCCCCGCTGTTCGGCACCGCCGTCGTGGCCGGCGTGGGTCTGATCGGCGGCAGCGTCGCGCTGGGGCTGCGCCAGCGCTTCCTGGCGCGCACGGTGATCGGCCTGGACGCCAACATGGACGTGCTGCGCGAGGCCGAGGCGCTGGGCGTGGTGGACGAGGTGCGCGCCGCGCCCGGCGAGTGGCTGCGCGGCGCCGACCTGGTGATCCTCGCCGCGCCCATGCGCGCCCTGACGGGTCTGGCGCGCGACCTCGCACCGTACGTGAATCCCGGCGCGCTGGTGACGGACGTGGGCAGCGTCAAGGGCGGCATCGCCGCCGAGATGGAGCGGCTGGGCGTGCGCTCCTTCGTGGCCGGGCACCCGATGGCCGGCAGCGAGCGGGGCGGCGTCACGCACGCGAGCGCGTCGCTGCTGGAAAACGCCGTGTGGGTGCTCACGCCCACCGAGTCCACGCCGCTGACGGCCCTCAGCCGCGCGCGGCTGCTGGTCGAGCACCTGGGCGCCGCCCCGGTCGTGATGCCGCCGGACGCCCACGACGCGCTGGTGGCGACCATCAGCCACCTGCCGTACCTCGCCAGCCTGGCCCTGACGCACATGGTCGCGCGCGACGAGCGCCTGAGCCTGCTGGCCGCCGGCGGCTTCCGCGACCTGACGCGCGTGGCGAGCGGCGATCCACGCATGAGCCGCGACATGGTCGTGGAGAACAAGGACGCGCTGAGGGGCGCCCTGACCCGCTTCCGCAAGCAGCTCGAGCGCCTGGAAGCCGACCTCGACGACCCGGAAGAGCTGCTTGCGGCCGCCCACGAGGGCAAGCGCACCCGCGACAGCCTGCCGGTCGTGAAGCGCAGCCTGCTGCCGGCCAAGTTCGACCTCGTGGTGGCCGTGCCGGACAAGCCCAACCAGATCGGAGCGGTCACGCAGGCGCTCGGCGCGGCGCACGTGAACATCAAGGACATCGAGGTGCTCGCCATCCGCGAGGAGGGCGGCGCGCTGCGGCTGGGCCTGGAGAGCCCGGAGGAAGTGCAGCGGGCCGCCGCGCTGCTGCGCGCCCAGGGCTTCGAGGTCCGGGGCCGGGGGTGAGCTGACGTGACCGTTCATCCCCTCGGCCGCCCCATGACCGCTCCGTCGGCGCCCTCCGCGCCGTCCGTGCAGCCCACGCCCCGCCGCCGGCCATCCGCGCGGGCGAGCGTGGACACCTTCCGGGGCATCACGATCCTGGAGGTGATCATCCATCACTCGACGGGCGTGGCCCTGCGGCACCTGCCGCCGGACAGCACGTCGTACCTGGTGGCCGAGATCGTGAACCGCACGCTGCACTTCGCGGTGCCGGCCTTCGTGTTCCTGTCCGCGCTGGTCCTGACGCGCAGCCTGCTGAGGCGCTACGACCTGCGGCGCTACGCCTTCCGCCGCACGCTGCGCGCCGCGTGGCCGTACCTGCTGTGGACCGTGCTGTACGCCCTGTGGTACGTGTGGACCGGTCAGCGCACGGCGTCGGCCCTGGACGACCCGGCGCAGTGGCGCTCGTGGCTGCTGTACGGCAAGGCCAGCTTCCACCTGTACTTCCTGCTGGTGGCTCTGGAGGTGTACGCCGTGCTGCCCCTGCTGGTGCTGATCGCCCGCCGCCGCCCACGGATCTCCGACATGCTCCTGATCGGGATTCCGCTGCAACTCGGACTGTACTTCCTGAACCGCTACGTGCTGCATCTGCAGTACCCGACCAGCACCGTGATGTGGTATGTCCTGCCGCTGCTGCTGGGCGTATCGGTGGGCTCGCGCCTGCGCGAATTCCCGCAGTGGTGGCTGCGGCACCGCTGGGCGCTGCTGGCACTGCTGGCGGCCGTGTTCGCGTTCTACCTGCCGGAGTCGCTGAAATTCCTGCGGACCGGACACGCCACGCCGGTGCTGTTCGACGCGCTGTCGTGGGCGTATACCACGCTGGTCGCGCTGCTGCTCCTGGGCGTGGTATGGCGCATGCAGCTGCGGCCGGGCGCGCTGCAACGCCGGCTGGCAAACCTGGGCATCGTGAGTCTGCAGGTGTACCTGATGCATCCGGTGGTGCTCCAGTTCCTCGAGGGCTGGAATCCGCCGCGCGGCACGGAATTCGAGGTGCTGTCCACCCTGGTCGTGTACCTGCTGATCGCGACCATCATCCCCGCCCTGATCGCCCAGATGCTGCGGCGCACGGCGGTCGGCCTGCTGCTGTTCGGACGCTAGACCATGACGCAGCGGGCGACCACCTCCAGCGACCCGGACGAACGGCCATCCCTCCATGAGCCGCCCCGGCGCCCGTCTGCGTCTGTGCGGCCGCGCCGGGTGCTGGTCACGGCCGTGGTGGCCGCGTGCGCCGCGCTCGGCAGCTCCACCGTCGCGGACGCGGTTGCCAGCCAGACGGCGCCCCCGGCTCCGGTGACGGTCGCGCTCGACCGCTGGGTGCGGCAGAACACCGCCGGCGGGGCGTCCTACCTGCGGGTGCCCACCACGTGCGCGGCGCGCGCGTGCCCCCTGGTGATCGTGTCGCATCCGCGCGCCCAGACGGCCGAACGCGTGCGCGACAGCCCGCAGGTGAACGTGCTGCTCACCGCGCTGCTCCAGGCCAACTTCGCGGTACTCCTGAGCGGCGACGGCGGCCCGAACTCGTGGGGCAGCGAGAACGCGCTGTACACCTCGGCCGCCGCGCACCTCGCCGCGATCCGCTCTTACCCGTGGAACGGCCGCACCTACGCGCTGGGCCTGAGCATGGGCGGCCTGCTGGCGCTGCGCAGCGCGCTGCCCGGCGCGCCGTACGAGGTGCGCGGCGTGGCCCTGATCGACGCGTGGGTGAGCCTGCTGGGCGCGTGGAAATCCGCGCCGTCCCGCCGCATGGAGATCCAGGCCGCGTACGGTCTAAAGGCCCCGACCCTGGGCGCCCCGAAGGTCGCGGACTACGACCCGCTGCACCTCACGTCGCTGGTGCCGCCGCTGCCACTGTTCATCGTGAGCAGCCCGGACGACAAGGTCGTGCCCGCCAGTATCAACGCCCAGCGACTGAGCAGCTTCGCGCAGCCCGGCGTGAGCGACGTGGTCACCCTGAGCGGCGCGCACATGGGCGGCAACCGCTTCACGCCCGCCGTCGCCGGCCGGCTGGTGGCCTTCCTGCAACGCCTGGAACGCCTCGCGGCCACCCGCGGCAGCTGACCGGCAGAGCGGACGGGACGCCCTCGCCCATCCGCTCGCCCGGTGTCAGCGGTGCCATCTCCCCTGCGGGAAACCGCCCCTAAGGACGCACGTCACATCGCGGCCGGGACCTCGATGCCGATCAGGTCGAGGGTCTCCTCGAAGGCCTGACGCAGCCGGCCGACCAGCGCCAGCCGCGCCTCGCGCAGCCCCGGCTCCGATTGCAGGACGTTGGTGGCCGGCTTGCCCCGGCGGTCCTTCGCGTTGAACCAGGCGTTGAAGCTCGTGGCGAGGTCCAGGGCGTACTGCGCGACGCCGTGCGGCGAGTGCGCCTTCACGGCCTGCGCCACGACCTCCGGCAGCTTCGCCACCTGCTTGGCCAGCGTCAGGTCGAGGTCCGGCACGGCGTCCCAGTCGGCCCCGGTGCCGTCGGTGGCGTACCCGGCCTCCTGGGCCTTGCGGAGGATGCTCGCGGCGCGCACGGCGGCGTACTGGATGTACGGCGCGGTGTCGCCACTCAGCGAGCTGGCCTTGTCGAGGTCGAAGTCGAAGGAGCGGCTGGGTTCGTTGCGCAGCATCGCGAAGCGCAGCGCGCCCACGCCGATACGGCGGGCGATCTCCGGCGCATCTGGCCGCTGGGCGAGATCGGGGTTTTTCGCGCTCAGTTCCGCGAAACCGCGGCGTCCCGCCTCCTCCAGCGCGTGATCCACGGACAGCGTGATGCCCCTCCGGCCGCTGATCGTCTGGCCGTTCAGGTTCACGAACTCGTAGCTCAGGTGGACGCTGCGTTCCTCCTTCTCGAGTTCACCAGCCACGCCCAGGCTGCTCCTCACCAGCAGCTGCGGGTGCTTCTGGCGCGAGTCGATCACGTTGATAACCTCGCCGGCATGCCCGAAGCGCCGCGCGGTGTCGGGCTCGCCGTCGGGGGCACTGGTCCAGATGGTCTTTCCGGCGGGATCGGTCATGAATGGCCTGAAGCGCATGCCCTCGAACAGGCCGAACTTCCAGAACTGGTAGCCGATGTCCTTGGCGACGTACATGGCCGTGCCGTCCGAGCGCCTCAGCACCACGTTGGGTTCCTCCAGGCCCGGCATGAACTCGCTGACGTCCATGATGAACGCGCCCGCGAACTTGCCCTCGGTGGGGTGCGTCGTGTAGCGGCTGCCCTCCAGGATGTTCATCGCCTGGCTCAGAAACCCGCTGCCGACCACGTCGGATTCCCACACCAGCAGGTCGTACGCCGCGCCGATACGGAAACACGTCTCCAGCTGGGCCTTGACCGTCTGCTCGACCACGGGGCGCAGCACTCCGGCCTCCAGCTGGTGCATGACCTCGCGGATGCCGGGTTCCAGGTCTGGTTTCACCGGATCGGCGTTCAGACGCACGTAGCCCTCGCCCAGCCAGTGGTCGTACTTCTGCTGGCCATCCCACGTGCGGCCGTAGTGCTCCATGGCGTACACGCTCTCGGCCGCCTGGCGTCCGGTGTCGTCGATGTAGTTCTGCACCTCGACGGTGTGCCCGGCCGCGCGGAAGATGCGGGCCATGCTGTCGCCCAGCACCACGTTGCGCAGGTGCCCCACGTGCAGCTCCTTGTTGGGGTTCACGCTGGTGTGCTCGATCACGACCTTGCCAGCCTGCGCCGGCAGCTCGAAGGGCCGCGACACCACATCCTGCACGAAGGCCCCGCCGTCCAGGAAGAAGTTCAGGAACGGCCCGGCCGCCTCGACCCGCCTGAAACCGGCCGGCAGCGCGACGGTCTGGGCGAGCTGCGCGGCGATCTGCGCGGGGTTTCCGCCGCCGGCCTTCGCCATCTGGAAGGCGGCGGGGGTGCCGTAGTCGCCGGGCTTGCTGGCCGGCGTTTCCTGAATGGCAGCGTCCACGGGCATGCCGAGTTGTGCGGCGGCCGCCTCCACCGCGTGCTTGAGCTGAGCCTTGAGGTCCATAACACCGGAGTGTACGACGCCGCGCCCTCCACGGCGGCCCGGCCGCCCGCGGGGGGTGCCGGCGCGGGCAAAACCCCGTAGGATGGTCCGCATGCAGGGCAGCTCTGCCGCTCGGATCGCGGTCGTCATTCCGGCCTTCAACGAGGAGGGCACGGTGGCGGACGTGGTGCGCGTGGCCCGCCAGTTCACGCCGGAGGTGGTCGTCGCCTCGGACGGCAGTTCGGACGCCACAGCCGCGGTCGCGCGGGCCGCCGGGGCCACGGTGGTGGAACTGACGGAGAACGCCGGCAAGGGCCATGCGCTGGGTGCGGCCCTCGCGGCGACGGACGCCGACTACATCGTGATGCTCGACGCGGACCTCACGGGCCTGACGCCCGCGCACCTCGGCACGCTGGTGCGGCCGGTGCTGGACGGCACGCTGGACATGAGCATCGGCGTGTTCGAGGGGGGCGGGTTCGTGACGGACTGGGGCAACAAGCTCACGCCGCACCTGAGCGGGCAGCGCGCGTGCCGCCGCGAGTGGCTGGTGGGCGTGCCACACCTGACGGACGAACGCTGGCCCGAGCCCGCCATCACGGCGCACCTCAAGGAGACTGGCGCGCGCTGGGATTACGTCGAGCTGCCGAACGTGGCGCAGGTGGTCAAGGAGAAGAAACGCGGCTTCTGGAAGGGGGCGGGCGCCCGCACGCGCATGTACGCCCAGCTGCTCACATACCGCGCCCGCCGCAAATGAGCGCCGCTCAGCGCTGGAGGTCGATCACGCTGCCGTCTGCCGTCTGGTAGCGCACGACGCCCAGGGTGGGCACGAAGTACGTGGTCTGGGTGCTGACGCGGCCCGCCTGGGTCATGTCGGTGCGGATGGTCAGGGCGTTGAAGGTGCCGGCCGAGAGCGTGACGGCGCTGGTGCCCGTGACGCGGGCGCGCAGGCTGACGCTGCCGTTCGCGCTGCTCCACGTCATGCCGGGCCGCAGCGGCCCCGGCGGGTATACGGTCAAGGGCGACGTGAACCACGTGAGCCGGCCGCTGGCGTTCACGCCGCGCAGCCACACGCTGCCGTCGGCGCGGAGTTCCAGCAGGTCCTGGGTATACGTGGTGCTGCCGTACTGGTGGCTGACAGGGGTGACCGTCACGCCCCGGTGCACCACGGCCGGGCCGACGACCTGCTGCTCACCGCTGGAGTACGACCAGCGGGTACCGGCCGCGAAGGGGTAGTACCCGGCCGGCGTGACGGCCTGCGCCGCCGGGAGCGCCAGCACGAGCAGCGCAGCCCCGCTGCGGACGAGGGCGGATAGAGCAGCGGCTGGAGTCATGACCGGGCGAGTGTAGGGGCGCGGCCGTCACAGCCGTCTGACGTGGGCGGCAGCGCGGACCTGCGGCCTGGCCTATTCCTGATCGTGGCCGAGTTCGGTGCCGCGGCGGGTGGCCGCGACCACCGCTTGGATCAGGCCGCCGCGCACGCCGGCCGCCTCCAGGGCTTCCAGGCCGGCGATGGTGGTGCCGCCGGGGCTGGAGACCTCGTCCTTGAGCATGGCGGGGTGCGCGCGGCGTTGCAGCAGTTCTCCGGTGGACACCAGCAGTTTCGCGGCAAGTTCGTTCGCCAGCACCCGCGGCAGGCCCATACGCACGCCGCCGTCCGCGAGCGCCTCGGCGACCACGGCCACGTAGGCGGGGCCGCTGGCGCTCATGCCGGTGAAGGCATTGAAGAGGTGTTCCGGGAGGTCGTAGGCGTCCCCGACCGCGCCGAACAGGTCGAGGGCGAACGCGAGGTCGCCGGCCTCCTGAGCCTCGCGCGGACCGGTGATGGCCGTCTGGCTGCGGCCGATGGTCGCACCGAGGTTCGGCATGACGCGCACCACGCGCTGCGTGCCCAGGCGGCGCACCAGGGTCGCCACGCTGACACCCGCCATGGTGCTGATGTACCCCACGTTCTCCTGCGCGAGCCACTCGCTGACCTCCGGGAACACCCGGGGTTGCAGCGCGACCAGAATGCGCTCCGCACCGCCGAGCTGGCTGCGGGTGACGACCCGCGCGCCGGTCCGGGAGGCGATGTCCTCGACCCGGGCGACGTTCGCGTCGAGCAGGCCGATCTCGCCCGCCGGGATGATGCCGCGCGCCGTGACGCCCTCCAGCAGGGCCAGTCCGAGTTTGCCGACGCCGACAATCGCGAGCTTCATGCCCGGCAGTATAGGCGGGGGCTGCCGGGCGTCCCGGCACCGTCGCCGCGCAGATGTGCAGACGTGGCGGCGAGCCTCAGGCCGCGGTCCTAGTCGGCGGGCAGGACAAACGGCGCGTGCTGGTCGTCCGTGACGCTGACGTCGCCGCGGCGGATCATGTCCATGAACACGCCGGTCAGGCGCGGGTCGAGCGCGTGCCCAGCCATCCGGGCGAGTTCGGTGAGGCTCCGTTCCTGTGTCCACGACGGTTTGTACGCCCGGGCGCTGGTCAGAGCGTCGTACACGTCCACCACCGCAAATGCGCGGGCCAGCAATGGAATGCCGTCGCCGCGCAGCCCGTCCGGGTAGCCGGCGCCGTCCCAGCGCTCGTGGTGGTGGCGCACGATCTCCAGCACGCCCTCGGGCACCAGTTCCTGCTCGCGCAGCAGCCCCTCGCCGATCACGACGTGCTCGTGCATCAGGCCACGTTCGCTGCGGTTCAGCGGGCCTTCCTTGTTCAGCACGGCATCCGGGATGGCGATCTTGCCGATGTCGTGCAGGTACGCACCCCAGCGCAGCACGGTCAGCTGGTCGTAGGTCAGGTTCAGTTGCAGGCCGAGCTTCAGGGCGAGGCTGGTCACGCGGTCGGTGTGCCCCTTGGTCTCGTAGCTGCGGTGTTCGAGCACCCGCCCGAGCACCCGGAAGGTCTGCTCGCGCGCGCGTGACAGCTGCCGCATGGCGAGCTGCCGCTCGGCCGCCCGCGTGATCTGCTGCGCCAGCACGGTCAGGAGCGTGGGCATCTGAGCGTCCGCACGGGCCTCCTCTGGGCCGTTGCCGACGACCAGCACGCCGGCGAGCCGGTGCCCGCCCGCGGTGCGGACTGGAGCGAGGCACAGCCGGCGCAGCGGCGCGGGCAGCAGAGGGTGCGGCGCACTCAGGCTGAGGCCGCCGGCGTCGCCCACCGTGTGCCAGAACGCCGCCACCACCGCCTGCAACGCCGCCGGCCGGGGATGGTCCGCGTCGTTGCCGCTGCGCGCCACGCTGCTGAGGGTCACCACGCCGCCCCCCTGACCGTCGTCGTTGGCGCTGCGCACACTCAGGTACGCGCCCCACGTCCCGCTGCCGGGCGGCGTGAGGTACGCCAGGCCCTCGCTCGCCAGCGCGGCCGGCGCGTCCGAGTCCGTCAGGTGCTGCAGCAGGCCGAGGACGCTGCGCGGCGCGCTGCCCGCCGGCGCCTTGAGTCCGGCCCCCCGGCGCGTGTCGGCGGCGACGTCCGCATGAACCGGGTGGCGGGCAGCCTCCAGCACGCTGTCGAGCGCCTGCGGCCGCAGGAACCACGGGCGGCGGCTGAGCTGGAACACCCACGCGCTGCGGCGCGGGCCGCGGCTGCCCAGCGGCACGATCAGCACCGGCAGCTCATCTGCGGGCAGCACGGCGTAGGTGGGCCGGGGGTCCATGCCGGCCGCCAGCTGGGCCATCACCTGGCCGCGCAGCTGGGCCGTCACCCAGCCGCCGTAAGCTTCGGGGATGCCGGCGCGGGTGGTGACCCGCGTGCCGGCGCGGGCGTGCAGCAGCCGGGTGGCCGCATACACGACCGCCTCCGGGGGCGCGTCGCCGCTCACCACGGACAGCAGCGCGCGGTGCAGGTCCGCGGCGCGCTGCGCGGCGTGCTCCCGGCGGCGGATCTCGGCGTCCTGGCGCGCGTGGCGGGCCACCTGGGTCAGCGCCCACGCGACCGCGTGGACGTCGTCCGGCACATCACGCGGCGCCGCGCTCAGGCGCAGCTCCCCGAGCGGTTCCTCGGGACTGCCCAGCAGCAGGGCGTGGTCGCCGACGGTGCCCGGCGCGTCGCCCAGGCACAGCTGGTGCAGGCTCAGCCCGTCGGTGAGTTCCGCGCGCGTCACGACCGATCCGAGCAGCAGCCGGCCCGCCTCGCCCAGGGCGTCCTCTGGACCAAGGCGCAGCCACTCCAGCAGGGGGGCCGGCACGTCGATCGGCCGGGCCACCTCGGGCGCGGCCTCAGGGATGATGGACGCGTCCTGCCAGCTCAGCCGCAGCCACGTGCCGTCCGGCGACGCGGCGTGTAGAACCGCCGTCTCGGTCAGGGTGGCGTCCGGGCGCAGGCGGGTGGGCGGCGCGATCAGCTGCGGCACCCCCCAGCGGGCGGCGAGCAGGGCGTCCAGCGGCAGGCCGCTCAGGCGCAACAGGGCGGCCTGGCGGGCGGCCATGCCGGTGTCCGGGTGGAGTTCGACCTCGCCGTCGGCGCCCAGGCACAGGTCTACACTCGCCCCGCGGCTCCCTGCGGCCGCTGAGTCCTGGTGCGCTGTCCGCCCTGAGCTGTTGTCGCCGCCCACCGTCCGTGCCTCCTGAGTGCCCGTGGCTGGCCGCAGTGTAAAGCCCCCGTGGTCCCGCGCACAGGGGCCAGGGGGTCAGGTCAGCAGGCCGATGGCGTACTCGGCCATGCGGCGCGGGATGTCCACGCCGGTGGTGCTCACCGAGTTCTTGAATTCCATGGTGTGGTTGATCTCGATGACGAGCAGCCCGCCCCACGCGTTCGTGGCGTGCGGGTCCTCGACGAGGTCGATGGCGACGATCTGGCCGTCCACCGCGGCGGCGGCGCGCCGGGCGAGATCCGCGATCTCGGGCGTGACGGGGCAGTTGCTGGCCTTCGCGCCGCGGGCCGTGTTGGTGATCCAGTGCTCCGACGTGCGGTAGATCGCGCCGATGCACTCGCCGCCCACCACGAAGGCGCGGATGTCGCGCTGCGGCTTGTCCACCAGCGCCTGCACGTAGAAGATGCCGTGCTGCGGCCCGCCCAGCACCTCCTTGTGCTCGATGACGGCCTCGGCGGCGGCGCGGTCGTTCAGGCGGCTGACCATGCGGCCCCACGAGCCGACGGTGGGCTTGAGCACCACCGGGTAGCCCATGCTCTCGATGAGGGCCAGGGCCGTGTCGCCGTCGAAGGCGACGCCGGTGCGGGGGGTGGGCAGGCCGGCCGCGTGCAGCCGGGCGTTGGTGGCGAGCTTGTCGCCGCACAGTTCGATGACGTGCGCGGGGTTGATCACCTTGACCCCGAAGCCCTCCAGGGCGCGGGTCACGGCGTGGCCGCGCGACTGGCTCACGCAGCGCTCGATGGCGACCTTCCACGGCACCTGGGCGGCGCCGGACGCGTCGAAGGTGACGCTGAGCTGCGGCACGTACACCTTGTCGTACGGCACGCCGAGGGCGTCGAGCGCCTCGAACAGCATCTTCTCGTCTGGGCGGATACGGTCGTAGAGAACGGCGAGGTCGGCCATGGAATCTCCGGTGCGGTGCTCCAGCAGTCAGCGGTCAGGCGGGCGAAGCCCGGCGCTGACCGCTGAAGGCCGGGGACTTACTCGCCCCAGTCCTCCGCTTCGTTGGGCGCGGCTTCCAGGCGGGGCGGGTCGACGGACACGACCTCGTATTCCACGCCCGTCTCGTCGTCGATGACGAGTTCGCCGAGTTCGGGGTTGGTCAGTTCGATGGTGGCACCGGTGTCCGGGTTTTCAAATTGAACGGTAGACATGATTACTCCTTGCGTTTGATAGGTTAGCGGCTCGCGTTCTGACCGCGCCGACTCAGCTAGACAGCTCCAGACGGCTCCGTCACGAACTCCAGCTCGATCTGCGCCTTGCAGTGCGGGCACGGCACGATGCTGACCTCTACACCATCCGCGCCGCGCACGGTCGGGGCCGACGCCACCAGGTCCTCCGTGACCTCGAATTCCTCGCCGCAGTTCGGGCAGGTCGTCAGGACGCCCAGCAACTCCAGCTCAAAATCCTCCCCGCCCCCATTGCGCGTGACCTCCATCTCCGCGTTGCAGGAATCGCAGACGATCACGTCCCCGACCTGCAACTCCTGCCGGTCGTCCTCGGTCAGTTCCAGCACCTCGGAGCACACGGGGCATTCCACTTCCAGCGTCGCCATGACCACAGTCTAGGTGGCTGGACTCCTTTAGGAAGCGGGCTCGCCGGGAAAGCGGCCATGCTTCTTGAAGAACGCCAGGATGCTCCCCTCGGCCAGCGCCTCGCGCAGGAACTCCGGAGGGGGCGGCAACTGCACCGTGCCGCCGGCATACGTCAGGACGCCGGAGTTCACGTCCAGCGAGACCTCGTCGCCGTCGTTCAGCAGCCCCGTCAGGTCAAACTCGAAGGCCGGGATGCCGAGGTTCAGCAGGTTGCGGTAGTGAATGCGCGCGAAGCTCGGCGCGACGATGCCGCCGATCTGCAACTTCTTCAGGGCCGCCGGCGCGTACTCACGGCTGGAGCCCAGACCCCAGTTGCGCCCGCCGATCAGCACGTCGCCCGGCTGCACCTGGGCAGCAAACTCCGGGCGGATGTAATGGAACGCGAAACTCTGGAACACGTCCTCGCCGGCCATGAACGGGGCGAACTTGCCAGGCAGGATGTCGTCCGTGTTGACACTGTCGCCAAATTTCCAGATCCTGGGCATCAGCGCCCTCCTGCGGCCACGGCGTGACCCACCACGTCTTCCGGCAGCGCCACGCGGCCCATGACTGCCGTCGCCGCCGCCACCGCCGGGCTGGCCAGATAGATCTTCGCGTCCTTGTCGCCCATGCGGCCGATGAAGTTGCGATTTGAGGTGCTCACGCAGACCTCGCCGGGCGCGAGCACGCCCTGGTGGCGGCCCATGCACGGCCCGCAGCCGGGCGTGCCCAGCACCGCCCCGGCACGTTGCAGCGTCAGCAGGGTGCCGTCGGCCATGGCCTGCTCCATCACCTCGCTGCTGGCGGGAATGACCAGCAGGCGCGTGCCCGGCGCGACCCGCTGCCCGCGCAGCACGTCGGCGGCGGCATGCAGGTCCTCGATGCGGCCGTTGGTGCACGTGCCGATGAACACCTGATCCACCGGCGTGTTCCGCAGCTGGTCGCGCAGCTCGGCCACGTCGTAGACGTTGTCCACCTCGTTCGGGGCGGACATGCGGGGGTTCAGGGCCGACAGGTCGATCTCGATGGCCTGCACGTAGGTCGCGCCGTCGTCCGGGTAGACCCACTCGGGCACGTCGTAGCCGTACCCGGTGAGGATCTCGCCGCCGGGGACGACCAGTCCGGCCTTCGCGCCGGCCTCCACGCACAGGTTCGCCAGGGTCATGCGCTCGCCGCGCGTGAAGCGGTCGCCGGCGTGCATCTCGATGCTCTGGTACGTGGCACCGTCCGCACCCAGGCGGCGAATCATCTCCAGCGCCACGTCTTTGGCGGTCACGCCGGGGCGCAACTCGCCGGTAAAGGTCACCTTGACGCTCTCCGGCACGCGCAGCCACGTCTTGCCGCTCGCGGCGGCCAGGGCGATGTCGGTGGCGCCCATGCCGGAACCGAAGGCCGCCACCGCGCCGTAGGTCGTGGAGTGGCTGTCCGAGCCGAGCACGATCCAGCCGGGCCGCGCAAGCCCCTCTTCCATCAGCACCTGGTGGCAGATGCCGCGCCCCACGTCGAACAGGCGCACACCGGTCTGCGCGGCGTACTCGCGCGCTTCCTTCTGCGCCTGCGCCACGCTGACGGTGCTGGCGGGCGCGACGTGGTCGATCACGATGCTCACCCGCTCGGGGTACTTCGGCAGGGCCTCCAGGTCGCGCTGCATGCGCTCGATGAAGCTCTGGGCGATGGAATCGACGACCATCACCTGATCGACCTCAACCACCGCGAGGTCGCCGGCGTAGACCACATGGTCGCCGCGCTGCGAGAGGATCTTCTCCGCCATGGTCTGCGGGCGGTGCGCTGGGTCACTCATGGGCCGTATTCTGCGCGCTCACGGCCGGCGCGGCGTGAGCTTGACTGGAATTGACGCCGCTGGACGTGGCATTTGAAAACTCAGTCGAGTGGGTCGAACAGCGACGGCATCGCGCTGGGCACCCGGAAGCGCGTCACGTCGAGCGCCACGCCGGGTTTCGGCAGCCCGGCCTGCCGCAGGGCCGCGCGGAACAGGGCGCGCAGGCCCTCGGCGTACGGCCCGGTGCCGGTCATGCGCTGCCCAAAGCGCGGGTCGTTCAGGTCACCCCCCCGCACCTCGCGGATCAGGGCCTCCACGCGGGCGCGGCGCTCCGGCTGCTCGCGCGCCAGCCAGTCGAGAAACAGGTCGGCGGTCACGCCGGGAAAGTGCACGACGTTGTACCCGGCATCCACCGCACCGGCGCGGGCGGCCTCGCGCACGATGCGCGGCAGTTCGTCGTCGTTCAGGCCGGGAATGACCGGGCCGACCATCACACTGACGGGCACGCCCGCGTCGGTCAGGCGGGCCACGGCGTCCAGCCGGGCCTGCGCCGTGCTGGTGCGCGGCTCCATGCTCCGGCGGAGGGCCTCGTCCAGCGTGGTGATGCTCAGCGCGACGCGCACGAGGTTGCGCCGCGCCAGCTCCGCCAGCACATCCAGATCGCGGGTGATCAGCGCGTTTTTCGTGATCAGGGCCACCGGGTTGCGGTAGTCCAGCAGCACCTCCAGGCACGCGCGGGTCAGGCGGTAGTGCCGCTCGGCCGGCTGGTAGATGTCGGTCACGCCGCTCATGGCGATCACCTGCGGCGTCCACTTGCGTGCGGCGAGCTCCCGGCGCAGCAGGGTCGCCGCGTCCAGCTTGACCAGGATCTTCGACTCGAAGTCCAGCCCCGCGCTGAGGCCCAGGAATTCGTGGGTAGGCCGGGCGTAGCAGTACGTGCAGCCGTGCTCGCAGCCCCGGTACGGATTGATGCTGGCCCGGAACGGAATGTCCGGCGAAGTGTTCGTGGCGATGACCGTGCGCGCGTGGTCGCGGTAGAACTGCGTCCGCGGCGCGTGCTCGCGCAGCTCGAAGCCCTCCTCGTCGGTGTGCTGCGGATCGTACGACAGGCGCTCGAAGCGCACCGGCACGTTGAACGCCGCGCCCCGTCCACGCACGCTGGGCAGGACGGGGCGCGGCTCGGTCATACCGCAGTATACAGAATTTACCCGCTCAGTTCTCGTGAGGGCGTAATGATGTCGGGCGCTGGGCAGACGTACTCTTCAAAGCTCGAACCCCATTACACCGCCAGGCCCTGCGCGTGTGCCGAGACCTCGCGCGGCTCGTACTGGCCGGGCGGCAGGTCGATGGCGGGGGCGTTCGACTCGAACTCGTCGTGCCAGCCGACCTCGTCCAGCGCCTTCTTCCACGCGCCGATGCTCTCGTTCCGGTAGATCTGGTACGCGGCCATCCCGACCTCGGGGCCGCCACGCGCGATCACGGATTCCACCCACGCCCACTTGGCCGACACGTTGCGGAGTTCGGCGGTGGTGCGCAGCTCCTTCTGGATGCGCTTCATGCGCTTCTCGATGGTCTGCACGCCCGCGAAGGGATCGGCGAAGTGCGGCGTGTGGCGTTTGGGCACAAAGGGACTGATCCCCAGGGCAATGCGGTTGATGCCCGCAAGCTCCTTCGTGAATGAGATCAGTTCGCTGATGTCGTCGTCGTTCTCCGGCCCCAGGCCGATCATCATGTAGACCTTGATGCCCTTGAAACCCAGGTCGCGGCTGATGTGCGCGGTCTTGAGCAGGTCCTCGGTGGTGATGCCCTTTTTCAGCCAGCGGCGCAGGCGCTCGCTTGGGGCGTCGCTCGCCACGGTGAAGGTGCGCAGGCCGCCGGCCTTGAGGATCTCCGCGAGTTCGGCGTCCACCGTGTCGGCGCGGATGCTGCTCACGCCGAGCTTGATGCCGCGCTCGGTCAGGGTGCGGCCCACGTACTTGGTGTGCGGGAAGTCCGACAGCGCCGCACCGACCAGTCCGACCTTCTCAACCCAGTCGGGGATGGTGTCCAGCAGTTCCTGAGCCTGGTTGTTGCGGTTGGGGCCGTACATGGTCCTGGCCAGGCAGAAGGTGCACGGGCGGGGGCAGCCGCGCTGCGCCTCGACCAGGAACATGTTGCTGAGTTCCGAGTGCGGCGTGACGATCTGGGAGTACGCCGGCAGCAGTTCCTTGGGCGCGGTCGCCCACGTGGGCTCGTGCGAGTGCCGCGCCGGCAGGAAGATGCCGGGCATGCCGTCGATCAGGTCGTAGAAGTCCTCGCGGGTGGCCGCCTGGCGCAGCGCTTCCGATACCACGGGCACGATCTGCTCGCCGTCCCCGATCACGATCACGTCCGCGAAGGGCGTCAGGGGGTACGGATTGCTGCTGGTGAGCGGCCCGCCGATCATCACGATGGCGTCGGTGTCGTCGCGTTCCTCGCGCAGCGGGCGCAGTCCGGCCACGTCCAGCGTCCGGATGATGTTGGTCAGGTCGAGTTCGAAGGACACGCTCAGCGCGAACAGTTCGCAGTCCCCGGCGTCGCGGCCGGTCTCGACGGTGGGCAGGGCCTGCCCCGTGCGCTCGAAGGCGTCCACGTCGTCCGGCAGGAACGCGCGCTCACACGCCACGCCGTCCTCGTTGTTGAACATCCGGTAGATGACCTGATAGCCCAGCGAGGCCATACCCACCGAGTAGCGGTTCGGGAAGGCCAGGGTCACGCGGACGGGGGCGTGCTTGAACATCGTGCCGGTTTCCACGTCCAGCAGGGGTTTGATGGTGGTACGCCAGTAACTCAAAAGTCCTCCGGGAAGGCGCCCGTGGACTCCAGAATCAGGAAGAGGCCGCGCGCGTCACAGCCATGCAGTGTACCCGAATATGTTCCCTGAAAAGAAGCCGGGCTCACGTGCGAACGGCCGCGTCACGGCTGCGGAACGCCCGTCACCTCGCCGTCCCGCTCGACATCGGCGAGAAAGCCGTTCCAGCCCCCCGCCGGCTCCAGCACCGGGAACGAGACGACCAGAAGCCGCACCGGGGCGTCGCCGGGAATGCGGTAGCCGTGCTCGATCCCCCTCGGCAGGTACACGAAGCCGCCGCGCTCCACGTGGAAGTGCTGCTCACCACACCGGAAGGTCAGGTCGCCGTCCAGGACGTAGAACAGTTCATCCTCGGTGTCATGGGTGTGGTCCGGTGGTTCCTCGCCCCGGCGGGTGGTGTATTCCGTCAGGGTGGCGCCCCGACCATGCCGGAGTTCGCCGGCCTTGACCGTGAAGTCGATTCCGTACCGGTATGTCCAGCCGTCACCGGCTTTAAGCGCGTAGGGCTTCATGCGGCACCTCCCAGGGCCTGAACGTGGCATCAACGGAAAGGACCGGGCTGGCCCAGGCGTGGCCCTCCCCTACTCCTTCTCCGGCCCGCTGGGGTACAGCCAGCGCAGGAACACCAGGAACAGGCCGATGACGGTGGCGGTGCTGGTCGTCAGGAACGCGATGATGATGGTTGGATCGAGCCGGAAGGGCCGCCCGAACAGCGTGCCCAGACCCTGCGCCAGCGTGAGGGAGACGTCGGCGACCAGCCACAGCACGGACACGCCGAACACGCTCAGGCCGATCAGCAGCCGCAGCAGGCGCTGGTCGAGGGCCTCGCGGTAGCGCAGTTCGCGGGTGCGCGTCTCAAGGTCGGCGTTGCGGCGCTCGGCGGCCACGCCCTGCCGGATGGCCCGCTCGATGGGGGACGCCGTGTCGGCCGGTGGAACCAGCACCTCGTCCGGGCCAGCAGGAAGCGCCGGCGACGCGCCGGGTTCACGCACTGCGGGCGAGTCCCGTGTAGTACTCGCGGGTGATCTCGTTGGGAATCAGGTCGGCGCTCTGGCCGTACACCTGCGACCACGGACTGCCGCGCGTGTGGGTCAGGCGCGACAGTTCCACGCCGTCCATGCCGCCATAGGCGTTCCACACTGAGCGGATGACCTCCATCGCCTCGGCGTCGCTGCCGACGTCCGGCTCTCCGGCCGACACGGGCAGCGGAGCGTCGATGGGACGGGTGCCGCGCTCGCCCCAGTGCTGCCACAGCCGGCGCACCACCGGGCCGTTCTTCCACGCGTGGACGGTGTTGTACATCAGCGGGCGGCCCAGCAGCGCGAGCGTGAAGCCGTGCGCGATGAACACCAGCTTGTGCACCTGCATCTGCGTGAGCTGCCGGCCCTCGGCGCGGGCGAGGTCGAGAAGGGTGTTCGCCACGACCTCGGCGGCGTAGCCGGTGCGGCGGGGATCGTCGATGGCGGTGGTCATGGCGGCGAACCTCCTTCCGGTCCCGGGACGGCGGACCGCGTTCTGTCCTCAGCGTAACACACCGGCGGTCAGTCGAGCGTACCCAGGAAGGCGTGCGTGCGGTAGCCGAAGGGCACGGCCTCATCGTCCGCCGCCCCGTCCCGGTGGGCGTCGAAGGCAGCGTCCAGAACGGCCACCATCGCCGGGTACGCCCGGTCGTCCGGCGACGGCAGGTAACTCACACTGGCGGCCAGGGCGTGCAGCCGCGCGCGGGTCAGGATGACCTCGTGGGTGAACGCCAGGGCCTCGAACCCGCCGGGCAGCAGCGCCGGCAGGCGCTCCTCCGGCACGCGCGTCGCCACATCCGGCGTGCCCGGCGCCAGGAACGGCCGGATGGTCTCGCCGTACGCCCGGTTGAAGGGCAACTCGACGCCGCGCCAGTCGTTCCACACCAGCAGCACCCGCCCGCCCGGCCGCAGCACCCGCCGGAACTCCTGCACGGTGGGTGCGGGATCGAACCAGTGGGCCGCCTGCGCCGCCGTGATCAGACCTACCAACGCGTCCGGCAGGCCGGTCGCCTCCGAGGTGCCGTCCTGCACCGTCAGCCGGCCGCCCGGCACGGCGTCTGCCAGAGCGGTCCCGAGCTGGGCGCGCATCTCCGGATTCGGCTCGACGGCCACCACATGCGCGCCGTGGTCGAGCAGCAGCCGCGTGAACAGCCCGGTGCCCGCGCCGATGTCGGCCACCGGCGCGTCCAGCAGCCCCGCCGCGCGCAGCCACTGGCCCAGCGCCGCCGGATAGCCCGGCCGGGCGGCCGCGTACACGTCCGCGCGGCCCAGAAAGCGGTCGGGGTTCGTCATGCGTCCACCCCGCCCGTGGTCGGGAGATCGGAGGTGGTGACGGGAGCCGGACTGCCCGCCGAGGGCGTGGTGAAGGCGGACGAGGCCGTGTCCAGCCGCACCGCGCCGTCCGGCCCCGAGCGGCCCGGCGGGCGCCACGCGCTGGTGACGAAGTACACCAGGCCCGACAGCAGGCCGGTGAAGATCAGGAACCACAGCAGCCGCGACAGCACGCCGGCCGTGCCGACCACGAAGGCGCCCACGCCGACCATCACCTGCCCCAGCAGCCACAGCAGCGCCAGCGCCACCACGGCCAGCAGAACCACCCCGATCAGGGCCAGCAGGAGACGTGCCATGCGGCGAGCATAGAGCACGGGCGGCACCCCGGACGCACGAGAAACGGGGCGCGGCCCGCGAGCCACGCCCCGTTCCCGGTGCGCCGGTCAGCCCATGTTGGCGATCAGGGCGTCCGCGAACGCTGTGGTGCCGACCTGGGTGGGGCTGTCCATCAGTCGGGCGAAGTCGTAGGTCACGACCTTCTGGCCGATGGTCTTGCTCATGCTGCCCAGGATCAGGTCGGCGGCCTCGCTCCAGCCCATGTGGCGCAGCATCATCTCGCCCGAGAGGATCACGGAGCTGGGGTTGATGACGTCCTTGTCGGCGTATTTGGGCGCGGTGCCGTGGGTGGCCTCGAAGACCGCGTGGCCGGTCACGTAGTTGATGTTGGCGCCGGGCGCGATGCCGATGCCGCCGACCTGCGCGGCCAGCGCGTCGCTGATGTAGTCGCCGTTGAGGTTCAGGGTAGCGATCACGTCGTACTCGGCGGGGCGCAGGATGATCTGCTGGAGGAAGGCGTCCGCGATCACGTCCTTGATGACGATACCGTTCGGGAGCTTCAGCCACGGGCCACCGTCGATCTCCACGCCGCCGAACTCGCTCTTGGCCAGGGCGTAGCCCCAGTCGCGGAACGAGCCTTCCGTGAACTTCATGATGTTGCCCTTGTGCACCAGCGTCACGCTCTTGCGGCCGTTGTCGATGGCGTACTGGATGGCGGCGCGCACGAGGCGCTCGGTGCCCTCCTTGCTGACCGGCTTCACGCCCAGGGAGCTCGTCTCGGGGAAGCGGATCTTCTTCACGCCCATCTCGTTTTGCAGGAAGGCGAGGAACTTCTTGGCCTCGGGGGTGCCCTCCTGGTACTCGATGCCGGCGTAGATGTCCTCGGTGTTCTCGCGGAAGATCACCATGTCCACCAGTTCCGGCTGCTTGACGGGGCTGGGCACGCCGTCGAAGTACTGCACCGGGCGCAGGCACGCGTACAGGTCGAGTTCCTGGCGCAGCGCCACGTTGATGGAGCGGATGCCGCCGCCGACCGGCGTGGTGAGCGGCCCCTTGATGCCGATCAGGTACTCGTCGAAGGCCTGGACGGTCTCGGCGGGCAGCCACTCGTTCTCGCCGTAGACCTCGGTGCTCTTCTCGCCCGCGTAGACCTCCATCCACGCGATCTTGCGCTCGCCGCCGTAGGCCTTCTCGACGGCGGCGTCCAGCACCCGCACGCTGGCCTTCCAGATGTCGCGCCCGGTGCCGTCGCCCTCCACGAAGGGCACCACCGGGGTGTTCGGCACGCTGAGCTTGCCGTCTTGCATGGTGATCTTCTCGCCCTGCGCGGGCACCTGGATATGGGATGCGCTGGTCATAGCGCCTGCACTGTAGCGCCCCGGGATGACATGGGACGCGGCGGTGTCCATGTGACCTTCACCGGACCGTCATGTGCGCCGGCGCCCATGGATGAGCTTTCCACCAAGGGTCGCTCCGGGGTTGATGGCCGCCGCCTGAGACCGGCCTCACACCGACGGCCGAGCTTCGGCGCACGCTATGCGTACCCACACGGGAAACCACCGACAGGAGGATGTCAACCATGAGTGACAAGAACACTGCCGAGAACCTGCTGGACGCCGCCAAGGCCAAGGTGAACGAGGCCGCCGACCGCGCCCGTGAAGCCGGCCACAACATCGCGCACGCGGTGACCGGCCACGCCTCAGACAAGGCCGAGGCCCTGGAAGACCGCGCCAAGGCTGAGGTCCACAACCGCGAGGCCCACGCCGAGTACAACGAGGGCAAGCGCGAGGCCAAGGACGGCGACGGCCACTAAACCCTGAGTCTCGATCTTCCCTGACCCGCTTCCGGACACCCGGGGGCGGGCTTCTTCATGCCGGGCCGGCGCGGAGTGCGTACACTACCGCCCATGACCTCCACCCCCACCCGCCGGTCGCGACGGGCGGAGCATCGCCAGGGCGCTGCGGGCGCACGCCGGACGCTGGGCAACACCATGATCGCCTACGCCTTCATGCTGCCCTTCCTGATCCTGCTGGTGATGTTCCACACCTGGCCGGTGCTGTTCGGCACCTTCCTGGCCTTCAACTCGTACAACATCATCAGCCCGCCGCAGTGGGTGGGCCTGGACAACTTCCGTGAACTGTTTCAGGACGAGCAGTTCTGGAGTGGCCTGCGCAACTCGCTGAAGTACATCCTGGTCGTACCCGTGATCCAGGTGATCAGTATCCTGGTCGCGCTGCTGGTCAACCGGCCCCTCAAGGGCATCGGGTTTTTCCGCACGGCGTACTACGTGCCGGTCGTGACGTCCTTCGCGGTGGTGGGCCTGATCTGGTCGTGGATGTATCAGCAGGGCGGCCCGGTGAACACCGTGCTACGCACCCTCGGCCTGGCCTCGGATGACCGCAGCCTGCTGAACAACCCCGCCACCGCCCTGCTGGCCGTGATGTTCGTGACGCTGTGGAAGGGCATCGGGTACTACATGGTGCTGTACCTCGCCGGGCTCCAGAACGTCAGCCAGGAACTCGACGACGCCGCCACCATCGACGGCGCGACGCGCTGGCAGGTGTTCTGGAACGTCACCGTTCCGGGGCTGCGGCCGACCATCCTGGTGTGCTCGCTGCTGTCGACCATCAGCGCGATCAAGGTGTTCGAGGAGATCGTGGTCATGACCCAGGGCGGCCCGGCCGGGAGCACGTACTCGGTGCTGTTCTACTCGTACTCGCGCGCCTTCCAGGACTTCAAGTACGGGCTGGCCGCGGCGTCGAGCATCATCGTGGCGCTGATCAGCATCGTGTTCGGACTGATCAACTTCCGCCTGACGCGCGGGGGCCGCAGCGATGCTTGAGACCGCCACCCCCACCCGCCCCGCCGCGCATCCGACGGCGGCCCAGCTCCGGGCACGCCGGCAGCGCCGCGAACGCCTCACGAACGCCGCCGCCTACACCGTGCTCGTCGTGATCGCGCTGATCATGCTGTACCCCTTCTACTGGACACTGATCACGTCGCTGGAACCGACCGGCAACATCTACGAGGCCAAGCTGCTGCCGCAGTCGCTCGGCATCAAGAACTACCACGAGGTCTGGGTCGGCACGACCGTGCCGTTCTGGCGCATGATCATCAACAGCATGGTCATCTGCACGGCCGGCGTACTCCTGACCGTCACGTGCGCCGCGCTGGCCGCGTACCCGCTGGCGAAGATGACCTTCCCGGGCCGCGACCTGATCTTCTACGCGATCCTGATCCTGCTGGTGCTGCCCAACGAGGCGGGGCTGATCGTCAACTACATCACCGTGACCAAGCTGGGGCTGCTGCGCTTCGACGACCCCTTCCTGCGCGCCTTCGGACAGTACGCGGCGGTGGTGCTGCCGGGCATCGCCTCCATCTTCGGGCTGTTCCTGTTCCGTCAGGCCTATCTGGGCGTGCCCACCGAACTGCTGGAGGCCGCGCGCATCGACGGCGCGTCGGAGCTCTCCATCTGGCGCAAGATCATGCTGCCGCTCGCGCTGCCCACCGTGGCCGCCTTCGCCATCCTGGAGTTCGTGGCGTACTGGAACTCGTTCCTGTGGGCACGCATCGTCATCCAGGACAAGGAATTGTTGCCGCTGTCGGCCGGATTGCTGGAACTCTCCGGCACGTTTTCCACCAACAGCCGCGCGGTGATGGCCGGCGCGATCCTGATGATCATCCCGATCCTGCTCGTGTTCGCGTTCGGGCAGCGCTACTTCATGAAGGGCCTGGAAGGCGCGGTCAAGGGATAGCGCCGACCCGCCGCACATGGTCACATGGGCACCGCGCGGCTTCCCGACCTGCCACGATGGCGTCATGAAGCGCCTGCCCGTCGCCGCGATGGCCTGCCTGGTGCTGGCCTCCTGCACCCAAGTGCCCCGCACCGAGATTTTCCTGATGGACGTCAGGTCCGTCAAGCTCCCGGCCAGCGTGGCGGCCACTGACCCCATGGACGTGGTGGTCGAGGTGACGGTCGGCGGGTGTAGACGGTTTGACCATGTCGAGGGCGCCCGCACGGCGTCGCACCTCACGCTTCTGGTCTACGGAAGGCAGCCGGCCGGCACGGGTGTGCCCTGCACCGCCGACATCGGCTGGGAGAAGCACACCTACACCGATCCCGGCACACCCGCCCGCACCGCCCCCTTCGAGGTCACCGTGAACGGGACGGGCCGGGGCATCGTCGACGTTCACTAACGCCCGGCAGGGCTGCGCTACCGTGACGGCTCGATGACCCTCCCCTACTCCACCGTGGACAGAAGCTGGGACGTGATCGTGGCCGGGGGCGGCACCGCCGGGGCCATGGCCGGCATTGCGGCGGCCCGCACGGGCGCGCGGGTGCTGGTCGTGGAGGCGCAGGGCAGCCTGGGCGGCACCGGCACGAACGCGTGGGTCACGCCGCTGATGCGCAACGTCTCGGGCGGCGAGAACCTGAACCGCGGCCTGACCGACGACCTCAAGGCGCGGCTCGCGGCGCGGGGCGACGGCGCGACCGACCCCGGCGGGAACGACAACTGGTTCAACCCCGAGGGCATGAAGGTCGTGCTGGAGCACATGTTGCTGGAGTCGGGCGGCGAGGTGCTGTACCACACGCACGTGGTGCAGCCGGTGCTGGACGGTGACCGCATTGCCGCGCTGGTGGTGCACAACAAGGGCGGGTTGCAGGCCTTGCGGGCGGCGGCGTTTATCGACGCGACCGGAGACGCAGACGTGGCGGCCCTGAGCGGCGTGCCCATGCGCGGCGGCGACGAGGACGGCGTGCACCAGGCGATGAGCCTGCGCTTCACGCTCGCGGGCGTGGACACGGCGCGGCTGTGCGCGTTCCTGCGCGAGCACGGGCAGTGGCAGGACAGCCCACAATTCCTGCACTTCTGGATGGTGTGGGGCAAGGGCAGCACCCTCGAACCCGTGTTCCGTCAGGCGATCTCGGCGGGCGTACTGCTGGAGCGCGACGGCGACTACTTCCAGGGCTTCAGCGTGCCGGGCCGGCCGGGCGAGATCAGCTTCAACTGCCCGCGCATCCGCCCGGACCTGCACGACGGCGCCGATCCGTGGCAGCTCTCGGCGGCGCAGGTGGACGGCCGCGAGGCCATCGACCGCCTGACGGCGTTCTGCCGGGCCTTCCTGCCGGGCTGCCAGAGCGCCTTCATCGGGGTGATCGCGCCGATGGTGGGCATCCGCGAGTCGCGGCGCATCATCGGGGACTACACGCTGACGCTGGAGGACATCCTGGACTGCGCGCGCTTCGACGACTCGATCTGCCGCAACCACTACCCGGTGGACATCCATTCCGTCAGGGGTGGCGAGCGGCTGCTGCACGACCGCGAGGGCAGCGCGCCGTATTTCGCCAAGGACGCCTACCACGAGATTCCCTTCCGCTGCCTCGTGCCGGTGGGCGTGCAGAACCTGCTGGTGCCGGGCCGGGCCGCGTCCAGCACCTTCGAGGCGCAGTCGAGCATCCGCGTGCAGCAGAACTGCCACAGCATGGGCGAGGCGGCCGGGATCGCGGCCGCGTGGGCGGCGGCCTCGCACCGCGGCCATGTGCGCCGTGTGCCGACCGACGATCTGCGCCACGAGTTGCGCCGGCGCGGCGGCGTGGTGTGAGGCCGGACCGCTTGGAGAGATGAGAACGCCGGCTCCCGCCAGAACGGCCCTGACGCGCGTGCAGATCGGTCTCTACCACTGCCGCGCCGGGCGACGTCAATGAGAGGAATCTGTAAGCCTCCGCCTGAAAGCATGCAGTATGCCGTTTACTTCACATCGCCGCCGCAACACCCTGCGCGATGTGAGCCGCTGTCTTCCCTGCCCCCTGACCATGCCTGACGCTCCGGATCACCACGTCCCGCCTGCCCAGACCGTCGCCGTCGCCGGTCCGGGGGGCGCCTGCCGGTGGGACGGCCCATGAGCGCAGCGGTGGACTCGTCGGCGCGGGCGTCGCTGACCGCCAAGGAGGAGGCGCTGTTCGAGCTGCTCGACCGTCACCCGGGCCGGCTGTTCAGCCGCTCTGAGATCCTCGAACGCGTGTGGGGCCTCGAGTTCGATGGAGACGACCGGATCGTGGACGCGTACGTCAAACGCATCCGCCGCAAGACCGGCGAGCACCTCATCGAGACGGTGCGCGGCGCTGGGTACCGGCGGCCGGGCGTGCCGCTGCACCAGCAGTCGCTGCCGCACGCCCGGCACCTCTCGGCGGACGCGCGGATGCTGCTCGACCTGGGCCGCCGCATCCTGCGCGTGGCGTCCACCGACGGCGTGTTGCAGGAGGTCGAGGCGACGCTGGCCGGCGCCCTGTTCCTGCGCGGCGTGGCGCTGCTCACCCGGCCCGACGCCGGCGCCTCGCGCCTGCCCATGCCGTGGCTGGTGCGCGGCGCGGCCGGCTCGACCAGCATTCCGTGGTCGGACCTGCCGGAGGTGCTGGGGCCAGAGCCGCGGTACCTGCACGCGTGGGGCACTCCCAGCCAGCCGGCCGCGCTGCTGCCGCTGGCCGGCGCCGACGCCGTGTGGGGCACGCTGGCGGTCGTGGGCGCGCCGGGCGTGACGTGGGACGTGAACACCTACGCGCAGCTGGAGGCGGTGGCGTCGCTGGTCAATCCCGCGCTGCGCCTGAACATGGAGATCGACCTGCGCCGCACGGCGGAACAGGAGCTGCGGGTGCTGAATGCCGGACTGGAAAAGCGCGTCGAGCAGCGCACCGAACAGCTGCTGCGGGCCATCCAGCACGCCGAGTTGCTGAACCTCCTGTCGCGGCAGCTGGAGCAGGCGCACAGCGTGCCGGACCTCCTGCGGCGCGGCCTGCCGATCCTGGCGCGGCTCACCGGCTTCGGGGCCTGCGCCGCGTGGTCCGCGGACCCGCACGGTCCGGCGCTGGGTGCCTACCGGCAAGACGGCGTGCCCCTGGAGGCCCCCGATCCCGGCCTGCCGGACGGCGTGCGCGTGCGCTGTGACGTGAACGGGCACGGCCTGACCCTCCACGCCTTCGATCCGGACGGCCGGCAGCGCGGCTCCCCGGAGGCGGCTCCCCTGCTGGAGACGGCGGCACAGTCCCTGGCGCTGCACCTGTCGCGGCACCTGCACCTGCAGGCCATGGAGCGGACCGCGCTGACCGACGAGTCCACCGGGCTGGGCAACCGGCAGGCGTTCCTGGCGGACTTCACGGCGGAGGTGGCGTTCGCGGCCCGCCACGGCGGCGGGTTCGCCGTGTCGATCGTGGAGGTGGCGAACATCCGGTTCCTGAACGCTACGGTCGGGTACGCGGGCGGCAACGACCTGATCCTGAACCTGGCCCGGCTGCTGGACGGCCGCCGCGTGGAGGACCGCGCGTACCGGCTGAACGGCGCGACCTTCGCGGTGCTGCTGCGCATCCCAGCCGGGCTCGACCGTGCGGCGGCGCTGCGCGGCTGGCGCCAGCGGCTGCTGGGGCGCCTGGACGAATTCGTGGCGGGCGCGCCCTTCCCGGTGGACCTGCTGGTGTCCGACAGCGTGTGCCCGGAGGACGGCACGCACGTATCGGAGCTGTTCAAGCTGGCGCTGGACCGGCTCGCTCCGTTTGCCGGGCGGCTGCCGCAGGGCAGGCGGTACCATGGGTGAACCAATGAACGACCTGCTGCTGGGATCACCGCCGCTGGCCGGTGGCGCCCCCACGGCCGACGGACCGGACGCCGCCGAACGGCTGGCCATGTACGCGGCGCGCTGTCTGGAACTGGCGGCAAACGGCGTCAGTGATGCGCTGGTGGACGCGTGCGGTGCCTACGCGGAGCAGGCCCGCGCCCTGAACGACGACGCGCACGAGGTCGAGGCGCTCGCCATGCTCGCCACGGCCGCGCAGCAGTGCAGTCAGTACAACGTGGCCGTAACTGCCCTGCAACGCGAGGTGGAACTCCGTGCCCGCAACGGCGACCGCGTGGGGCAGGGCCTGTGTCTGAACAACATCGGAATGGTGTGGTCGTACCTGGGCGCGCACGCGGATGCCCTGACGGCCCTGTACCAGTGCCAGAAACTGTGCGACCAGTACACCGAGATCCCGGACGACGTGCGCGCGGCGTGCAACGTGAACATCGGGCGCATCTTCCTGACGATGGCGCAGCCCGCGCAGGCGCTGTCGTTTCTGGAAGCCGGCCTGACCCAGGCGCAGCGCTGCGGCGACCTGGAAACCGAACTGGGCGCCATGGGCATGAGTGGCCTGGCGTACAAGGACCTCGCGGAGTTCGGGCGCGCGCAGGGGGTCCTCACGCAGGCCATCGCGCACGCCCGCGAGCACGACCTCACGCACCACCTGATCGACCTGTACGACAACGTGGGTCAGGTGCACTTCGATCAGGGTGCGCTGGACGAGGCGCTGGAGATGTTCGGGCAGTCGCTGTACTGGGCGACCGAATCCGGCGACGTGCAGGGCCGCGTGAACGCGATGCTCAGCCTGGGCCGCCTGGAGTTCCGCCGCGCGGACGCGGCCGCCGCGCGCGCGCACCTCGTCACGGCGCTGGACCTCGCGACCGCGCACGAGTTGCACACGTCGAAGCTCGCCATCCTCGAGAGCCTGTACGAGGGCCTGGAGGGCCAGGGCGTGCTCGCGGAGGCGTACCCCTACCTGCGCGCGTACCGCGAACTGGAACGCGAACTGTTCACCGAGGAGAACGAGCGCAAGACGCAGTCCCTGATGGCGCGCTTCGAGGCGGAACGCGCCCGGCGCGAGACCGAGATGTACCGGCAGCTCAACGACGCCTCGCAGCTCGCGCGCATCCAGGCCGAGGAGACGGTGCGGCTGCGCACGGCCGAGCTGGAGGCCGTGCAGATCGAGATCGTGAACCGCCTGGGGCTGGCGGCCGAGTACCGCGACGACAAGACCGGGCAGCACACCCGCCGCGTCGGGGAACTCAGCGCGTCGCTGGCCGGCGCGATGGGCCTGCCGCAGGAGGAGATCGACCTGCTGCGCTGGGCCGCGCGGCTGCACGACATCGGCAAGATCGGCGTCGGGGACGACATCCTACTCAAGAGTGGCCGCTATACCCCGGAAGAGTACGAGCGCATGAAGCTCCACACGGTGATCGGCGCGAAGGTGCTGGAGGGCAGCCAGTCGAGGCTGCTGCGCGTGGCCGAGGAGATCGCCATGACGCACCACGAGCGCTGGGACGGCACGGGCTACCCGCACGGCCTGGCGAGCACCACCATTCCGATCAGCGGCCGGATCGTGGCGGTCGCGGACGTGTTCGACGCTCTGATCACCGAGCGGCCGTACAAGGAGGCATGGCCGGTGCAGGCCGCGCTGGACGAGATGATGCGCCAGGCCGGCAGCCAGTTCGATCCGGACATCGTGCAGCACCTCGTGAACTTGGTCCACGGCACCGCCGCGACCGCCGCCACGGGAGGCCGCCCCGCCCCCGCGGCGGCCGCGCCGCTCCCGGCCGCTGCGGTGCCCGACCCACAGACGCTGGAGGTCCGGGAGTTGATCGACCGCGCGTGGGCGCTGCGGCGCAGCGATGCCAGGGCCGGCGCGGAGCTGGCCGTGCGGGCCATGGAGCTGACCCGACTGGGTCCCGACGAGCGCCTGCTGGGCCTCGCGCACCGGACCCAGGGCTACTACTGCTTCGACGCCGGCGACTACGAGGACGCCCTGTCGCACCTGTCGCAGGGGATGGACATCGGCGTGCGGCTGGACGACCCCGGTCTGCAGGCCGACTGCGCGAACTACATCGCGGCCGTGTACAACAACCTGCAGGACTATGCCAAGGCCACGGACCAGCTGAGTGTGGCCCTGCGCATCGCCCGCGAGCACATGGACCGCCTGCGTGAGGCGCAGCTGCTGCACAACCTCGGCAACCTCAGCTACCGCAACCGGGACTGGCACCAGGCGCAGCAGTTCGTGCAGGAGAGCCTGGATCTCTTCCGCGAGCTGGGCGACCTGCACGGCCAGGAAGACGCGCTGCACACGCTGGCCGTGATCGCCTTCGACCTGGACCAGATCGAGCTGGCGGCGCAGGCCGCGCAGGAGGCCGTCGCGATGGCGCGCGAGACGGGCAACGTCGCGGTCATGAACCTGGGGCTCGCCACCGCCGGCAAGGCCGCGGCGCGCCTGGGCGACGTGGAGCGCGGCAAGGCGCTGCTGCGCGAGGCGATCGAGCAGTCCGTCAACGCGGAGCTGGCGACGTCCGAGGCGTGGAACCGCTACGAACTCGGGCGCCTGCACCAAGAAGCCCACGAGTACGCCGAGGCCCGCACACTGCACCAGCAGGCGCTGGCCACCGTGCAGAGCAAGGGCATGCGCGACCTCGAGATGCAGATCTACCAGCAGCTCTCCGAGATCGCGGCGCACGAGGGCCGGCATTCGGAGGCGTTCACGTACTACCGACAGCACCACGAGCTGGAACGCGAGATCCATGACCAGGCGGCCGCCATGCGGACGCGCTCGATGATGTCGCAGCTCGAGGTGGAGCGCGCCAAGTCCGAGGCCGAGATCTACCGCCTGCGGACCATCGAACTCGCGCGGGCGAACGAGGCGCTGGAGCGCTCCAACGTCGAGAAGAGCAGCCTGGTGAACATGCTCGAGGAGCAGTCGCGCCTGCTGGAGCGCCAGCTGTCCGAAGACGGCCTGACCGGCCTGTTCAACCGCCGGCACATCGAGAACCTGCTCCAGGACGAATTCACGCAGGCGCGGGTCACGCGGCGCGCCCTGAGCGTCGCCATGGCCGACATCGACCACTTCAAGCAGATCAATGACCAGTACTCGCACCTGGTGGGCGATCAGGTGCTCAGAGCGGTCGCGCAGCTGTTCCAGTCGGCCGTGCGCGCGTCGGACGCGGTCGGGCGCTACGGGGGCGAGGAGTTCCTGTTCGTGTTCCCGAATACCGCGCTGGAGCAGGCGCTGGGCGTGTGCGAGCGCGTGCAGGACCTGGTGCGGGCCTACGACTGGTCGCAGATCCACCCGCGGCTGGTGGTGACGCTGTCGATCGGCGTGGCGTGCGAGCCGGGCGTCGCCAACCACGAGAAGCTGATCTCGGTGGCCGATGAGCAGCTGTACCGCGCCAAGCACGCCGGGCGCAACCAGATCCAGTCCGCGCTGTCGGAGTAGTCACCCGGCCACGCCCGCGCGCCCCGGGGGTCAGGCGTACGCGGGCGCGACCCTGGCCTGCACGGCGCCGATGCCCTCGAGTCCGCCGGCCAGGCGCACGAGCCGCTCGTCGTCCAGCGCGGGCGCGATGAACTGGATGCCGACGGGCAGGTCGAGGCCGTCCACGGTCTCGAAGCCCATCGGCACGCTCAGCGCGGGCAGGCCGGCGAGGTTGATGGCGACGGTGTCCACGTCCGCGGCATACATGGCGAGGGGATCGCTGGTCTTCTCGCCGCACCGGAACGCGGGGAAGGGACTGGTGGGCGTCACCAGCACGTCCACGCCGGCGAACGCGGCGGCGAAGCTCTCGGCCAGACGCCGGCGGACCTTCATGGCGCGCGAGTAGTACGCGTCGTAGTACCCGCTGCTCAGGGCGTAGGTGCCGATCATGATGCGGCGCTGCACCTCGCGCCCGAAGCCCCGCTCTCGGGTCAGGGTCATGCTGCCCGTGACGTCCGCGCCGGGCTCACGGTGGCCGTACACCATGCCGTCGAAGCGCGCGAGGTTGGAGCTGGCCTCGGGCATGGCGATCAGGTAGTACGCGGCGATGGCGTACTTCAGTTCCGGCAGGCTGACCTCCTGCACGGTCGCGCCGGCGCCGCGCAGCGCGTCCAGGGTGCCGTCCAGCGTGCGGCTCACGCCGGCGGTGTTGCCGCCCAGGCTCTCGCGGATCACGCCCACCCGCAGGCCGCGCAGGTCGTCGGGCGTGCCGGCGCGGAAGCGCGGCGGGGCGTCCAGGCTGGTGGCGTCACGCGGGTCGTGCCCGGCGATCACGTTCATCAGCAGGGCCAGGTCCTCGGCGCGGTGCGCCAGCGGGCCGATCTGGTCGAGGCTGCTCGCATATGCCACCAGGCCGTAGCGGCTGACGCGGCCGTAGGTGGGTTTCAGGCCGTACACGCCGCACAGTGCGGCGGGCTGCCGGACGCTGCCGCCGGTGTCGCTGCCCAGCGCCACGGCCGTCACGGCGGCGGCCACGGCAGCCGCGCTGCCCCCGCTGCTGCCGCCGGGCACGCGCCCGGTGTCCCAGGGGTTGAGGGTGGGGCCGCTCGCGCTGCTCTCGGTGCTGGAGCCCATGGCGAACTCGTCCATGTTCGCCTTGCCCACGATCACGGCCCCCGCGTCCAGCAGGCGCTGCGCGGCCGTGGCGGTGTAGGGGCTCACGTACCGGTCCAGAATCCGGCTGCCGCAGGTGGTGCGGGTGCCGGTCACGTTGATGTTGTCCTTGACCACGATGGGCAGGCCCGCCAGCGGCAGGACCTCGCCGGCGTCCATGCGGGTCGCCACCCGCTCGGCGTGCTCGGCCGCCAGGGGGTGGAGGCTGACCAGCGCGTTCAGGGGGGCGGCGGCCTGCGCGCGGGCGAGGGCCTGGTCGAGCAGGTCGCTCGGGGTGACGTCGCGGGCCTGGACGGCGCGGACGAGGGCAGTGGCAGAGGGCAGGCCGGACATACCGCGCCAGTGTAGCGGCGCCGCCCGCCGCGCGCCCGGCCGCTGTTCAGAGCGGACGCACCAGCACGCTGTCCCCGGCATGCAGGCCGGTGCGCATCAGCAGTTCAGCGGGCACCATCAGCAGGGCGGCCAGGTTCGAACCGCTGCGCACCGGCAGGGTGTAGACCTCACCGCTGTCGGCGCGGACCGCGATGGACTGCGGGTGGCGCACCATGTCCTCCTTCCAGCGCTTGAAGATCAGGTCGTCCACCAGCACCACGCCGCGCACCTCCCGCGTAACGGTCACGGTCAGGCGGGCCACGCGGGACTTGCGGCTGGTGAGCAGCCCGATCCGGTGGAGCTTTTCCAGCAGGCGCCGGGCCTCGGGGTCCTCGCTGATCTCGCTGACCGGCCGCTGGGCGTCCACGAGCCGCAGGATGTTCTGCTCGCGCAGGGTCCAGCGCAGGCGGTTCAGACGCTCGCGGGACGTGAAACGCGCCGGGCCGTCGAAGCCCAGCGGCGACGGCGGGAGAAGCTCCAGCACCTCGAGCGTCACCTCGTCCAGCGGGGCTTCCATCAGGGGATTGGGGTGCGTGATGCCCTCGTCGAACTGGAAGCGGCCGCGCGGATCGCTCATCAGCATCACCAGGGCTTTGGTGCCGCGCTCCCGGCCGAACTCCAGCTGCCGGACGGTGCCGTTCTCGATCCACGCCTGGAACTGACCGTCCGGCCGGAACACCGTGAGGACCCCGCTGCGGCCCTGATCGGTGAGCAGGTACAGCAGTTCGAGGAAATCGAAGGTGTCGAGGCTGGCGGAGGTGTGGGTCATGCGTGCGGGTCCGGCCGGAAGCGGGTGGGCCGTCCCCGGAACGCCCTCATCTTCGGGTATCGCCGCGCGAAGGGCAAGCCGCACACCGGCCCCCCGCTGGCGGCCATCCGACTACCCGCGCAGCAGGTGCGCGAAGTCCTCGCCCTGCAGGGGCGGCAGGTCGGCCAAGCTGCCCAGGCCAAAATCCAGCAAGAAGCGCTCGGTGGTGCCGTACAGCAGTGGGTGCCCGAGGGCGTCGGAAGTCCCCACCACCTTCACGAGTTCCCGCTCCTGGAGGGTCACGACCGTGCCGGCGCTGCCGCCGCGCATCGCCTCGATCTCCGCGCGGGTCACGGGCTGGCGGTACGCGATCACGGCCAGCACCTCCAGCGCCGCCGCGCTCAGCGCCGGCAGGGGTGGCGGCGCGAGCAGCGGGGCCAGCGAGCCCGCCAGGGCCGGCGGCACCACCAGGCGAAAGCCGCCTGCGACTTCCTCGACCTCAAAGCCCAGGTGGTGCTCGCCCACCGTGCGGGCGAAGGTCGCCACCCGGTCGCGCGTCTGAGCGTCATCCAGCCCCAGCACCCCGGCGAGTTCCGCCACGGTGACTGGCCGGCCCGCCGCGAGCAGGGCCGCGCCGATCATGGCGGAGTCGGGCGGCCTCACGGCGCTTGCCCCGCCAGCAGATCGCGGATCGCCTGCGCGCTGACGCCGCCCTCGCGCACCACCTCGCCCTCCGGCAGCGCGACGACGGTGCTGGCCCGGCCACTCGCCGGCACGCCTCCGTCGGGCAACACGATGTCGGCGAGGCCAGTCTCGACGGCCTGGGCATGCGTGGTGGCGGAGGCGTGTCCGGACACGTTGCAGCTGGTGGTGATGAGCATGCCCCCCACCGCGTGGAGTAGCGCCCGCGCGACCGGGTGGTCCGGCACCCGCAGCCCCACCCGGCCACCCGGCGCGAAGGCCGGGTCGCAGCGCGCTGAGGCCGGCGCCACGACCGTCAGCGGGCCCGGCCACCACCGCGCGAGCACGCGCAGCGCCGGGTCGTCCTGCGCCAGGAGCAGCGCGGTCGCCGCGTCCACGCACGACACCTGCAGCGGCTTGCGGGGATCGCGGCTCTTGACCTCTACCAGCCGCGCCAGGCCCGCCGGCGAGTCCGGATGCGCCGCCAGACCCCACACGGTCTCGGTCGGATACGCGACGATGCCCCCACCCTCCAGCACGCGCGCGGCCGCAGCGAGCGCGTCCGGCGGAAGAGGGGGATTCGGGTTGGAAGGTTCGGATTCGGTGGACATGGCGGAAACGTCGTGTGGGCGGCGGCCGGGCCGACCGCTGCCCGGTCTGTAAGGCGGCCGCAAGACCGACCCGACTATACTCGCCGGTATGCCCGTCTTCGAATACCGTGTGCGCGACCGCTCCGGGAAGGTGCTGAAATCTCAGATGGAGGCCGATTCGCTGGCGCAGGTGCGCGACGCCCTGCGTGCGAAGAACCTCATGATCGTCGAGATCAAGCCGCCGAAGGCCGGCCTGAACGCCGATATCAAGATTCCCTTCCTGAGTGACCGTCCGCCCAGCCTCAAGCAGGTCGCGATCTTCAGCAAGCAGCTCGCCACGCTGATCAACGCCGGCGTGCCGCTGGTGCAGTCGCTGGCAATCCTGCAGCGCCAGCTGGAGCACAAGGGCTTCCAGGAAATCGTCAAATCCATGCGCACCGACGTGGAGAGCGGGACGCCCCTGAGCGAGACGCTGGTGAAGTACCCCAAGATCTTCAACCGCCTGTATGTCAACCTTGTGCGGGCCGGCGAGACCAGCGGCACCCTCGACTCGGTGCTGGAGCGCATCGCCGCCTTCCAGGAAAAGGACCTCGCCCTGCGCGGCAAGATCAAGAGCGCCCTGACGTACCCGGTCATCGTGCTGGTCTTCGCGATCCTGATCACGTACTTCCTGCTGACCACCATCGTGCCGCAGTTCGCCGGCATCCTCGCGCAGCTCAACGCGCCGCTGCCCACCATCACCAAGGTCCTGATGGCCACGTCAAACTTCCTGCAGCACGGCACGCTGTACATCGTGGTGATCCTGGCTGCCCTGACCTTCCTGTACCGCTGGTACTATTCGCGGCCCGACGGCCGGCACGTCATCGACGACATCAAGCTGCGCATTCCGATCTTCGGGAACCTGCTCAAGAAGAGCGCCATCGCGTCCTTCGCGCGCACCTTCGGCCTGCTGATCAGCTCCGGCGTGAACATCATCGAGAGCCTGGAGATCACCAAGGGCACCGCCAACAACGCGATCGTCGAGGACTCGATTGAGAACGCCAAGAACGTCGTCATGGTCGGTGACCAGATGAGTTCCAGCCTCGCGACCAGCAAGATCTTCCCGCCCATGGTCGTCAGCATGGTCGCCATCGGCGAAGAAACCGGCTCGCTGGACTCCATGCTCGACAAGGTCGGCGACTTCTACGACCGCGAGGTGGACGAGGCCGTGGAGGGTATGACCGCCGCCATCGAGCCCATCATGATCGTGTTCCTGGGCGGCATCGTGGGAACCATCGTCGCCGGGATGTTCCTCCCGATGTTCAGCATCATCGGCTCGCTGAGCAAGTAAAGTACCCGCGCATCTTCTGGACACTCAGCACCGCGTTAACATCCTTCAACAATCCGGTACACTACCTGCTGGTCGGCCTGCCGGGGCTCGGAACGACCGTTGGCACCGGATTACAGGTGGTCGGGCATGCGGCCTCGGGCTCCAACGCAGACGAATTGGCGTAGCTCTGCCCCACTCCATCACGTAGGCTGGACCCACCCGAGCTGGGCAACCGACGAGGTGCAGGCCACACCGGACAGCGTGACCACGTGGCTCCTGGCACCCCACTCTCTCCAGCTCCAGGAGACCCGTGGCGACAGAACCCCCGGCCCCCGTCGATCTCTACAACGCCTCCTACGGCCAGTACTCGGCAGACGCCCAGCAAGCCGTGCGCGCCGCCACCTACGGCGAGGACCTCGGTCAGACCGGCTGGATGACCGCCGATGAACTCCGGCATTTCAGCACCCTGCTGGGGCTCACGGCCTCGTCCAGGGTGCTGGAGGTGGGCAGCGGCTCGGGCGGCCCGGCCCTGCACCTGGCGGCCACCGTGGGCTGCACTATCACGGGCCTGGATGTCAACGCCTTCGGGGTCCAGACCGCCCAGGAGCAGGCGGCGCACCGGAATCTGGACGACCGGGCGCATTTCCAGGTGATCGACGCGAGCCAGGAGCTCCCCTTCGACGCGAACAGCTTCGACGCCGTGATCTGCAATGACGCGGTGTGTCACATCCCTGGCCGTGCCGGGCTGCTTGCAGAGTGGTTCCGGGTGCTGCGCCCGGGGGGGCACATGCTGTACACGGACGCGATGGTGGTGACCGGCCTGGTGTCGCATGACGAGATCGCCCGGCGCTCGTCCATCGGGACGTACTTCTACCTGCCGCCCGGCGAGAACGAGCGCCTGATTGGAGACGCAGGCTTCGACCTCGTGGAGCGCGAAGACCGGACGCCGGCGGCGGCGGAGATCTCCCGTCGGTGGCATGACGCGCGGGACACGCACCATGACGCGCTGGTGGCGCTGGAGGGAGACCGGCAGTTCGCTGGCCTTCAGGAGTTCCTGTGGTGCGTCCACACCCTGACGGCCGAGCGGCGGCTGTCCCGTCACATGTATCTGGCACGCAAGCCGGACTAGCGGGCCCACAAATCAGCGACGAAAGGCAGTCAGCTCCACGCAGCTCTATTGGGCAGCCGGAGATGTTGCCGTCGGTTGCCATGCTCAAGGTCGCTCAGTCACGCTACTGCGCAGTGGTCGAAGCCGCGCCAGCCTCAGGGAGCAACTGGTCGATCAACACGGGGGGAAAACGAAGCTGCCACCCTGCCGAATGATCGTGGCCGCATGCACATCGGAACAGAAGTGTACTCATTCGCATTCAAACCTCGACCACGCGCTTGCCTTTCCGTAAGCTTATTTCTTTGTATTGGGAACAAAGGATCCAGCAGGCGCATCAAACCCGCCGCAAAGAATCAGTAGTCCCCCCCGAATTTGCAGAGATATGGTCCAATCTTTTACGCACACCTTCACACTTAATAGGCTACCCAAAATCCCTAGACCGCAAGGAAAACACTATTCGAAGCGTGTATAAGCAGGCAGACATGGATAAAGAAACCGCCGCCGCATCTCACGCAGCGGCGGTCAGTCTTGCACAGGCGGTCAGGCCAGCCTCACTTCGTGTCGTACCAGTTCGGTCCCACGCCCACCTCAACGGCCAGCGGCACCTTGAGCTGCGCCGCACCCTCCATGAGTTCCTTGGTGATCGCGGCCACGGCGTCGGCGCGGTCCTCGGGCGCCTCGATCAGCAGTTCGTCGTGCACCTGCAGGAGCAGCCGGGCGCCCAGCGCCTCGAGCTCCCGGTCGAGCTTGATCATGGCGAGCTTGATGATGTCTGCGGCCGTGCCCTGGATGGGCATGTTGTACGCCAGCCGCTCGCCCGCCTCGCGCAGGGTGCGGTTGGTGGCGACGAGTTCCGGCACGTAGCGGCGGCGGCCGTAGAGCGTCTCCACGTAGCCATGCTGCCGCCCGAAGTCCAGCGTCCGGTCGATGTAGGCCCGGATACCGGGATACGTGCTGAAGTACACTTCGATGAATCCGGCGGCGTCCGCATACGGGATGCCCAGGTCGTTCGAGAGGCGGTGGGCGCTCATGCCGTACAGCACGCCAAAGTTGACGGTCTTCGCGGCGCGGCGCTGGTTGGGCGTCACGGTCGCTTCGTTCAGGCCGAGCACCTGCGCGGCGGTGCGGCGGTGGATGTCCGCGCCCTCCAGGAAGGCCTGCTGCATCAGCGGGTCGTCCGCGATGTGCGCCAGCAGCCGCAGCTCGATCTGCGAGTAGTCCGCGCTGATCAGGCAGTAGCCCTTGTCGGCGATGAAGCCCTTGCGGATTTCCCGGCCGGTTTCACTGCGGATGGGAATGTTCTGGAGGTTCGGGTTGAGGCTGCTCAGCCGTCCCGTGGCGACAGCGGCCTGCGCGAAGGTCGTGTGCAGGCGTCCGGTGCGCGGATTTACGAGGCTCGGCAGCGGATCGAGGTACGTGCCGCGCAGTTTCTCCAGCTCGCGGTATTCCAGAAGCGCGGGGATGATTGGGTGCTCGTCCCGCAGGGGTTCGAGCGCAGCGACGGCGGTGGAACGCTTGCCGGTCAGCTTGGTCTTCTTGCCGCTGGCCAGGCCGAGTTCGTCGTACAGCACGGCCTCGAGCTGGTCACGGCTGCGGATCTGGAACTCGCGCCCGGCCAGCGAGTGGATCTGGGCTTCCAGCGTGGCGAGCCGGGCGCCGGTGGCGGCGGACAGGCCACGCAGGTACTCGCTGTCGAGCCGGACGCCGCGCACCTCCATGCGGGCCAGCACCGCCGAGAGCGGCACCTCCATGTCGCGGTAGAGCGTCGTCCGGGCGTCATCGAGCTGCCCGGGCAGGATGTTCAGCAGGTGCGCGGTGACCGCGGCGCGGCCGGCGGCGTCCGGGGGCCACGCGGTCTGCAGGTAGCGTTCCGAGGCGGCGGCCATGCTGGTGTTCGCCGGATCGAGCAGGTACGCGATCAGCAGCGGGTCGTCACCGGGCTCGACGCTCAGGCCGCGCACGTTCAGGTGGGTGGCAAGCGCCTTGGCGCCGGCGGCGGTGATGGAGCGCTGGCCGATGAATTCAGCGTCGTCCACGGTGGCCGGGTACTGCTCGCGCAGTTTCGCCGCGGCCCGCTCGACGTCGCGCTGGGCCTTGTCGGCCGCCTTCTGTTGCGCCTTGGTGAGCGGCGCGGCCTCGGTATCTCCGAACAGACCGGCGGGAGGTGCGGACGTCCCAGCCGCCTGCCGCTCGGGCGGTTCATGGGTGGGCGCGGTGCGGACGATGCCGGCCCCCGGCCCAGCCTCGAAGGTCGCGGCGTCCACCAGGGCGGCCGTCAGGTCGTCTTCGCGGGACAGCACGTAGCCCCACACGACGTCCGGGCCAGGGGTCTTCCACGGCTGCACCTCGGCCGTCGGCGTCGCGACGTGGCCCTGATCCTGTTCGGACGGCACCGGCCCACGGCGTTCACTCTCGTCGTGGATTGCGTCCGGCAGCGCCGACTCGCGGCCGTCCAGAGCGGCGATGTCCCGCCTCACGGAATGCAGGCCCAGTTCGGTCAGCAGTTCCTCCAGCCGCGCCGGGTCTCCGGGCAGGCGACCGGTGCCGAGTTCGACCTTCAGCGGCAGGTCCGTCACCATGCACGACAGCTCGTGGCTGAACTTCACGGCCGCCTCGGAGTCCAGCAGTTTCTGGCGGGTGCCGTCGGGCTTCAGGGTCCCGGCCTTCGCGGCGGCGTAGATGCCTTCCAGAGAGCCGTATTCCTGGAGCAGCTTGGCGGCGGTCTTGGGGCCGATGCCCTTGGCGCCGGGAATGTTGTCGCTGGCGTCGCCGGTCAGGGCGCGGTAGTCCACCCACTGCCGCACGGTCACGCCGTATTTCTCCAGCACCTCGGCCGGGCCGATCAGCTTGAAGTCGTTGGAGATCACCTTCACGTGATCGTCGAGGAGCTGGTAGGCGTCGCGGTCGCTGGTCACGATCCGCACCTGCATACCGGTGCCCTCGGCCATGCGGGTCAGGGTGGCGATCACGTCGTCCGCCTCGTAGCCGGGTTCCTCCAGACGGGGCAGGCCCACGGCGTCCACGATCTCGCGGATGCGGTTCACCTGTCCCGGCAGGTCCGAGGGCATCTCGGCGCGGCCGGACTTGTAGCCGTCGTACTGCTCGTGCCGGAAGGTCTTGACCGGGGGGTCGAACACCACGATCACCTGGTTGCTCCGCTGCCGCACCAGCCGCAGCGTCAGGCGCAGGAACCCCACGATGGCGTGGGTGGCCTCGCCCGTGGGGCTGGTCAGGGGCGGCAGCGCGAAATACGAGCGGAACGCCAGGGCGTGCCCGTCGATCAGCACCAGCGTGTCGGGTGAGCCGGAGGTCATGCTCCGTATTCTACTGGGAACGTAATCGCGCCCGGCCGCCCTAGCCGCCGAGCTGCCCGCGCTGCTCGACCAGCGCCGCCAGTTCCCGCGCAATCTCGTGGATCTCGGCGCTGTCCTGGCCCTCGACCATCACGCGGATCAGGTTCTCGGTGCCGCTGGGACGCAGGTTCACGCGGCCCCGGCCCGACAGCCGCGCCTCGGCCCGCTCGACGGCCGCCTGCACCACGTCGTCGCGGGCGATGGCCTTCTTGTCGCCCACCCGGACGTTCAGCAGCGTCTGCGGGAACATCACCAGGTCGTCGTGCAGCGAGTCGAGCGTGGTGCCCAGCTTCTGCAGGCTCGCCAGGGTCAGCAGCGCGGTCAGCACGCCGTCCCCGGTGGGCGACACGTCCAGGAACAGGATGTGTCCGCTCTGCTCGCCGCCCAGGTGCAGGTGCTGGCCGTGCAGCCGCTCGTGCACGTAGCGGTCGCCCACGGCGGTGCGCTCGAGCGGGATGCCGGACTCGCGGAGCTTCACCTCGAGCCCCATGTTGGCCATGATGGTGGTCACGACCGCCGACTCGCCGCGCGCGCGGGCGTTCAGCAACAGCATGTGGTCGCCGTGCACCACGTTCCCGCGCGAGTCCACGAACAGCGCGCGATCCGCGTCGCCGTCGAAGGCCACGCCCAGGTCATACGGTCCCTCGCGCACGATCGTCTGCAGGTGCTCCAGGTGCGTGCTGCCGCAGCCACGGTTGATGTTGTGGCCGTCCGGCGTGGTGTACACCGCGAACACGTCCGCGCCGGCCGCCTGGAAGACCTTGGGAGCGACGCGGTACGCCGCGCCGTTCGCGCAGTCCAGCGCGATCCGCAGGCCGCGCAGGTTCGGCGCGTGCGACTTCAGGTATTCGACGTACAGGCGCTCGGCGTCGGTGTGGTTGGTGACGTTGCCCATGCGCACGCCGGTGACGGGCGCGAGGGTGGGCACCCGGTCGAGCGCGGCCTCGATGTCCAGCTCGGTGGCGTCGCTGAGCTTCTGGCCGTCCGCGCCGAAGAACTTGATGCCGTTGTCCTCGTAGGGGTTGTGCGACGCGCTGATCACCACGCCGGCGTCCGCGCCGAGGTGCCGGGTGACGTAACTCACGCCCGGCGTGGGCAGCACGCCCACGTGCACCACGTTCACGCCCCGGCTGGTCAGGCCGGCGGCCAGCGCGGCCTCCAGCATGTCGCCGCTGTGACGGGTGTCCTTGCCGATCACGACCCGGGCCGAGCGGCGCCCGTGCATGAGCACCTCGCCGGCCGCGGCGCCCAGCGCCATCACCCACGCGGCCGTGAGGGGGAATTCGCCGGCCACGGCGCGCACACCGTCGGTGCCGAAATACTTGCGTTCACTCGCTGCGCTCATATGGGCACCATCATACGGGCATGAGTGACGTGTGTAACACGCTCACCGCGGGGAACCGGGAACCCACAGCCCGGCCGCCCCGTACCGGTGGCATGAGTGGATTTTCTGCCGGATCGTTCTCGTTCAGCCGCAGCGGTCACCGTGGGGGCTTCCTGCGGCACAGCCACAGCCATTCCAGCGGTCACCGCGGCCGCTACGTGCAGGGCGGCCACTACCGTCAGGTGCGCCACTCGCGCGGGCCGCTCGGGTGCCTGGGCGCCTTCGTGGTCGGCACCGTCATGCTGGGCGGCGGCGTGGGCAGCGTGATCACCCTGCTGACCTGAGCCGGGTGCCGTCAGTGCGTGGCCGCCTGCGCGCCGCGTGGGCGGCCCTGGAGGGTGACGGGCCGGCGGTGGACGCGCGCGTGTGGCCCCGTGATCTGTGCGCCGCGTTCCCCGGTCCCCGCCGGCTGGTGGAGGCGTGGACGGGCGAGGGCGCGGCCTTTGCTCGCTACGCGACGGCTCACGGGCCGCTCTTCCTGAAGTACGTGCCGCTGACGTGGCACGATCCGCGCGCGTGTGCTCGGCTGGAGCGCGAGACCGCGTACCTGCGCGACCTCGCGCCGCTGGCGCCGGTGCTCCACGCGCCGTTCCTGCATGCGGCGGCACGCGCTCCGCACGCCCACCTGCTGACACGCGACCTGACGGACACCACCACCGGCTGGGGTGCCTTCTCCAGTGACCCCGAACGTGAGGCGGGCCTGCGGGACGTGGTGCGGCTGCTCGCGCGCCTCCATGCGTTCTGGGCCGGGCCGGACGGCCACGGTCACCCCGCGCTGACCGGCGCGTGGGCGTGGCGTCCCGGCGACGTGATCGGCCGCGCACAGCGCATGGCGGCCCGGCCGCAGGACTACGGCGTCGCGGCTCCGGTGATCGCGGACATCGCGGCGGCACTGCCAGAGCTGCTGGCCGCACCGCAGCCGGTCACGTTGGTGCACGGCGACATCCACGCCGGACAGGTGCTGTGGCCGCTTGGCGGTGGCCCGCCCGTGCTGATCGACTACGGGCAGACCCACCCCTCGGTGCCGGGCGAGGACCTCGCGCACCTGCTCGCCGTGCGGCTGGACGCGGCGGAACGCGAGAACCTGGGGCCAGCCCTGCGGGAGGTCTACCGCGAGGAGCGAGCCCGGCACGGCGTCCCCGTCAGCGGACGTGCGCTGGCAGCCGAGGAACGCGCCGGCCTGGCCCTGAATGTCCTGACGACCGTGCGGCAGGCGCGGCGCACGCGCGGGAGCGGTGTCCAGCAGGCGCTGGATCAGGTGCTTGAGGTGTGGGCGGAGGGCAGCCCCAGGAACACGCGGTAGCGGTCGAGTTCCGCGTCCAGGCCGCGGCGCAGGGCGGCGGTCTGCCGCACCCCCGGCACAAAGCCCACATCAGCGTGCAGGTCCCCACCCTCGACGTTCAGGTTCGCCCAGCCGACGGCACGCTCGCCGTGGAACACGGGCAGGGCGTAGTAGCCCAGGCTGCGTTTGGCGGGCGGCGTGTACGCCTCGAAGCGGTACGCCCAGCCGTGCAGATGCTCGAAGCGGCGCCGGTCCCACACCAGCGGGTCGAAGGGACCGACGATCCTCACGCCGCGCGGTGTTGGCGCTTCCTGTGGATCGTGTTCCGGTGCCCACACGTAGCGCAGGCCATCCACCTTCGCTGCCCCCAGCTCCTCCTGGGCGGCCCGGCGGAACGCGGCGCGCAGGGCTGGTCTCAGGTGCGGCAGCCCGAAGCCCGACAGTGAGATCAGGTGGCCCAGGCTCGCTTCCGGCAGCGGGCCGTACAGTGCGGCGAGCAGGTGCACCACGCCGCGCAGGCGGTCTGCCTCGGACAGCGGTGCGGCGCGCAGGGCCTCCAGGTGCGGGGCTGCGGCGTACACGCGCACGCCGCTCGCCCGGCGGGTCACCCGGGCCTCTCCGCGGTAGTGCAGGGCGTCCAGCGCGCGGGTGGTCGCGCTGCTCTGCCCGCCCCAGGCGTTGATGGCCGTGCGCGGTCCCAGGACGGCGCTCACGTCTTTGGGGTGCAGTTCCAGCCGGTCGTGCAGCAGCGCCCGCACCTCATCCAGCAGCTCCGGGTGCTCGCGCTCGATCCGGGTGGACGCGACCTCGCGCGGGTGCAGCAGCGCCTGCACGCGGCGGGGCACGAAGCCGTAGTTGGGGATCATGTCCTCTTCGGCGTCAAGGGCCGGGTACAGGCGCTCCAGATCGCCCGCCCTGTAACCGGCCACCCGCTGCATCAGCGTGAGGTCCTGGGCGCGGGCCGGCGCACGGATCGGGTCGGCCTGCACAAAACCCATGGCATAGAGGGCCGCCTGCACGTCGGCCGCGGGCCGGAGCGTGTGCCTGGCGGCCGCCCGCAGCACGGCCGGCGTGATGGATGGACTCACGCCCGCAGGTTAGCGCATGACAGAAAAACGCGGCCTGAATTCAATCAGGCCACGTCTTCGCGAAAAAGGCGATTACTTGATGCTGCCGTTCAGGCCGTTCGGGTAGAACCCGCCCTTGCTGGCGCCGGGCGCCAGGTACACGATGTTCAGCACTTCGCGGGTGCTGCGCGGATACGCCACGCCGTTCATGTCGGCCGGAGCGATGACCGCCATGCCCTTGCTGTCGCTCAGGCCCTGGTCCTTGCCGCCTCCGACCTTGCCGCGCAGCGAGCTGATCGCCTGCACGACCTGGCCCACGTACAGGCCGGCTGCCGCCGAGACCTGCCGCTGCTGGTACAGCATGGTGCGGATCGCGCCGCCGTGGTACGCCTCGACCGCCAGGATGCCCGCCGCGGCCTGGAGGTACGCGGGGTTGGTGATCAGGGTCGCCGCGCCGTTGTAGGCGGTCACGCCCACGTCCTCGAAGATGAACGCGCCGTGCAGGAAGAACAGGTCGTTGGCGTAGGGGTTGAAGCCCTTGATCGCGCCGCCCGAGGCCGCCTGGCCGGCCGCGTCGAAGGCGCCCGAGAGGTCCAGCACCGGGCGCATCGCGGCGCCCTTGCCGAGCGCGCCGTGCAGGAACTTCACGTGGGCCAGCTCGTCCTCGGCGATGTCGTTGGCGAGCGCCTGCACGTTGCTGTCCTTGAACTGCATGCCGCGGTCCATGTCCAGGCTGGCGGGCAGCTTGATCGCGGCGTCGCCACCGATGGCGCGCAGTTCCTTCACGCGGCCCACGGCGGCCAGGTAGAACGCGGCCTCCAGGTATTCCAGGTTCAGCGCGAAGTTCAGCACGTCGCCGTCGATGTTCTTGGCCGGGGCGGCCAGCGCGTCGGTGCCAACCAGGCCCAGGGCGGCGGTGCCCAGGCCGACCTTGCCGAGGAAGCCCAGGGCGGCGCGGCGGTTCAGGCCTTCGGTCGTGGCGGTCTGTTCGGGGGTGCTCGTCATGGTGGTCTCCTGTGCGGGGTGCAAGCGGCCGGGGCGCACGCGACGGGCGCGTGAACCGAGAAACGCTCACAGAGGGGGGCCGGGGCCGTCGGGTGGCGCACCACCGCCGGGCACGTTGCTTACATCGGGGTATAAGCGCGGCCCCTCTGGATCGGATCACGGCACCCCCCAAGATGAAGGTCGGATGAAGACAGGTGGCGGGACGCTCGCACGGGGAGGCCCACCGGGCGCCCCGCCGTACAGTGGGGACATGACCGGCACGCCCACCCTATTCGAGCGCATCATCGCCCGCGAGATCCCCAGCGACGTCGTGTACGAGGACGAGCGCTACATCGCCATCCGCGACATCGCCCCGAAGGCGCCCATCCACCTGCTGGTGATCCCGAAGGCGGTCACCACCCGCGTGGACGAGATCACGGACGCCGCCGAGATGGGCGAGCTGTGGCTGACCGCGGCGAAGGTCGCCCGGCAGCACGCGCAGGACTACCGTCTGCTGGTGAACTGCGGCGCCGGCAGCGGGCAGATGGTCTTCCACACGCACGTGCACGTCCTGGCGGGCTGGGAGCACGGCCCGGACTCGGACACCCTGTGACCGCGACCCCTTTCGCCGCCGTGCTGTTCGACCTTGACGGCGTGCTGATCGACACGGAGACCATCATCGGAGCGCTGTGGGCCGAGATCTTCGCCGGGCACGACCTGCAGTTCAGCGCCGCCGAGATCACGCGCCTGACCAGCGGGCAGCGCTTCGAGGGCGTCCTGCGGCAGCTCGACGAGGAGCGCGGCTGGAAGGCCCCGGAGGACTTCCTGCCGATGATCAATGAGCGCTTCAACGGGGCGTTCGCCCACGTGCCGCTGATCGCCGGGGCCGACGAGACCCTGCGCGCCCTGCGCGCCGCAGGCATTCCCTTCGCCATCGCCAGCAACAGCGAGAGAAACCGCCTGCACCTCAAGCTCGCCGGCGCCGGGCTGGCCGAGCTGGTGGGCGAGCACGCCTACGATCCGTCCGTCGTGGGCGGCGTGGGCAAACCAGCTCCGGCCCTGTACGAGTACGCCGCCGCGCAGCTCGGCGTCCCCGTGCAGGACTGCGTGGTGATCGAGGACAGCGCGCCGGGCGCCCGCGCAGGTGTGGCGGCGGGCGCGACAGTGTGGGGCCTGCTGGCGGGCGGCCACCTCGTCCACGACGGCCGCGCTGCGCTGGAGGGCGTCGGCGTGACCCACTTCCTGTCGTCTCACGCGCAGTTGCGCGAGGCGCTGGGCGTCGGCGTGCCCGCGAAGGGCTGAACAGGTACCCGACGCGACCGCGAAGCCTACGCCATCGGCAGTTCGACCATGCCGCCGGGCAACTCGCCGCCCTTGCCCTCCATGCGGGCGGTGACGGCCAGGCCGGTGGGCGTCTGGGCCAGGCCACCCTCGGCAGTCTCGCGCAACGCGGCGGGCATCATGCGGCCCACCGAGGCCATGGCGCCTAGCACCTCGTCAGGCGGGATGAAGGATTCCAGCTGCGCCAGGGCGAGCTGCGCGGCGCTGACAGCGTGCACGGCGTAGAAGGCGTTGCGGCTCACGCAGGGCACCTCCACGTAGCCGCCGACCGGGTCGCACACCAGGCCGATGGTGTTCATCAGCGCGAGGCTGGCGGCGTGCACGGCCGCGCGGGGCGTGCCGCCGAGCAGTTCGACGATGGCGGCAGCGGCCATGGCGGCGCTCGAGCCGATCTCGGCCTGACAGCCGCCGGCGGCGCCGGAGATGAACATGCGCGCGCTGATAGCCTTGCCGATCCCGGCGGCGAGGATCATAGGGTCGACCAGCCGGTCGTCGGGAAGCCCCAGGTGATCCGCGACCCCGATCAGCGCGCCGGGAATGGTGCCGGCGCTGCCCGCCGTGGGCGCGGCGACGATGCGGCCCATGCGGGCGTTCTCCTCGTTGACGGCCATGGCGTAGGCCTGCACGCGCTTCAGGAGAGGACTCTGAAGGACGTCGGCTGCGTTCCACAGGCCGCTGGCGTTCCAGCCGACCATGCCGGTAATGCTGGGGGCGGAGCTGCTCAGGCCGCGCTCGATGCTGGCGCGCATCTCCCCGATGCGCCGCAGCATCTCGGCGCGGATGTCGGCCGGGTCGAGCCCGGTTTCTGCGCAGTCCTGCTGGAGAATCCAGGCCGAGGCGGGCGCGGGGGCATTGAGGATGTCGTCCAGGGTCATGCGGGAACCTCGCCGGAGTGGTCTAGACGAATAGTCTAGCGACTGCGGCCCGCCGCCCGCGGCGTCCGTCCCACAATCCTGGATTTCGCTCTGGAGACCGTCACTTCAGCGGCATCTTCAGGTCGTCTGACCCCAGCGCGGCCGAACCCGCCGCCGCCTTGTTGCGGTCGAGCACGAAGGCCACCACGTCCAAGTACTGCTGGGCGCTCAGGCTGCCCGGCGCGTTCTTGGGCATGGTCTTGGACACCTTCGCGTGCAGGTCACCGACGGTGGCCCACTTCTTCAGGAAGGCCGCGCCCAGCAGCGTGGGCGCGCGCACGCCCTGCAACTGGTCGCCGTGGCAGCCCTGGCAGCTCTTGGCGAACACCGCCTGCCCGGCCTGCACCTGAGCGGCGCGGGCCGTCAGGGCGGCGCTCTTCAGGGTGTCCTTCGTCAGGCCGTCGGCGGGCAGGGCCACGCCGTTCACATTGAACAGGAACGCGACCACGTCCAGATACTGCTGCGCGCTCAGGCTGCCGGGCGCGCTGAGCGGCATGGCCTTCGACACGTAGCCGTGCAGGTCGGCGTACGGATGCGCCGGGCCGGTGAAGTCCTTGAGGATCTGCGCGCCCACCAGCGCCGGCCCGATTCCCCCCTGCTGCTTGTCGCCGTGACAACCCTGACAGTTCCGGGCGTACACCGCGAGGCCCGCCTTCACCTGCGCCGCCACCGCTCCTGCCGGCGCGGCGGGCGCAGCCGGTGCCGCCGCCATCGCCGCCCACATCAGCCCGCCCCCGAGTCCCACCACGCCGCTCGCCCTCAAGCTGTTCCGGATCGTCATGCGCCCCCCGCCTTTCCGGACACAGCCCCACGACCCCGGCCCGTCCGGTGTTGACCTGACCGCAGCGTAGGCCGCCCGAAGGCACCGCACCACGGACCATGGTCGGATCATACGCATTCCGATGGCATGGGTTCAGAGGGCCGGTGCACCCCGATCAAAGCAGAACCAGGGAACCGGCGTCGCGGTACAGCTCCAGCCTCACGCCCGCCGCGCCACGTCCAGCAGCTCCCCGCTGCGCACCAGTTCCACGATCCGCAGCAGGTCCGGGCGGTAGTAGCGATCGCTGTGCATGTTGGGAATATGCGCGCGGATGTGCTCCCACGCGGCCTGCGCGCCCCGCCCGGCGCGGAGCTGCTGGAAGTCCAGCGCCTGCGCGGCGCACATGAGTTCGATCCCAATCACGTTCTGCACGTTCTCGAGGATCGCCCGCAGTTGCCGCGCGCCGTGGGCTCCCATGCTGACGTGGTCTTCCTGATTGGCGCTGGTGGGAATGGTGTCCACGCTGGCCGGATGGCTCAATACCTTGTTCTCGCTGACCAGAGCGGCGGCCGTGTACTGCGCGATCATGAACCCGCTGTTCAGGCCGCCCTGCGGCGCCAGGAAGCCCGGCAGACCCGACAGCGCCGGGTTCAGGAGCTGCTCGCAGCGGCGCTCGGAGATGCTGCCGAGTTCCGCCACCGCCACCTTCAGCGCGTCGATGGTGACCGCCAGCGGCTGCCCGTGGAAGTTTCCGCCGCTGACCACGTCACCGCTGTCCGGGAAGATCAGCGGATTGTCCGTGACCGACGCGAACTCGACGGCCAGGACGCTTTCCGCGTGCAGCAGCGCGTCCAGGCTCGCGCCGTGAACCTGGGGCGCGGCGCGCAGCGAGTACGCGTCCTGCACCTTGCCGTCTCCGACCGCGTGCGACGGCGCGATCTGCGAGTCCCGCAGGAACTGCCGCAGCTCCTGCGCCACCGCCACCGCGCCCGGGTGGGGCCGCAGTTGCATCACGTCGGCCTGGAAGGGTCGGTGCGAGCCGTACATGGCCTCGACCGTCATGGCCGCTGCAAGGTTCGCCGTGCCCAGCAGAGTGCGCGCGTCCGCGACCGCGAGCGCCAGCAGGCTGCCCATCAGCTGCGTGCCGTTGATCAGTGCCAGGCCCTCCTTGGCCTGGAGCGTCAGCGGCGTCAGGCCCAGTTCCGCGAACACGTCCGCACTGGGCCGCACCTCACCGCCGTATTCGACCTCGCCCCGGCCGATCAGGGCCAGCGCCAGGTGGGCCAGCGGCGCCAGGTCGCCCGACGCGCCCACGCTGCCCTGCGCGGGAATCACGGGATGCGCCCCCGCGTTCAGCAGCGCCAGCAGCAGCTCGACGACCCCAGGACGCACGCCTGAGTGCCCCAGCGCCAACGACTGCGCCCGCAGGAGCAGCATGCCGCGCACGACCTCCGTGGGCAGGCTCTCCCCCACCCCGATCGCGTGCGACAGGATCAGGTTCAGCTGCAATTCCTCGAGCCCGGCCCGTGGCACCTGCACGTTCGCAAACTTCCCGAAGCCCGTGTTCACGCCGTACACGGCGGCGTCACCGTCCACGATCCGCTCGATCACCGCCCGCGCCCGCAGGATGCGCTCCCGCGCCGCGTCCGCAAGTTCGACGGTCTCTCCGCCACGCACGACGGACAGGAAGGCTTCCAGGGACAGGGATTGATCAAGAATCACAGGTGCTCCTTCGGGGGTGGTGGATGGTTGAACCGGTCCGCTCACAGTTCACGGCCCGCCACATAGACCTCCCGCACCGGACTGGCGCCCAGCGTGTACGGCAGGTCGCGCCAGTCGCGGCTGTGCAGGGCCAAGAAATCGGCGCGCTGGCCGGGCACGAGGGCGCCCCGGTCCTTCAGGCCGAGAGCGGCGGCGGCATTCACGGTACAGGCGGTCAGGGCCTCGGCGGGCGTCAGGCGATTCAGGCGTACCGCCAGGGCCAGGGCCAGTTGCGCGCTGAACACGGGCGAGGACCCGGGGTTCAGGTCGGTGCCCACGGCCACCGCCGCACCCGCGTCGATGAGTTGGCGGCCCGGCGCGGCGGGCAGGCCCAGGTGCAGCGTCGCGCCGGGGAGGATGGTCGCCACCGTATTCGACGCGGCCAGCGCCGCTATCTGCGCGGGGCCGCTCGCTTCCAGGTGATCCACGCTCAGCGCGCCCAGTTCGCACGCGAGTTCCATGCCGCCGATGGCGTGGAACTGGTCGGCGTGGAGTTTCGTGCCCAGGCCGTGCGCGGTGGCGGCCTGAAGGACCGCGCGGGATTCCTCGACCGTGAACGCTTCTCGCTCGCAGAACACGTCCACGGCCGAGGCCAGCCCTTCACTGGCGACGGTGGGAATGAGGTCGTGGCAGACCGCGTGAACATACTCGGCGCGGCCCTCGGTGGGCGGCACGTGAATGAGCAAGGTAGGCACCAGGGAGAACTCGGCCTGCAAGTCGCGAATAGCCAAGAGCATCCGCCGCTCGGCGTCGAAATCCAGCCCATATCCGCTCTTGACCTCGATGGTGGTCGCGCCGGACGCCCGCAGCGCTTCCAGACGGGACCGTGCCAGCGCCACCAGTTCGTCCACGCTCGCGGCGCCGGTCGCCTGCATGCTGCTGCGGATGCCGCCGCCCCGCGCAAGGATCTCCTCGTAGGGAACGCCCTGCACGCGGGCCTCGAAGTCCGCGAGGCGGTCACCGGCCCAGACCGCGTGCGTGTGCGGATCCACCAGACCGGGCACGACGGCCACGCCGCCCAGGTCGTGTTCCTGCAGCACACCGGGAGCCTCAGGGCGTGGACCGACCCACCGGATCACACCGTCCGAGATGAGCATGGCCGCGTCGTGGATAATCGTCAGGTCGCGCATGGCCGCGCCGCGCTGCACGCCCGGCTTCGGGCTGACGAGCTGACCGATGTTCGTGAACAGCGTCTCAGTCATGGAAGACCTCGCACAGCGTCTCCATGACCAGCCGCGCCATCAGCAGCTCGCTGCGGCCGCTGGGGTCGAGGTTCGGGGCGAATTCCACGAGGTCGAGGCCGACGACGGTGTTGTGGCGCGCGGTGGCCGCCAGCACCGCCATGCCCTGTGCGTACGCGAACCCGTCCGGCTCCGGGCTGCTGGTGCCGGGCACCACGCTGGGGTCGAAACCGTCCACATCCACGCTGAGGTAGACGTTCTGGCCTTGTGGCAGACGCTCCAGCACACCCTGGAGGTCGGCGGTCACGTCCGTCATGGGAATCAGGGTGTGTCCGCGTGCCCGCGCGGCCGCGACGGCCTCCGGATCGAAGCGCAGGCCGCGCAAACCGATCGTGGTGATGTGCACGAGGTTCGGCAGAGCCTCACACGCGCGGCGGAAGGGGCTGGAATTGCTGTACCGCGTGTCGTTGCGGACGTCGGTGAAGTCCAGGTGAGCGTCGAGCTGCACGACGTGGAGGTCGGGCACGTCTTGAAACGCCCGCAGAAGCGGAAACGACACGCTGTGATCGCCGCCCAGGAACACCGGCACGCGGGAGCGTTCCCGCACCAGCCGGGCCGCCGCGGTGATGCGATCACGCGCGAGTTCGGGCTCCAGGCTGGGCAGCACGACGTCTCCGGCGTCCGCGAAGGTCACGCCCGCGAGCCGGGTCACGCCGTCCAGGCCGGTGAAGGGCGGCACGCTGCGCAGACTCGCTTCCCGCAGGGCACGTGGCGCGAACCGCGCGCCGGGCCGGAAGCCCAGGGCAATGTCGAAAGGTACGCCCAGCGCGGCCACGTCCGCGCGCCACTCCCCGCCTGGATCGACCAGCGGCGCGCGGGCGAAGGTGGCGATCCCGCCGTAGGGCAGGTGGGTGGGCTGGGTCACTGCCCGCCCTTGCGGTGATCCGTGATGCTCAGGCTTGGCAGGTCGATGCCGCGGTCGCGGGCGACGTCCAGCGCGTGGTCGTAACCGGCGTCAGCGTGGCGGATGACGCCCATGCCGGGGTCGTTGGTCAGGGCGCGGCTGAGTTTCTGCGCGGCCTCGGGCGTGCCGTCCGCGACGATCACCAGGCCGCTGTGCTGCGAGAAGCCCAGGCCCACGCCGCCGCCGTGGTGGAAGCTCATCCAGCTCGCACCCGACGCGATGCCCACGCCGAAGTTCAGCAGCGGCCAGTCACTCACGGCGTCGCTGCCGTCCAGCATGGCTTCGGTCTCACGGTACGGGCTGGCGACGGAGCCGGCGTCGAGGTGGTCGCGCCCGATCACGATGGGCGCTTTCAGGCGGCCGTCCGCGACCATTTCATTGAAGAGCGCCGCGGCCCGGTCGCGTTCGCGGTAGCCCAGCCAGCAGATGCGCGCGGGCAGGCCCTGGAATGCGATCTGGTCGGCGGCGTAGGTCAGCCAGGATTGCAGGCGGTCGTCGTGCGGGAACAGCTCCAGCAGCGCACGGTCGGTGGCGCGGATGTCCTCGGGGTCGCCGGACAGGGCCACCCAGCGGAAGGGGCCGCGGCCCTCGCAGAAGGAGTCGCGGATGAACGCGGGCACGAAGCCGGGGTAGTCGAAGGCATTCTCGACGCCGGCTTCCCGTGCGCGGTGGCGCAGGTTGTTGCCGTAATCGAAGGCGACCGCTCCGCGCTTCTGGAGGTCGAGGATGGCGCGGACGTGCGCGGCCATCGCGTCGTAGGCGCGTCGGCGGTACTCGTCGGGGTAGTCGGCGCGGAGGGTGCCGGCGTCCTCGTCGGGACTCACGGGCGGCAGATAGCCCCACATGGGATCGTGCGCGCTGGTCTGATCCGTGATCAGGTCCGGCGTCCAGCCCATCTGCACGAGCTGCGGCGCAAGCACGCCAGCGTTGCCCTGCACGCCGATGGAGCGGGCGACGCCCTGCGCCTTGTACTCCTCGGCGCGGCGGATGGCGTCTTCCAGGCTGTCCGCGACTTCGTCCAGATAGCGGGTGTCCAGGCGTTTCTGAATCCGGGTGGGGTCGATCTCGATGCAGATGGCGACGCCTCCGGCGAGTTTCACCGCCAGGGGCTGCGCGCCGCCCATGCCGCCCAGACCGGCCGTCACGGTGATGGTGCCCCTGAGGCTGCCCCCGAAGTGCTTGCGCCCGGCCGCCGCGAAGGTCTCGTAGGTGCCCTGGAGGATGCCCTGCGTGCCGATGTAGATCCACGAGCCGGCCGTCATCTGGCCGTACATCATCAGGCCCGCTCGGTCGAGTTTGTCGAAGGTGTCCCACGTTGCCCAGTGCGGCACGAGGTTGGAGTTGGCGAGCAGCACGCGCGGCGCCCACTCGTGGGTGCGCAGCACCGCGACGGGCTTGCCGGACTGGATCAGCAGCGTCTCGTCGTTCTCCAGCCGGTCGAGCGTCTCCACGATCTTGTGGAAGGCGTCCCAGGTGCGTGCCGCCTTGCCGCGCCCGCCGTAGACCACCAAGGTCTCGGGGTGCTCGGCGACCTCCGGGTCGAGGTTGTTCATCAGCATGCGTTTGGCCGCTTCCTGGCTCCAGCCCTTGGCCGTCTTCTGTGGGCCGCGCGGAGCACGAACGACGGGGGCGGAATCGGCAGTCTGAGTCATGGATGAACCTCCAAGAATGGGGCGGTGTGCCGGCAGTGAATGGGTCTCCGAAGGGGAAGCGGCGCGTCGCTGCGCGCGGCCCGCTGTGCACCATCGGCGTCTGGGCATCATCTTCTGCCCGTCCCACATCCCCCACAACCGCCCTTTCCGGTAGAGCCGGAAGTGTGCTTGACGAACCCAGCCCTCCGCGCCACCATGAATGAGTGAGCACTCACTCAGAGACGCCGGACAGGAAGCCGCGTGCGGCCCCCCGGGCGCCCGCCGATCCGCAGCGTCGCGGCGTGATCCTCGACGCCGCGCGCGTGTGCTTCTCACAGCAGGGGTACCACCGCACCACCATGCGCGCGGTGGCCCGGCAGGCCGGTCTGGCCGAGGGAACCCTCTACAACCACTTCCGCAATAAGGACGACCTGTTGCTGGGCCTGTTCGGCGCACTGGGCGAGCAGACCCGCGCGTCCATGGTGCCGGAGGACATGGCCGCCCTCGACCTGCGGCCGTTTCTGGAGGCGTTCCTGGCCGCACCGCTGGCGGCCCTGGCGCAGGACGGACACGCGCTGTTCCGAATCGTCGTGTCTGAGGCGCTGGTCAGGCCCGCGCTCGGGCGGGCGCTCGCCGCTGCCTTTGCCGAGACCGGGGCGCTCGGCGCGCAACTGCTGGCCGCACGACCCGAACTCCGTGGCGTGGATACGGCGCCCATGATCCACACGGGGCTGTCGCTGGTGCTGGGCCTCACCCTTCAGCACGCCCTGGAGCACGGCACGCCGCCGGACACCGGCGCTGTGGCGTCGGCCGTCACCGACCTCCTGCTGGCCACCCTCCCCGGCGGCGCAGCGTGAACGTCACGGTCATCGCGCTGGGCACGCGCGGCGACGTGCAGCCCTACGTGGCGCTGGGGGCCGCCCTGCTGCGGGCCGGGCACAGCGTCCGCGTGGCCACGCACGACACCTTCCGCGACCTCGTGCACGCGGCCGGCCCGGACTTCTGGCCCATGCGCGGCGACGTGCAGGACGTGGTGAACAGCCCGGAGATGCGCTCGGCGCTGGCGCGCGGCAACATGCTGGAGATCAACCGCGTGTCCGCCCGGGCCACGCACCACGCCGCGCTGCACTGGGCGCAGGACGCCCTGGACGCCGCGCAGGACGCGGAGCTGCTGCTGGCCGGAATCGGCGGCATGAACGTGGCGCAGGCGGTGTCCGAGAAGCGGCGCCTTCCACTGATAGAGGCGCACGTGGTGCCCTTTCATCCCACGCGGGCGTTTCCCGGAGCGATCTTTCCGCCCGGGGTGGCACGCCTGGGCGGCGGGGCGAACCGGCTGTCGCACGTCCTGACCCGCCAGGTGATGTGGCAGATGTTCCGCGCGGCCGACACGCGCGCGCGGCGCGCGGTGCTGGAGCTGCCCCCCGCTCCGCTGTGGGGGCCGCGCCCCGTCCACACCACCCCCACCCTGCACGGCATCAGTCCGGCGGTACTTCCCCGGCCCGCCGACTGGGACGCGGCGCAGCACCTGACCGGCTACTGGTTTCTCGGTGAGCAGCAGTGGAGCCCGCCACCGGCCCTGGAAGCGTTTATGCACGCGGGGCCACCACCGGTGTCCATCGGCTTCGGCAGCATGACGACCCGGGACGCGGCCGCCACCACCCGGACGGTGCTGGACGCGCTGGAGCGCAGCGGGCAGCGGGCGGTGCTCCTGAGCGGGTGGGGTGGACTGAGCGCCGCCGACGCTCCCCCACACGTCTTCGTCACCGACAGCGTTCCGCACCACTGGCTGTTCCCGCGCGTGGCGGCGGCCGTCCATCACGGTGGGGCCGGCACCACGGCGGCAGGTCTGGCGGCAGGCGTCCCCACCGTCGTGGTGCCGTTCTTCGGGGATCAGCCGTTCTGGGCCGAGCGGGTGCGTCGCCTGGGCGTCGGCCCCTCGCCGGTTCCCGCCCGCCATCTGACCGCCGGCGCGCTCGGGGACGCGCTGACGCAGGTGCGCGTGGACACGGGCATACGCGAACGCGCGGCGGCCCTGGGACACCGCATCCGGGCCGAGGACGGACTGGGCGCGGCCGTGCGGGTGGTGGAGTCCTACGGGCGAGGGCGCGGCCGGCGCTAGGATGACCGCGTGCCCACCGGCTCGTCGCTCCAGGCCACCATGGACGTCCTGTCGGCCTTCGATGCCGACCACACCGAGTGGCGACTTTCGCCGTTGTCGCGCCACCTCGGCGTGCCGACGAGCACGCTGCACGAGCAGCTCCTCACGCTGACAGCCACCGGCCTACTGAGCCGTCACGGCCGGGGCCGCTACCGGCTGGGGTGGCGGCTGCTCAAGCTGTCGAGCGCGCTGTACGGCAGCCTGCCGTGGTACGGCCCGGCGCACGACGCGATGGAGCGGGTGGCGCGCGCCGCCCACCGCCTGGCCTTCCTGAGCGTGCTGGACGGCGAGGACCGCGTGCTGTGCGTGGCCCGCAGCGTCCAGGGCCGGGACGGGCCGCCCGTGGCGGGCGAACTGGACTTCGAGCTGCCGGCCCACGCGACGGCCAGCGGCAAGCTGCTGCTGGCGCTGGCGGGCCGGCCCCTGCCCCACCCGGCCCCGGCCTACACCGCGCTCACCGTGACGTCACCGGCCGCGTGGAATGCCGAGGCCGCCCGCATCCGGCGGGACGGCTACGCGGTCACGCAGGACGAGTGGGCACTCGGCACCGGCAGCGTGGCCGTGCCCATCCAGGGCGGAGACGGAGCGGTGCTGGCCGCCCTGGGCGTGAGCGTCCCCACGCCCCACCTGCACGCGCACGAGATGCTGCTGCGCACCGTGCAGGACGCCGCCGACGGCGTGGGCTGGCAGCTCGGGTTCCGGCCTAGCCGTCCATGAGTTTGGGCAGCATCCGCACCCACGTCACGTCCGGCCAGCGGCCAAGGAAGGCCAGCGCCTCCGCACTAAGGGCCTGATCGAGTTCGATGGCCAGCAGGGCGTGTCCGCCACGGGTGTCGCGCGTGCACGTCAGGGTGGCGATGTTCACGCCGTCGGCCGCGATCGTGCTGGCGATGCGGGCGATCATGCCGACCGCGTCGGCGTAGCGCAGCAGCGCGGTGGGGCTGGCTCCGCTGAAGTTCACGCCCAGGCCCTGCACCCGCGTCACGTGGATCACGCCGCCGCCGGTGGAACTGCCCTGCACGGTGAGCCGCTGCGTGTCGCCGTGCAGGTCGATGCGGGCGGTGTTGGGGTGGACGTCGCCCAGATCGGTGTCGCGGAACTGGAACTCCAGACCCGCGGCCTGGGCCTCCTCGAACGCGCGCGGCAGGCGGTCGTCGTCGGGGCGCAGACCGAGAACGCCAGCGATCAGGGCGAGGTGCGTGCCGTGCCCCCGTCCGGTCTTGGCGAAGCTGGCATGCAGGTCGATCACCGCCGTCCGGGGCGCCTCGCCCAGCAGGTGGTGCGCGACCAGGCCCAGCCGGCACGCGCCCGCCGTGTGGCTGGAACTGGGCCCGATCATGACAGGACCGATCATGTCCAGGAGGCTCATGGGCGCAGTGTAGTCCGCGCGCGCCAGGCCATCACGGCGCCGCCGCGTGCCACGCGGCCGTGAGCGCCCGGACGCTGACGGCCGGCTGCCCCAGCGCGGCGCGGGCCAGCGGGCCGCGCACGGCCGCCGGAGCGTCCAGGAACAGGCGCAGCATGGTGCGCGACAGCGTGCCGGCCGGGGTGTCCGGGCCGAGGAACGCGCGCCACTGCTCGGGCGGCAGCCGGAAGAAGGCGTTGAAGAACGCCGGCAGGGCGGCGCCGGGCAGGCCCAGCAGGGCGTGGACGCCCAGCAGGTGCACCTCCCGCGCCGCGCGCCGGGCCGGGGGCCACAGCACGTCCCAGCCGGCCCGCGCGGGATCGGCGCCCCTCTGGAAGGCCGCGTGGACCGCGTCCGCGACGGACTCCGACAGCCTCAGCGCAGCCGCCACCTGGAAGCCGCTGATGGGATGCACCAGCCCGGCCGCCGCCCCGAAGGCCAGCAGCGGGCCGGGCGCGGGTGCGGCGCCGTTCATGGGAAACGCGACCCATTCCGTGCTGTGCACCTCGCGGGGGGGCGTGCCGGCGGCGTCCAGGCGCGCGTGGAGCCGGGCCTCGAGCACGCGCCGGGACACGGCCGGGCGCGCGATCAGGGTGGTCTCCTCCACGAAGTAGCGGTCGCCCCCCAGGTGCATGGCATACAGGAAGGTCGGCTCGCCGCCGGGCGGTCCGGCCGGCCGGTAGTCCATCCAGACCATCGAGCCGGGCGCGATGGGTGGCCGGTCGAAGGTCGCGGTCAGGCCCCACGCGGTCTGGAGCGCGGCGCCGCCGGGGTAGGTGGTCGGCGTGAGGGCGCCGCCGTGCCCTGCGGCGTCCACGACCAGCCGCGCCGACCAGCACTCGCCGGCCGCGCCGTGCACGTGGTGACCACCGGCCGTGGGCGTCACCGACCGCACCGTGCCCACCGTCCAGCAGAGGCCTGCGCCGGCCCGGGCGAGCAGCCCCTCCATCAGCGCCGCGTTGTCGAGCAGGGCGTACGGGCGGTGCAGCGGCCGGGGGTGGTCGTCCGTGTACACGCGCACGTCCGTCCACACCTGGGCGGTCATGTCGGTGGCCCACCCGGGCAGGTCGTCCAGCCACACGCCGTAGGTCGCCGGGAACGGTGTGGGGGGGTGCGGCGCGACCAGCCGCACGTCCAGTCCACGCCGCGCCAGGGCCGACGCGAGCGCCGTGCCGGCCGGGCCACCACCCACCACCACGACGTCGCTGTGTGCCGGGCCGGTCATCGCGGTCAGGCTATCCCGGTCGCGTTCGGTGAAGTGTAGGTTTCACGCGCTCGGCCGCGGCGTCGCTGAAGGAAGAGTGTGGGGTCCGCGGCCGTGACCGCGCCGGCGATTGCCTATGCTGCGCGGCATGTCGAAGGTTTCCCGTTCTCCCTGGCTGCTGCTGGGGCTCGTGGTCGGCGCCGCGGTGCTGGCCGGCTGCTCGCAGCGCAGCGCGCAGGACACCCTGAACCGCGCCGTGTCCACCTCGGGGCTCGACGTCACGCGGGACGTGGCGTACGGCCCGGACACCCGCAACCGCATGGACGTGTACGCGCCCCACGGCGCGGCGAACGCTCCGGTCGTGCTGTTCGTGCACGGCGGCTCGTGGGAGGGCGGCGACAAGGACGGCCACAAGTTCGTGGGCGAGTCCCTGGCCCGCGCCGGCTACGTGACGGCCGTGATGAGTTACCGGCTGGCCCCGCAGAACCGTTACCCGACCTTCGTGCAGGACACCGCGCTGGCCCTGAAGGTGCTGCGCGAGCGTGCCAAGACCTTCGGCGGCAACCCGGAGAACGTGTTCGTGATGGGCCACTCCGCTGGCGCCTTCAACGCGGTCGAGGCGGTGGACAACGCGCGCTGGCTGCGCGAGGTGGACGTGCCGGTGTCGGCGGTGCGGGGCGTGATCGGCGTGGCCGGGCCGTATTCCTACGACTTCCGGAGCCTGCCCAGCGCGCGGGCCTTCCCCGAGGGCGCCACGCCGGACGAGGTGATGCCGGACCGCCACGTGCGGCCGGACGCGCCGCCGCACCTGCTGCTGGTGGCCGGCAGCGACCGCACCGTGGGCGCGCAGAACGGCGAGAACATGCGCGCGGCGCTCGACCGGGCCGGGGTGCCGGTCACGTTCACGGTGCTGCCGGGCATGGGGCACATCACGATCATCGCGGCGATGGCCCGGCCGCTGACCTTCCTGGGGCCGACCCGCCGCGACGTGATCGCGTTCATCGAGGCGCACCGCCTGCGCTGACGTGCCGCGCCCTTCCGGAGCGCTCACGTGGATGCTCTACCATCTCGGCATGCTGCGCCGCGTCCTGACCGTCTCGTTTGCCGGCCTGCTTACGCTGGGCCTGGCGGGCTGCCGCTACGCCTTCGTGCCGGCGGTCCCCAGGCCCGTGGAGGTCACCCTGACGCCCCGCGTGACCGGCGCGAGCCTGATCCGCAGCGGCTCAACCCTGACCGTGAAGGCGCGGGTCGACGGCCGCTTCGAGCCCGCGTACCTGAAGGTGCAGTGGTTCGACGGCAGCCGCGCGCTGGGCGAGGACAGCGTGTACCTCGACGCCGCGCAGCCCACCGCGACCTTCACGCTGGAGGCGCCGGACCAGGGCGCATACCGCGCGGTGCTGTCGCTGGGCGGCGTGGTGCTGCGGCAGGTCGAACTGTACGAGGTGCAGCCCTGAACGCCGGCGGGCCGGTGGGCACCGAGTGGGCGGGCGTGGTGGAGTGGTCGGCCGGCACCGTGGAGCGCTGGGTGTGGCAGGGTGGGCGCGTGGTGCCGTACCGCACCGAGCCGCGGCCCGCCCCCGTGAACTACGGCTGTGTGCCCGGCACCCTGAACCCAGCCGACGGCGCCGAGGTGGACGCCGTGTGGCTGGGCGACCCCCTGCCCGTCGGCGCGCGGCCCGTGGGCCGGCCGGTGGGCCTGCTGCACCTGCGTGACGGCGACCACAAGGTGATCTTCGGCCACGTGGACGCGGGGCTGGACGGCCTGCTCGCGTGGTTTCCGCCGGAGCGCGGCGCGGCCGTCCAGAACGCCGGGGCGGCCCAGGCGTGGCTGCTCACGACTGTGCGGTGAGCGGGCGGTTCACGGCTCCTGCGCGGGTGGGTCCACGGTGGAAGCAGGCTGGGCCGAGCCTGCCGGGGCAGGCGGCGCCGGCCACGCCTGCATCTGGTCACGCAGACGGGCGGTGACCCACGCGAGCGCGTCGCTGTTCGGGTACGAGATCGCGCTGTGGTCCTCACGGACGGACAGGAAGTGCTGGATGCCGGTGGCGGTGCCGTCCAGGCGGGTGTTGCGCGCCAGTTCGAACAGGTAGTTGACGGGCAGGCCGCCGCTGGCGCTGGTGCGCGCCGGGAGCCGCTTGCTCTGCACCTCCAGGTTCAGGGCCACGTTGGGCCACACGACGTCCTTGAGGGGCACGGTACGGCCCGTGATGCTCACGGCGTCGCAGGCGTCCAGCAGCTGCGGCTCGTCCGGCGCGGCCGGGGGCAGAGCGCGCACGGCCGCGCCGTAGTCCGACCGCCACGCGACGCACATGCCGTCCAGGTCCACCTGCGCGGTGAACGCGACCTCGGGGAAGGTGCGGGTCAGGAGGTGCGCCCACGCGACGCCGTGCGAGTGCGCGACCAGGACTACGCGCGGCGGCATGCCGGAGCGCAGCCACGTCGCCCGCATCCGCGAGACGGCGGCCACCAGCGCCTCGTAGCCGGACTGCGGGCGGGGCAGGTACGGGGACGTGTGGGACGCGGCCGGGTGGCTGGCAAAGCCGGCGACCTCCACGCGGTACCCGGCCGCGGCGTACACGTCGGCCACGGCGTCGAGGGTGCCGCGGGAACTCAGGTAATCCCAGTTGTCGCGCGGCGCCACACACGGCGGCGAGCAGCGACCGGACACGCCCAGAATCACCACGTCCGGCGCGCGACCCGCCAGGTCGAGGGCCGCAGTGCGGGTGTCCCTGACCAGCCAGTGCGGCGCGCAGCCGCTCAGCCACAGCAGCGAGGCGAGGAGGATCGCGGGGCGGAGCAGGACCGGCACGGCCGACCAGTGTAGGCGGGTGGGCGGCCAGTCATCATGACGGCGCTCACGCCCACTTCGGGGGAAGGGCCGCCGCGCCCGCGCCGCGGTCACGGCGCTCGTCCTTTCAAGGGGTGTTCGTGCGCGTCGCCCGCGTGGTCTGGCATCGCTGTGAGTGTGCCCGGCCCAGAACAGGTGACGGTCAGGCTGATGGCCTGCGGCGGTGCCGGCCCTCAGCGCTCGGGATCGGCCGGGCCGGGGCGGGCGGTGTACAGCTTCGCCGGGCGCCCGGAGTGGCCGTACTGGTGTTCCAGGGTGGCGCGGCCGCTGCGCACGAGGTGCTCGAGGTAGCGCCACGCGGTCACACGGCTCAGGCCCAGCCGCTCGCCGACGTCTTCGGCGCTCACGCCCTCGCCGGCGCCGCCCAGCGCCTGCGCGACGCGCTCCAGGGTGTGGGGGTCGACGCCGCGCGGCAGCGGCTCCACACCCCGACCCTGCACGCCCAGCAGCCGGTCGAGGCTGCCCTGGTCGAGGCGCGGCAGGGCCGGGCCCGGCGCGGGCGGCAGCCGTCGCGCCCGGTGGCGGGCCAGCAGGTCGGCCAGCCGCGCGCCGGTGAAGGGCTTGATCAGATAGTCAAAGGCGCCGTGCGCCAGGGCCAGGCGGACGCTGGCCTCATCGTCGGCGGCGGTGATCAGCGCGACGTCGGTGGTGCGGCCCACCGAGCGCCAGTGACGCAGCAGACCCAGGCCGCTGCCATCGGGCAGGTGCACGTCCAGCAGGATCAGGTCGGGGTTCAGCGCCTGTGCCAGCGCGTCGCCCTGCGCGCAGGTGGCCGCGCTCCCGACCACGTGCACCTCCGGGTCGCGTTCCAGCAGATCGCGGTTGACCCGCGCCACCCGCTGGTCGTCCTCGACCAGCAGTACGCGCACGCTGGGCGTGCGGCCGGTCATGCTCCCACCTCCAGCGGCGCAGCGCCGGGCGCGCGGCTGGTGGGGGGCGGCAGGCTCACCTGGAAGACGGTGCGGCCGCTGCGGCGCACGTAGCGCAGTTGCCCACCCAGCGCCTGCACACGCGCCTGTACGCCTGCCAGCCCGTAGCCGCGGCCCTCGCCCTTGCTGCTCGCGCCGCGGGTGTAGAGCCGCTCCTGCACGTTGGGCGCCACGCCGGGCCCGGTGTCCTCGACCTCGACCTGCACGCCGTCCGGGTCCTCACCGATCAGGACCGTGACCACGCCGGGCTGGCCGGCCAGCGCCTCGAAGGCGTTCTCGGTCAGGTTGCCGACCGCCGTGACCAGCGTGTCCGCGTGCCGTTCCCACACCGGGGAGAGCATGCTGCCCTCCGCGACCTGGAAGTCGATGCCGAGTTCCTGCGCCCGCTCGCGCTTGCCGGCCAGCAGCGCGACCAGCCGCGGCACCTGCACGTCGCGCAGCAGCTGCCGGAACTCGGCGTCGGCGCGGATCTCGGCGTTCAGCACGCGCAGCGCCTCCTCGTGCCGGCCCAGTTGCAGCAGGCCCGACAGCACGTGCAGGCGGTTCTGGTACTCGTGCGTCTGGGCGCGCAGCACGTCCACAAAGCCGCGCGCGTGCGTGAGTTCGTCCGCCAGGGCCAGCACCTCGGCGCGGTTGCGGAAGCCCACGATGAAGCCCCCGCCGTCGAGGCCGCCGCCGTCGAGCGGCTCGACGTTCACGAGGTACGGCTGGCCGCGCAATTGCAGTTCCAGGTTCTGCTGGCGGGCGTGACCGGGGCTGAGGTCCGCGAGTTCCGGCCACACCCGCGCCAGAGGCACCGGCGTGGACGGCACGAGCAGCATGTCGGCGGCGCGCGCGCTCGCCAGCGTGATCTGCCCGCCGCGGTCGACCGCGATCACGCCCTCGCGCAGCGCGGCCAGCACCGCCCGCTGCTGCCTGGCCAGCGCCGCGATCTCCTCGGGCTCCAGATTCAGGATCTCGGCGCGCAGCCGCCGCGCGGCCCACACAGCGCCCAGCGTGCCCAGGCCCAGCGCGAGCAGGATCCACGGCAGCAGGCTGACCAGCGCCTCACCGACGAGGTGCCACGCCTGGGGCATCAGGTAGCCGGTGCTGACCACGCCCACCACCTGCGTGCCGGGCTGCGCGCCCGTCCAGATGGGCACCTTGCCGCGTACGCTGACGCCCAGGCTGCCGCGCGCGACCGAGATCACCTCGCGGCCCGACAGCGGCTCGTCGTTGTCGCCGCCCTCCATGGGTTTGCCCAGGCGGTCCTGCAGGGGGTGCACCAGGCGGATGCCGCGGCGGTCACCCACCACGATGAAATCCGCCTCGGCCTGCACGCGCATGGCGTTGACCTCGGCGTTCAGGGCGGCGTCCTGGTTGCCCGCCTCGGCCGCGCGCACGACCTCGGGCAGCGTCGCCACGATGCGGCTGGTGGTCATGGCGCGCTCGCCCAGCCGGTCACGCGCCTCGCCGTACAGGTGCAGGGTCTGCACGCCCAGCAGCAGGGCCGTCATGCCGCACAGCACGAGCAGGTGCCAGCGCACCAGCCGGCCCTGCAGGCCGGAACGGGGAAGGCGGAAGGCAGTCATAGGACGTGATGCCGATTGTAGAACCGGGCCATCAGCGCGCCGTGCCCTAACGTGCATTGCGTTCACCACTGTGCATTGTGGTCACGAAGAACACCGTGTCAGACGCATGCGAGCCTTGAAACCAGGGGGACGTGGGGCTAGGGTGTGGACAATCACAACCCACTTCACGGACGCCGCGCTGCGCGCCGTCACCCGGAGGTACCCCATGAACGCCAAGAAGACCCTTCTGGCCCTGTCCGCCCTGCTGCTGATCGCCCCCACCACCCTGGCTCAGGGCCTGTCGAACGTGCGCATCATGGCGCCCGCCGCGCCCGGCGGCGGCTGGGACCAGACCAGCCGCGCCATCCAGACCGTCATGCAGGACGAGGGCATCGTCAAGCCCGTCACGGTGTTCAACGTGCCTGGCGCGGGCGGCACCATCGGCCTGGCGCAGCTGTACAACGCCAAGGGCGACGGCAGCCAGATGATGACCATGGGCCTGGTGATGGTGGGCGCGATCCTCACGAACTCCAGCAAGGTCGACCTGAGCCGCGTGACCCCGCTGGCCCGCCTGACCGGCGAGTACGAGGTTCTGGTCGTGCCGGCCAGCAGCCCCTACAAGACCATGAAGGACTTCGCCGCCGCATGGAAGTCCAACAACGGCCTGGCAGTCGCCGGCGGCAGCGCGGGCGGCACCGACCACATCCTGCTGGGCCTGCTCGCCAAGGCGAACGGCATCGACCCCAAGAAGATGAACTACGTGCCGTTCAGCGGCGGCGGCGAGGCCCTGGCGGCCGTGCTGGGCAACCAGGTCGCGGGCGCCATCGCCGGCTACGGCGAGTTCGAGGCGCAGATCAAGGCCGGGCGCCTGCGCGCCATCGGCATCTCGGCGCCCAAGCGCCAGGCCGGGATCGACGCACCGACCTTCAAGGAGCAGGGCTTCAACGTGGAACTCGCCAACTGGCGCGGCATCGTGGCCGCCCCCGGCGTGAGCGCCGCCGACCGCGACGCCATGATCGCGGCCCTGAACAAGATGCACGCGACCAAGGCGTGGCAGGATACGCTGAAGACCCGCAACTGGACCGACCTGTACATGAGCGGCAGCAAGTACTCGCTGTTCCTGAAGGTCGAGGCGGCGCGCGTCAAGGGCATCCTGCAGGACATCGGCCTCGTGAAGTAACGTTCGGCCGGCGGGGGCGGCGTGCACCGGCAGCGGTCACCCGCCCCCCCGTCCGTGTGCTGCTTCGTTCCCGCGCTCCAGGAGGCCTGTCCCGATGTCTGACCCCACTCCGCCCCTTTCCCGTGCTCCGCGCTCCGGCGTGAGCGTCCCGGACCTGCTGGTCGCGCTGGGCGTCACCATCGTCGGCGCGCTGCTGCTGTTCGGCGCCTTCGCCATTCCCTTCGGGATCAACGCGGTCGTCGGGCCGCGCGTGTTCCCGCTGATCGTCGGGGGCGGCACGCTACTGCTGGGCGTGATCCTGACCGCGCTGACGCTGCGCGGCGACCGCGCCGAACCGTCCGCCGAGGAGGACACGGACCCGGACGCGCCCGCCGACCTGAGCAGCCCCGGCGTGATCCTGGGCGGCTTCCTGCTGGGCAGCGTGCTGCTGGCCCCGCTGGGCTTCGTGATCGGCACCGCCGTCATGTACTTCAGCGTGGCCTTCGCCTTCGGGGAGCGCCGCTACGCCCTGATGACCGCGATCTCGCTGATCGTGGCGCTCGTGACCTACGTGGTGTTCACGCGCGGCCTGGGCCTGAGCCTGCCGGCGGGCGTGCTGAAAGGACTGCTGTAATGGACGCCCTGCACTCCCTGTTCGCGGGCTTCGGCACCGCCATGACGCCGCTGAACCTGCTGTGGGCGCTGATCGGCGTGACCCTGGGCACGCTGGTCGGCGTGCTGCCCGGCATCGGCCCGGCCCTGACGGTGGCGCTGCTGCTGCCCGTGACCGCCAAGCTGCCAGCCGTCAGCGCGTTCATCATGTTCGCCGGCATCTACTACGGCGGCATGTTCGGCGGCTCCACCACCTCGATCCTGCTGAACACGCCCGGCGAGTCCAGCTCGATCATCACGGCGCTGGAGGGCAACAAGATGGCCCGCCGGGGCCGCGCGGCCGCCGCGCTCGCCACCGCCGCCATCGGGTCGTTCGTGGCCGGCACCATCGGGACGGTGCTGCTGACGTTCTTCGCGCCGGCCATCGCGGACATCGCCGTGCAGATTCCGCCCAGCGCCAAGTTCGCCCTGATCATGCTGGCGTTCGTGACGATCAGCGCGACCTTCGGCGGCTCTCCGCTGCGCGGCCTGATCAGCCTGTTCTTCGGTCTCGCCATCGGCCTGATCGGCACCGACTCGCAGAGCGGCCAGGCACGCTTCACGCTGGGCCGCCCGGAGCTGCTCGACGGCATCGACTTCATCACGGTCGTGATCGGTCTGTTCGCCATCGGGGAGACGCTGTACGTCGCCAGCCGCTTCCGCAAGACCCAGGACGTCATCAAGCTCGAGGGCGGCGCCACCATGAACCGCGACGACTGGCGGCGCTCGTGGAAGCCGTGGCTGCGCGGCACGGCGCTGGGCTTTCCCTTCGGCGCCATTCCCGCCGGCGGCGCCGAGATTCCCACGTTCCTGAGCTACACCCTGGAAAAACGCCTCAGCAAGCACCCGGAGGAGTTCGGCAAGGGCGCCATCGAGGGCGTGGCCGGGCCGGAAGCGGCGAACAACGCCTCGGCTGCGGGGGTGCTGGTGCCGCTGCTGACCCTGGGCCTGCCGACCAGCGCGACCGCCGCGATCCTGCTGGCCGCGTTCCAGCAGTACGGCCTGCAACCGGGGCCGCTGCTGTTCCTCACGAACGCCGACCTAGTGTGGGGCCTGATCGCCTCGCTGTACATCGGCAACGTCATGCTGCTGCTGCTGAACCTGCCGCTCGCTCCCATCTGGGCGCGGCTGCTGCTGATTCCCCGCCCATACCTGTACGCCGGCATCCTGGTGTTCAGCACGGTCGGCGTGTACTCGCTGAACAACTCGGTGTTCGACCTGTTCCTGCTCGCGCTGTTCGGCGTGATCGGCTACGGCATGCGCCGCTTCGACTTCCCGGTCACGCCCGCCATCATCGGCGTGGTGCTGGGGCCGACAGCCGAGTCGTTCTTCCGCACCGCCCTGCAGCAGAGCAACGGCGACGCCACGATCTTCCTGCGCAGCCCGCTGACGGTGTTCATCCTGCTGATCGTGCTGCTCGCGCTGGTCGTGCCGCCGGTCCTGCGGGCGCGCGCGCGCCGGGCGGCCCCGACCGCCTGACCCACACCGCAACGAGAAGAGGCCGGACAGTGACTGTCCGGCCTCCTCCGTTGGCTCTTCAGTCCTTCAGCGCGGCCCACGCCGCCTGCACGGCCGCGCCCCGCTCGACCTTCACACCCAGGCCGGCGAAGGCGTCCTCCAGCACCCCGGCGATCGCCAGGGCGTCGTAGCGGTCGGCATAGCCCATGGTGCTCACTCGGAACACCGTGTCCTCGTGTGGGGCCTGGCCGGCCAGCGCCCGCTGGCCCATCGCGGCGAGGCGCGCGGCGACCTGCCGGCCGGTGAGGCCATCGGGCGGGGTGAGCACGGCGACCGCGGGGCTGGTGCGCGCTGCCCACGCGGGCGCGCCCAGGACGGTGCCGGCGGCGATCAGCGCGTCGGTCTTGCAGCGCTGCTCGGCCCACAGCACCTCCAGCGGCACGGCCAGCAGGCGCTCGAGCGCGGTGGACAGCGCATAGATCAGGTTGATGGCCGGCGTCTGCGGGGTGCTGCCGGCCTTCTGGCCCGCCAACTCGCGCGTCATGTCGAGATAGAAGCCCTTTTCCGGGTTCCTGATCAGGCGCTCCTGCACCTCGGGGCTGAACAGCACGAAACCCAGGCCGGGCGGCGTGGCGGTGCCCTTCTGGCTGCCCGACACGATCACGTCCACGCCCCACGCGGCGGGCCGCAGTTCCGCCACGCCGTATGACGTGATGCAGTCCGCGATGATGATGAGATCGGGGTTCTGCGCGCGGGCCGCCGCCGCGATGGCTTGGAGGTCGTGCAGCGCGCCGGTGCTGGTCTCGCTGTGCGTGATCAGCAGGGTATGCGCGTCCTTCGCGGCGTCCGCGACCTCGTCCGGGTCGAGCACGCCGCCCCAGGGCTGGGCGACAATCCGGGTGTCGTAGCCGAAGCGCCGGGCCATCTCGCCCCAGCGTTCGCTGAACTTGCCCGCCTGGGCGTTCACCACGGTGGCGCCGGGCGGCGTGGTGCTGATCAGCGCGCCCTCGAAGGCCCCGGTGCCGGACGTGGTGGTGATCACGGCGTCGTAGGGGTCGCCCAGCAACTGCGTGAGCTGCGCGCGGGCCTCCATCAGCTTGGCGATGCCTTCTGCGGCGCGGTGGTGCATCTGCGGCTGTGCGAGTTGCAGCAGCACGTCCGGCGCCACCTCGACCGGGCCGGGCGCGATCAGGCGGGCGCGGTTCAGGGGCGTGTACGCAGGCAGGTCGGCGGTCGGCGCGGGGGCCAGCGGAGCGGGCGCGGTGCGGGTCATGCCCCAGGGTAGTCCCGCAGCGAGCCGGGCGCATCCAGCCGTCTGAACGTGATGCGACGCAGTTTTCAGAAAGTTCTGGAAAGTCATACGCTTATGGAATGGATGAACCGCTGCAGTTCATCGAGCGGGCGGGGGTGCTGCTGGAAATGATCGGGATGCCGCGCATCTCCGGGCGGGTGCTGGGCGCGCTGCTGTGTGCGCCGCCGGGCGGGCACACCGCCGCCGAGCTGAGCAGTCTGCTGCAATCCAGCCGCGCGGGTGTCGGCACCGGCCTGAAGCACCTCACGCTGATGGGGCTGATCGAGCACGCCCCGAATCCCGGCGAGCGCGCCGACCGTTTCCGCGTGAAACCGAACGCGTGGGCCACCCTGACCGAGCAGGGCAACCGCAAGCTGGACACACTGGTGCGGCTGGCCGACGAGGGCCTGGCCGCTCTGCCGCCGGGCGGCGATCCGGGGCCGCTGCGCGAGATGGCAGCGTTCTACCGCCTGTGGCTGCGGCTGTTCCCGTCGGTGCTGGCCGAGTGGCACCGCGCGAAGGAGGAGTCCACGTGAACGCCATCGAGACCAGCGGTCTGGGCAAGGAGTACGCGCCGGGCGTGGGGCTGCGGCCCATGACCCTGGAGGTCGCGCCCGGCGAGATCTTCGGGTTCCTGGGGCCGAACGGTGCGGGCAAGACCACCGCCATCCGCACGCTGCTCGGCTTCCTGCGGCCGACCGCCGGATCGGCCCGCATCCTGGGCCACGACGTGTGGCGTGGGCGCGAGGCCGTACATGCCCGCGTGGGCTACCTGCCGGGCGAGATCAAGCTGCGGCCCGAGTGGACGGCGGGCGAGGTGATCCGCCGCGCGGCCGCCCTGCGCGGCCAGCACGACCTGGCGCACAGCCTGACCGTGGCGCGGCGGCTGGCGCTGGACGTGACCCGGCGGGTGGGCACCCTCAGCAAGGGCAACCGGCAGAAGGTGGGCCTGTGCGCCGCCCTCGCGGCCCGCGCGGACGTGTTGATCCTGGACGAGCCGACCGACGGCCTCGATCCCCTGGCGCAGGACACGGTGCTGGCGCTGCTGCGGGAAGCGCGCTCGGAGGGCCGCACGGTGTTCCTGTCCAGCCACGTCCTGACCGAGGTGGAGCGCGTGGCGGACCGCGTGGGCCTGATCCGCGCGGGCGACCTCGTGCGGGTGGACGACCTCGCCGCCCTGACCGCCGGCCTGCCACAGCGCGTGAGCGTGCACTTCGCCGCGTCCCCCACCCGCGACTTCACGGCGCTGCCCGGCCTGACGGACGTGGTTAGAGAAGGGCACGAGCTGCACGCGAACTGGCGAGGCGCGCCCGGTGACCTCCTGCGCGCGCTGGCGGACGAGGAGCTTTCCGCCTTCAGCGTCACGCCGCCCACCCTGGAGGACGCCTTCCTGGGCGAGTACCGGGGGACCGGCCATGACCGCTGACCGGGCGTGGCTGGAGCTGTGGCAGCACGCGCTGGCCGACCACCGCCGCGCGTGGCTGGGCTGGTCGGCGGGCCTGTTGGCATACACGCTGCTGGTGCTCGCGTTCTACCCCACGGTGAAGAACGACCCCAGTGTGAACGAGATCGTGCAGAACCTCCCAGACGCCCTGAAGGCGCTGTTCGGCACGGACTTCACCAGCCCGGCGGGATACATGGGTGGGCGGCTGTACTCGCTGATGCCGGCGCTGCTCAGCGTGTATGCAGGCCTGACCGGCGCCGCCCTGATCGCCGGGGACGAGGGGCGCGGGTGGCTGGAGGGGCCGCTGGCGCAGCCGGTGTCACGGGGCGCGCTGCTGCTGGGACGCACGCTGGCCCTGCTGACGCTGCTGCTCGCGCTGGGCGGCGTGCTGTTCGTGGCGAGCTGGGGGCTGGGCCAGGTGTTCCAGGCCCCGCTGCCGGCCAGTCGGGTGCTGGAGACCAGCGCGCTGTTCACGCTGGGCGCGTGGGTGTTCGGGGCGCTCGCCCTCGCAGTGGGCGCGGCGACCGGCCGGCCGGGCCTCGCGGCGGGCGTCGGGGCGGGTCTGGGCGTGGGCCTGATGGTGCTGCACACCCTCAGCGCCCAGGTGCCCGCGCTGCGGGACGCCGCGTGGCTGAACCCATGGACGGTACCGCTGCGAGACGCGCCGCTGACGCACGCGGTCAGTCCCGCGCCTCTGATCGCATGCGCCGTGGTGGGCCTCGTGCTGGTCGGGCTGGCCCGGCCCCTGTTCACGCGGCGGGACATCGGCGGCTGACCTTTAGGATTGCCGGCGTCAGGGCGCCGCAAGGCGCGGAGATGAAGAGTGGATGAATGTTCCGCTGCGCCCCTGTCCTCTCCGTCCTTGCCGCCCTGCTCGGCCTGTGTTCTGCGGCCCACGCGCAGCTTCCGGACGTGACGACGCAGGCGCTGGCCGCGCTGCCGTGGCCGCTCGCAGCGAACGAGCCCGTCACGGACGCCCTGACCTTCGCCCTGGTGGTGCAGCAGGACTTCCAGGCCTGCGGGCAGGACGCACGCCCCGATCCGCGCCTGAACGACCTCGCAGGCCGGATGCTGCGCGGCTTCAAGATCGACCGCGCCGCCTTCACGGCCGCCGGGCTGCCGGTCAAGGCGGCCGGCATGGTGCTCGTGCCGAAACTGACGAGCTGGGAGAAGGTGCGCGACTCGCTGGCGAACCAGTGTGGGAACCGGGTGGGTTACCCGCGCTACGGCGTGGCCGTGGACGGAACGCGCGCGGCGCTGGTGTACGCCCGCCCCGCCGAACTCGACCTGAGCGCGAGGGCCACGTGGAACGCCGCCATGCTAAGCGGCCTGAACGAGGCCCGCCGCCAGGGCCAGCGCTGCGGCGACACGCTGTATCCGGGGGTGGGGCCGCTGACCGCGGACGCCACCCTGGCGCAGGCGGCCACGCAGCAGGTCACGGAACTGCCGCAGTACAACTACCGGGGCCACGTCAACCCCGTGACCGGCAGCACGCCGCCCACGCGCGCCCAGGCCGCCGGCTGGCCGGACGCCGAGGTCGCCGAGACACTCGCCTACGACGCCCTGACGCCCGATGAGGCGGTGCGGGCGCTGCTGGACAGCCCGCCGCACTGCCGGATCATCATGGACGCCCGCTGGAGGCGCGTGGGCGTGGACGAGAACAACGGCCTGCCCGGCACCGTGTTCACCACCTACTGGGCGCAGGTGTACGGGCGGTAAAGGCCCACTCTTCACGGCCGAGGTACGCTCGGCCCATGCGTCTCGTGATCGTGGGCGGCGTGGCCGCCGGAATGAGTGCCGCCAGCCGCGCCCGCCGCTTCGACCCCGCCGCGCAGATCGTGGTGTTCGACCGCGGCGAGTGGATCAGCTACGGCGCGTGCGGCCTGCCCTACGTGCTGGGCGGCGACGTCGAGGACTTTGGTGATCTGGTCGCCCGCACGCCCGAGCAGATGCGTGCCCGCGGCATCGGCGTGCGGCTGCGGCACGAGGTCACGGGCATCGACGCCGCCGCGCGCACCCTCACGGTGCTCGACCGGGACGCGGGCCGCACCGTCACGGAGCCCTACGACCGCCTGCTGCTCGCCACCGGCGTGTCGCCGGTCCGCCCCGACTGGGCGACCACGGACCTCAGCGGCGTGCACGTCCTCAAGGACATCCCGGACGGCCAGGCCATCCAGGCCAGCCTGGACGGCGCCCGGCGCGCGTGCATCGTCGGCGGGGGGTACATCGGCCTGGAACTTGCCGAGAACTTCCGGGCGCGCGGCCTGAGCGTGGTCATGCTGGAAAAGGGACCGGACATCGCCGGCCGCGTGCTGGACCCGCCGTACCAGCAGCGCGTGCGCACGGTCGTCGAGGAGCACGGCGTGGACGTCCGCTGCGGCGTGACCGTGACGGGGCTCACCGGCAAGGGCGGCCGCGTGACGGGCGTGCAGACGGACGCCGGGCTGGTCCGCGCGGACGTGGTGGTCGTGTCGGTCGGCGTGCGGCCCAACACGGCGCTCGCGCGGGCCGCCGGCGCCCGGATCGGTAAGACCGGCGCGGTCGCCGTGGATGCCCGCCAGCTCACCAGCGTGGACGGCGTGTACGCGGCCGGCGACAACGCTGAGGCCACGCACCGCGTCACGCGGCGACGGGTGCACATCCCGCTCGGGCTCACCGCCAACCGCATGGGCCGCGTGGCCGGCGTGAACATGGCCGGCGGGCACGCCACCTTTCCGGGCATCCTGGGCACGGCCATCTTCAAGACCTTCACCCTGGGCGTGGCCCGCACCGGCCTCACCCAGACCGAGGCGGACGCGCTGGGCCTGCACGCGCACTCGGTGGACGTGAGCAGCACAGACCACGCCGGGTACTACGCCGACGCCAAACCCATCCACGTGCGCCTGACCGCCGAGCGCGGCAGCGGCCGCCTGCTGGGCACGCAGATCGTCGCACACGGCCACCTGAGCGCCAAACGCGTGGATGTGGTCGCCGCCCTGCTCCAGCAGCGCGCCACCGTGCAGGATCTCTTCGACTGCGACCTCGCGTACGCCCCGCCGTTCTCCAGCGTGTGGGACGTGCTGCTGGTCGCCGCCGACCGCCTGCACCGGGACGTGCGGGCGGGCTGAGCGGACTGTCTACCCGCGCGCGGCGACGCCGCCGGCACGCTGCGCTAGCCTCCGGGCATGACCACGCCGGCCTCCGACCTGACCGTCGCCTACCAGGGCAATCCCGGCTCATACGGCGAGATCGCCGCGCTGAACGCCGTCGCGCATACCACGGCCACCCGCGGCTACCCGACCTTCCACGAGGTCGCGCAGGCCGTCGAGAACGGCGAGGCCGAGTACGGCGTGCTGCCGGTCGAGAACTCGCTGATGGGCGCGATCCACCAGTCCATCGACCTGCTCTCGGAAACCGACCTGCACGTGGTGGGCGAGGTGGTCGTGCGCGTGTCCCACTGCCTGATGGCGCTGCCCGGCGTCGGCCTGGACGACATCCGCCGCGTGGCCAGCCAGCAGCCCGCCCTGGACCAGTGCACGGTGCTGATCCGCAAGCACGGCTGGCAGCCGGTGGCCGCGCACGACACCGCCGGCAGCGCCAAGAACCTCGCGCAGAGCGGCGAGCGCGACCTGGCCGCCATCGCCAGCAGCCGCGCAGCCGAGCTGTACGGCCTGAACATCCTGGCGAGCAACATCGAGGACGAGCCCTTCAACTACACGCGCTTCATGATCCTGCACCGCCACGAACCCGCGCCGTCGGACGCGCCGCACAAGACCAGCCTGGTGTTCGCCGTGCGCCACACGCCGGGCTTCCTGGTCGAGACGCTGAACGAGCTGCGCGGCCTGAACCTGTCGCGCATCGAGAGCCGCCCGCGCCGCGACCGCGCGTGGAGCTACCTGATGTACGTGGACATCGAGGGCGACGCCCGCGATCCGCAGGTGGCGCAGGCGCTGGCCGGCGTGCTCCGCAAGGCCAGTTACGCGAAGATCATCGGCTCGTACCCCCGCGCGCTCGACACCGTGGGCTGAATCCACGTAAAGGGGCGGGCCGGTCGTGAGATGACCGGCCCGCCCGGGTGCGTCTCAACGCAGGGCGCGCAGCGTTTCCCGCATGATCTCCAGCCCGGTCGCCGCGTCTTCCCTCGTCAGGATCAGCGGCGGGCTGATGCGGATCACGGCCTCGCCGCAGTCGAGGTTCAGCAGACCGCGCTCGAACATCGCCAGGCTCGCCTCGTCCCTCAGTTTCCCGTCCGGGCGGCCGTCGGGCGTCACGAACTCCAGCCCGATGAACAGCCCCTCGCCGCGCACGTCGCCCAGGCAGGGAAACTCGGTCTGCATGGTCCGCAGTTCGCTCAGGATGTAGGCGCCCACGTCCCGCGCGTTGGCCATCAGGCTGGCGCCGCAGCCAGGGTGCTTGACCACGCCCTCCAGCAGGTCGAGGGTCGCGTGCGCTGCCGCCGCCGCCACCGGGTTCCCGCCGTACGTGCTGCCGTGCGATCCGACGGGCCACGTCATCACGCTCTCCTTCGCCAGCATGGCGGAGATGGGCATGCCCGACGCGATTCCCTTCGCCACCGTCACGATGTCCGGCTGCACGTTGAAGTGCTGGAACGAGTACATCTTGCCCGTACGGCCCATGCCCGCCTGCACCTCGTCGAAGATCAGCAGGATGCCGTGCGCGTCACACAGGGCGCGCAGCTTCGGCAGGAAATCGGCCGGCGGCACGATGTACCCGCCCTCGCCCTGCATGGGCTCGACGATGATCGCCGCGACCTCGTCTGCCGGAAGCACCGTCTGGAACAGCCCCTCGATGTGGTCGATCACCGCCTGGGCGCAGGTGTCCGCCGTCGCGCCCAGCGGAGGCCGGAACGGATTCGGGTACGGCACGTGCGACACGTTCGGCAGCAGCGGCCCGAACCCCCGCTTGTACTTCGTCTTGCTGCCCGTCAGGGTGATCGCCCCGTACGTGCGTCCATGGAACGACCCGATGGTCGAGATGATGTGAGACCGCCTCGTGTGGTTGCGGGCGAGCTTCACCGCCGCCTCCACCGCCTCCGCGCCGCTGTTTCCAAAGAACACGCGCCACTTCTCGCCGGGCTTCTCGATGTGGCGCACCATGCGCTCCGCGAGGCTGGTCGTGATCTCCTGCGGGTAATCGGTAAGGCACACGTGCGTGAAGCGCGTGATCTGTTCCTGCACGGCCTTCACCACGTGCGGATGCGCGTGCCCGGTCGTGGACACCGCGATGCCCGCGAAGAAATCCAGCATGGTGTTTCCGTCCACGTCAGTCAGCCACACGCCCTCGCCGTGATCCGGCACGAAGGGGTACGGCCGCATGTACGAGGTCGAGAGGTGCCGGGCGTCACGCTCCATGATCGCGGCCGTCTTGGGGCCAGGAAGTGCGGTCTTGAGTTCAGGCTGGCGGGGTTTGGGAAGGGTAGTCATGAGAATTACTCCTTGTCCAGTTCTTTCCAGACAGCTTCTACAACGTGCGGGGGCATTCCGTCATCCCAGCCTTCAGGGATATCTGAATGGCTTAATTTGCGACCAGGAGTTTTCACCTTCATCGACGTTGGAATCTGAATACCTTCAGCACTCTCGGGGTACTCGGCGACCCAGTCAGTTTCACTCATTGAGTCGGCCGAAGGGTCGAACCCGATGTCCGATTCTGCATAGAAGCCATCAGCAAATTTCTTTTCAGTATCCCTAAGCAGTACGAGGGTTGGTTTCGCCCAGTCCGAAACGTCATCAATACTGCGAAACTTTGTATAAAATCCCGGACCCATCATCCAATAAATTGCATGGGCCGCTGCCTGCGGACAAATCGGCTGATCGACCATCCAGTGCAGCAGTTCCTTGTCGTCGTAATTCGTTGTCGTGGCGACGAAAAACCATTCTTCGGCAGAAGCAGTAGAGAGAAAATCCTTCATCATTTTCAGTTGATCGCCCATGCTCATATTCTTGCTCAGTCCCCGCTCACCGGCATCTGCTCCTGCGCCATGCCATCCGGCGCGGTGTCCGTGACCACCACACTCTCCCCAATGCCGTGCGCAGCCCATTTGTCCTCGCGGCTGTTGAGGCGGTGCTTGGTCGCGCCGGGACGGTTGCGGCTCTCGCTGAATTCGCGGGGCTCGATGCTGATGCGCTCGCCTTCCATCAGGCCGTAGATGCCGCTCTGGCCGGGTTCGCGGCGCTGCCACTCGGCGGGCACGGCCATATCGGGGCCGGTGTAGTCGCCCGGTTCGGAGTACGCGGCGATGTAGCCCTCGAAGTTCCGCAGGATCAGCTTCTCCGGGCTGTGGCTCAGGACGTAGTTGGGCGCGACCGGAATCTTGCCGCCGCCGCCGGGAGCGTCCACGACGTAGGTGGGAATGGAATAGCCGCTGGTGTGGCCGCGCAGGCTCTCCATGATCTCCAGGCCCTTGCTGACGGTGGTGCGCAGGTGCCCGGCGCCGTGCACGAGGTCGCACTGGTAGATGTAGTACGGCCGCACGCGGATCTTGACGAGTTCCCGCAGCAGCTTCTGCATGACGACGGGGTGGTCGTTCACGCCGCGCAGCAGCACGCTCTGGTTGCCGAGCGGCACGCCGGCGCGTGTGAGGCGGTCGCAGGCGTCCGCGACCTCCGGGGTGATCTCGCGCGGGTGGTTGACGTGAATGTTCATCCACACCGGGTGGTTTTCACTGAGAACGTCGCACAGTTCCTGCGTGACGCGCATGGGCAGGAACACGGGCACCCGCGTGCCGATGCGGATGATCTCGATGTGCTCGATCTTGCGCAGTTCCGCGAGCAGGCGGCCCAGCACCTTGGGGGCCAGGGTCAGCGGATCGCCGCCGGAGAGCAGCACGTCGCGCACCTGGGGGGTGTTGCGCAGGTAGTTCAGCTGCGCTTCGTACTCGGCGGGGTTGAAGGTCTCGGTGGGATCGCCCACGATGCGGCTGCGGGTGCAGTAGCGGCAGTAGCTGGCGCACTGGGTAGTCACCAGCATCAGCACCCGGTCGGGGTAGCGGTGCACCAGGCCGGGCACGGGGCTGTGCTTGTCCTCGGCCAGCGAGTCTTCCATCATCGCCGTGAAGGGCTCGAGTTCGTGGTGGGTGGGGATCACCTGCCGGCGGATGGGGCAGGTGGGGTCGTCGGCGTCCATCAGCGACGCGAAGTACGGCGTGATGTCCAAGCGGAAGATGCCGTGGGCGCTGGCCCCCTGGAGCTCGGAATCCGTCAGGCGGATCACGGACTGGAGTTCCTCGACGGTGTTGATGCGGTGTTTGAGCTGCCATTTCCAGTCGAACCACTGCTCGTCGGGCACGTCCTGCCAGCGGGCGGCGCGGTGGTTTCTGGGGAGCATGCGTTGCGACCGGGTGGTCGCCTGCGGGTGCGGGGTGTGGGTGCTCATGCGGCCTCCGGTGCGCTGGGACGAATCTCGTGGTGTGCGTCCATTGTCCAGGCGCGGAGCGTGTGTTTTGAATGGGCGCCCTGCCCTTCACATGCCACCTTCGGCGCGCGGGAACCTCGCAAACGCCACCGACGACCTTACATTTGCTAGGATGCGGTCGTGATGCGGCTCCCCCACTGCTCCGCTCCGTCACCCGCGGACGCTCCCCTGCTCCACGCCGCGCGGACGGCCCCCGAACGGTCTCCGGAGCACCCGGCGTGAGACAGACCGGCGGCAATCTCGATCCCCTCGACCACCGCATCCTGCAGGAACTCCAGACGGACTCCCGACTGAGCATGCGTGAACTCGGCCGCCGGGTGGGCCTGAGCGCGCCGGCCGTGACCGAACGCGTCCGGCGCCTGGAGGACGCGGGCGTGATCCTCGGCTACGGCATCCGCGTGGCGAGCAAGCCGCTGGGCCGCACCATCACCGCGTTCATCGGCGTGCAGGACTCGGGCCGCAACGACCCCACCCTGGTGCGCTGGGCCACCAAGCACGACGGCGTGCTGGAGTGCCACTCCGTGACCGGCGACAACTCCTGCATCCTCAAGGTCGCCGTGCCGGACGTGGGCGCGCTGGAGGCGATGCTGACGGACCTGATCGCCATGGGCTTCACCTGCGACACCAGCATCGTCCTGAGCACCCCGCTGGAGGGCAAGCTGCTGCTGCCGCCCAGATGACACAGGGTATGGGCCCAGATCGCCGTGCGTCTGGGCCCACCGGGATGCGGCGTGTCCTCAGTCGGAGAGCATCAGGCCCGTCACGGTCACGGAACCGGACCGGTCCGAGACCAGCAGCCCGGCCCGGTCGCTGACCAGGAAGCCGGCGCGGTCACTCAACATCAGGCCGGGGGCCGCGCTGGCGGTGCCGGCAGTCAGGAGGGCGAGGGCGATCAGGGCGGTCGTGGTCAGCTTCGTCATGGCGGTGGCTCCTGGGAAGGCCGGACGGGCGCGGCGCGCTGTGGACGTCCTGTCCTCGTGCCATGCACTGTAGACACCGGGTCATTCAAAACACAGGCTCCGTTTTGAGTGAGGCCGCACCCCACCTGTTACCCTGGGACCCACCGTGCTCGACCGCCTGATCATCGATGACCCCGACGTGATCGGGCTGCTGCTCGACCACCAGCGCACCCTGACCCTGCTGCCCTTTTTCCAGGCGCCGCACACCGTGGCAGACGCCGCCGCGCACCGGGGCCTGAAGGCCAACCAGATGGCGTACTGGGTCAGCCGCTACGTGCAGGCCGGCATCCTGGAGAGCGTCGGAGACGCGCCACCGCGGCGCGGCGTGCGCTCACGCGGCCAGCTCTACCGCGTGACCGCCGCCGAATTCGTGCTGCTGCCCGCCGGCGGCTACGCCGCCGAGGAGATCGTGGACCGCACCTACGGCCCCATGTGGGCGTCGCTGAAGGCAGCCATCGTGCATGACACGGACGAGGTCTCGTCGCGCTGGGCCATCCGCATCTGGCTGTACCAGGGCCGCCTCGTGACCCAGCAGGAACTCCCGGCCGACCTGATCGGTCAGGACATCCTGGTGCCAGAGGGCAATGCCCTGAACCTGTGGATGACCGGCCGCTTCGACACGGCGACCCTGGCCGAGCTGCGCGGCGAACTGGAGGACATCTTCCACCGCTACGCCAGCCGCATCATCCGCGACCGGCCGGAGCTGCCGCGCACGACGGTCCACCTCGCCGTGGCCCGCAAAGTGGACTGACGTGTGCCAGGCCGTATCGTGAACCATGCTGCGTGACCTCCAGGCCCTCTACGACCGCGATCTGCTGGCCCTGCACGGCGAACTGCGCGCCTACCCGGACGAGGCGTCGCTGTGGCGGGTGCAGGGCGACATCCTGAACCCGGCCGGGAACCTTGCGCTGCACCTGATCGGCAACCTGTCGCAGTTCGTCGGGGACGATCTGGGCGGCGTGCCATACGAGCGCGACCGCCCGGCCGAGTTCGCGCGGCGGGACGTGCCGAGGGCCGACCTGCTGGACGGCGTCGAGCGCGTCCGCGCGCTGGTCGGCAGCACGCTGTCGCGGCTGGACGAGGCCACGCTGGCCGCTCCGCACCCGCGCGCCCTGCCCGGCTTTCCCGAGGGCATGACGTCCGGGTACTTCCTGATCCACCTGCACGGGCACCTGACCTGGCACCTGGGCCAGGTCAACTACCACCGCCGGCTGACCGCCCCCTCCACGTGAACGGCGGCGGGGCAGAGGAGGTGATCTCCCCTGCCCCGCTGCGGCGCGCCTTACCCGACGGCGGGCGAAGTCTCCAGCGCGTCCATCACGGCGCGGGTGAAACTCTGCGTGTCGGCCGTGCCGCCCAGGTCGCGGGTCGGCTGGGCGCGCAGGGCCAGCGCGACCGCGCGGTCGATCTGGTTGGCGGCCTCCGGGCGCTTCAGGCCGTGGCGCAGCAGCATGCCCGCGCTCATGATCGCGGCGGCCGGGTTGGCGACGCCCTTGCCGGCGATGTCCGGCGCGCTGCCGTGGATCGGCTCGAACAGGCCCGCGCCGTCGCCCAGGGACGCGCTCGGCATCAGGCCCAGGCTGCCGGGAATCACCGCGGCGAGGTCGCTCAGGATGTCCCCGAAGAGGTTCTCGGTGACGATCACGTCGTACCGGCTGGGGTCCGACACGATCAGCATGGCGACCGAGTCCACGTACTCGTGGTTCAGGTGGATGCCCCGGTACTCGCGGTCACGCAGGGCGGTCACGTCCCGGCGCCACAGTTCGCTGACCTCCAGCACGTTGGCCTTGTCCACGCTGGTCACGCGGCCCTTGCGCTGCTCGGCCGCCCAGAACGCCACGCGCGCCACGCGCTCGACCTCCGGCGTGGTGTAGCGCATGGTGTTGTAGGCGGTCGCGCCGTCGATCTTGCGGTCGCCGTCGAAGTACACGCCGCCCAGCAGCTCGCGCACGATCAGGATATCCACGCCGCGTGCGAGGTCCGCCTTCAGCGGCGACAGGTGCTCCAGACCCGGCTGCACGCGCACCGGGCGCAGGTTCGCGTAGCAGCCCAGCGCCTTGCGCAGCGCGAGCAGGCCGCTTTCCGGCCGCAGCGGGCGCGGCAGCGTGTTCCACACACTGTCCTGCGCGCCGCCCACGGTGCCGAGCAGCACGGCGTCGGCGCCTTGCAGGGCGTCACGGGTGCGCTGCGGGAAGGGTTCACCGTACGTGTCGTAGGCGACGCCGCCGATGGCGTGCTCCTCGATCTGCACGTCCGGCGCGACCTCGCGCAGCACCTGCACGGCCGCCGCCGTGACCTCCGGGCCGATGCCGTCGCCAGGCAGCGTGACGACCTTAGGCATGCTGCTCCTCCTGGCCGGGGTGGCCGTGTCCGGCCTCGGTGCTCTGTGCGTTCAGCGTCTCGGCTTCCAGCGCGGCCTGGTCGTGGGCCTTCATGTACTCCAGCCACCCGCCGGCCTTCTGCACGTCCAGCGCGAACTGCGGCACCGGCACGAAGGTCAGGCTCTGCCCGGTGCGGGTGTTGGTGATGGTGCCGCCGCGCAGGTTGAGGTCGGCCGGATCGCCGTCCTGGAAGGCCTCGACGATGCCGTCACATTCCAGCGCGAGAAAGCCGTTGTTGATCGAGTTGCGGTAGTAGATGCGCGCGAAGTTCGGGGCGATGACGGCCGACACGCCCGCGCCGCGCAGCGCCCAGACGGCGTGCTCGCGGCTGCTGCCACAGCCGAAGTCGGCGCCGGCCACGATGATGTCGCCGGGCTGCACGCGCCGCACGAAGTCCTTGTCGTAGTCCTCCATGGCGTAACGGGCGAGTTCTGATTCGACGTCGGTGGTCAGGTGGCGCGCGGGGATGATCTCGTCGGTGTTGATGTGGTCACGGGCGAACACGTGCACGGTGGGCATGGGCACTCCTTGTGGGTAGAGGATGGCGGCGCTTCAGCTTAGTTCGTGGGCGGGCGGAAGGCCGCGAGTTCGGGCGGGGGCTCCTCGTCGTAGAGGTCGCGCCACGCCGCGCCGTCGAAGGTCACCTCGGATTCCATGAAGGTCTGCGACAGGGAATCGTCGTCCTCCAGCGCGTCGGTGGGAATGTCGAGCTTGACAGCCACCGGGACGGGCAGGGCCGCGCCCTCGGGGACGCGGAGTTCGTCGCCGTAGGTCTCGCCCAGCACGGCGGCGGTCCACGCAGCCCAGTGCTCCGGATCGCCGGCGCCGGTCGCGTCGCGCAGGTTGTCGGTCAGAGCGTCCACGCGCCCTTCAGGCACGGCCGCGTCCCCCCACTCCACACGGCCGTCGGCGTGCACCGTGACGGACACGGTGTCCATGTCGAACAGGTCCGCGAGTTCCGGGGGCAACCCGCCGGCGGACAGCGGGGAGTCGGCCGGGTCGTAGGTGATCCACTCCTCGCCGTCCAGCGTGTACGACGCGCCGGTGGCGAGCGCGAAGAACTCCACGCCCTGGCGGATGGCGAACACCCGGCTCAGGGGGGATTGCAGCGGCGCGGGCCGGCGCAGCTCGAACACCGTGCGCCGCGCCACGGGCACGCCCTCACCGCCGAGGTCGCGGTGGATGGCCGCCCAGTCCTCCGGAGTGCTGCCGTGCCACTCGCGCACGATCTCCTCGGTGGCGTCCAGCAGGTCGTCCGGCGGCTCCGGGTCGAGGTCGATGCGGCCCTCGAGCCAGTGCTCGGCGTGGATCTGGGCGATCACGTCGCCCTGGAGTTCGAACGCGGGGTTGTCCTGCACCCGCCGCAGGAACGCCTGCGGATCGCGGGGCGGCGTGGGCGACACCCACGTCACGCCGTCGTGCGAGTGCTGCTGCGTCCTCAGGCGCACGAAGCCGCCCTCGACCGGCAGCAGCACGTCGTCCGTCTCCGGCGCGCTGGAGCCGACCACAAGTTCCCCCGTAACGCGGCGGTGGGGCGCGACCGGGATCGCGTGCACGTCCTCGGCCGTCGCCAGCCGCGCCGGGACGTGCCCGGCCAGCACGTGGTGCGCGCGGTACTCGCTGGCCCACGCGTCGCCAGACAGCTGCGTGGCCTCCAACGTGGCGGTGATCATGCTCCGCAGGCGGGCGTCGTCCGGGCCGCTGAGCAGCGTGGCGTGGGCGCCCACGTCGAGCTGCGCCTCGAAGGGATGCACGGCGGGCATCAGGCCCAGGGCCTTGCGGCGTTTGGCGTCTCCCATCCCTACTCCCGGCTGGCGAGCAGCAGCCCGCCGAAGCCCAGCATCAGGCTGCCCGCCACGCGGTCCACACCCCGCCGGGCGCGCAGGTACGCGCTCTGCATGCGGGCGGTGGACATGCCGGTGGCGACCAGCGTGAACCACGCCACGCTGAGCAGCACGATGACGGCGAAGGCGGCGATCTTCAGCGGCGCGTCCGCGTGGGCGCCGAGCACCCCGGAGAACACGCTCCCGAAGAACACCGCCGCCTTGGGATTGGCGATGTTCGTCAGGAACCCCGCCCGCAGCGCGTGCAGGTCGCCGGCCGGCGCGCCCACCGGGGCGTGCGCGGCGTGCCCCGGCGTGAGGCTGGAGCGCCACAGGCTGTAGCCCATCCACAGCAGGTACACGCCGCCCGCGACCTTGATCACGCCGTGCACCCACGGGAACGCCTGGAACAGCAGGCCGATGCCCAGCACCACGCCCAGGCCCGCCAGCAGCGCGGCGCGCCGGGTGCGGGCCAGCGCCGTCTGGCTGACGAGCAGCACGTCCGGGCCGGGCACGACCAGCACCACCACGTGCAGTGCGGCCACGGCCAACAGGAGTTTCAGGTCCATGTCACGCTCCTCAGTCGGCGGCTTCGTCGTTGTAGGCGCGCGGGTCGCTGATGAACCCAGCGACGGCGCTGGCCGCCACGGTGGCCGGGCTGGCGAGGTAGATCTGCGCGCTGGGGTCGCCCATGCGGCCCACGAAGTTGCGGTTGGAACTGGAGATGCACACGTCGTCCGGCCCCAGCACGCCCGAGTGCATGCCCAGGCACGCGCCGCACGACGGATACGACACGCTGGCCCCGGCCTCCACGAAGACCTCCATCAGGCCCTCGGCCGCGGCCTGCTTCCAGATGAGCTGGGTGGCGGGCACGATGATCATCTGCACGCCGTCGGCGACCTTGCGGCCGCGCAGGATGCGCGCCACGTCACGCAGGTCGCTGATGCGCCCGTTGGTGCACGACCCCACGTAGGCGTGCGTGACGGCGATCCTGTCACTGCCGGCCACGCGCCCGTTGCTGGGGATGTGTGGGTACGCCACCGTGGGTTCCACCGTGGAGGCGTCAATGTCCACGACCACCTTGAAGGCCGCGTCGGCGTCCGAGTGGTACTCGGTGTACTGGTCGGGCGACACGCCGCGGTCCTGCATGTACGCCCGCGTCGTGTCGTCCACCGCGACGATGCCGGTCTTGCCGCCCGCCTCGATGGCCATGTTCGTAAGGGTGAAGCGGCCCTCCATGTCCAGCGCGTCGATGTAGTCGCCGACCCACTCCATGACCATGTAGTTCGCGCCGTCGGCTCCGATGCGCTTGATGACCTCCAGCACGATGTCCTTGGGGGTCACGCCGGGCTGGGTGCGGCCACTCACGCGGATCAGCATGGTCTCAGGCACCTTGAACCACACGCGGCCCGCGTAGATCGCGCCGGCGAGGTCGGTCGAGCCGACGCCGGTAGCGAAGGCGCCCAGCGCGCCCGCGTTGCAGGTGTGCGAGTCGCCGCTCACCAGCGTCTGGCCGGGCTTCATCAGGCCGGTATTTTCCAGCACCACGTGCGCGATGCCGCCGCGGCCCACGTCGTAGAAGTGCTTGATGCCCTTCTCGTGCACCCATGACTTGAGCTTCTGGTACATCTTGGCGGCCTTGATGTTCATGGCCGGAACGCTGTGGTCGGGGACCGCCACGATCTGGTCCGGGTTGAACACCTGGTCCATGCCGCGTTCCTCGAGCATGCGCAGCGCGGCGGGGGTGGTGATCTCGTGGCACAGCACCCAGTCGGTCGCGCACTCGATCAGCTGTCCCGGCACCACGTGGTCGTGCCCGCTGTGGGCGGCCAGGATCTTCTCGGCAATCGTCATTCCCATGGTTTCATTCCTCCCGCGCCCGGCGCGCAAAACGCCCCCGTCCTCGCACTGGCGACGGGGGCGAACAGTGAACGCTCGCGGTGCGCGCTCAACGCCCCCAACGAAGAAGAAGCCCCGTGTGGGTGCCTCCGGTCCGGTGAACGCTGAACATGCCCGGAGTGTAGCGCGCGGCCGGCGGCGTGGTCACCCGGCGGGTTATACGGGATGCGGGGCCGGGCCGTCCTCAGGCAGCGTCAGGAACGCGGCGCTAGAGTAGAGGGCCATGACCCGCCTCGCCCCTGCCCTCGCCGCCGTTGCCCTGAGCGCCGCCCTGGCCGGGTGCACCACCACCACGCCGCCCACCGTGCCCACCCTGACCCTGCAGGGCACCGCGACCGGCGTGTCGTTCCCGGACTCGGTCGTGTACCTCGCCAGCGGGGACGAGACCAACCTCGACTATGCCGGCACCCTGAGCGCACCGGACACCTTCCGGCTGACGGCGACGACCGCCCCAAGCGCCGCGACCGCGTTCGACCTGCTGACCGTGCCCAGCGGCTGCACGGTGAGCGGCCCGGCCCAGGCGCACCCGCGGGTGCACTTCTACGACCGACTGGTCGTCCACAGTCCCCAGGGCGATCCGCTGGGCTCGATCCGCGAGGTGATCAAGAGCGGCAACACGCTGTCCTTCAGCCGGGTGGCGAGGGTGTACAGCGACCGGGCCGCCGTGGTCAAGGCGACCATCTCCTGCGGCCCGGCCGCGCAGGTGAACTTCGACCTGACCGTCGTGAAGGGCTGGAACGCCCTGGAATACGCGGTCGGATCAAACTCCGTGACCATGAAGACGCTGGGCAAGGTCACGACCGCCTTCGAGGCGGAGCAGAACCTGCCGTATCTCTCGGTGGTGTTCGCGCCCTCCACGCTGACCTTCACGTCGAACACGACCTTCCAGGTGAACGCGACCTTCTACCAGGAGGGCGGGATCGGCGGCGAGTACAACCTGGAGCTGGACACGCCCGGCCTGAGCGTGGAGCCGGCCCGGGTCTCGGTGCCGGGACTGGCCGTGCTGGGCACGCGGCCCGGCGCCGCGCTGGGCCGGCTGGGCCTGGGCGCACAGTCGCTGACGACCACCCTGACCTTCACGTACACCGGCACGCAGAGCGGCAAGCGGCCCTTCGTGATGACCCTCTCGGACGACTACGGGCAGCAGGCGGGCCGCGGCGACGGTGTGCTGGACGTGCAGCGGCCCTGAGCCGTCCGGCCCGGGCTTGGGATTGACTTCATGCTTGCCCGTCCAGGGCACGTGAGACTTGCGCGGAGCGCCGGGTCTCCTACCATGGAGCATTCATGCTCCGCCGCCCCGCCCTCGTGCTGCTGGCCGCACTGACGGCCTGTACGCCCGCGCCGACCCCGCCACCGCGCGGCACGGTGGTCGACGCCGCCAAGATCGCGGGCACCATCGCGGCCGCGTCGTTTCCGAATGGCCGGGCGCAGCTGGCCCGAGACGGCACGCTGTCGGCAGCCAACATGGGCACGGTGGTCAGTCCCGCCACGCTCGAGCTGACCCTGGGCACACCCCCTGATGACGCCACGCTCATAACCCTGCCGCCTGCGCCGGACAGCGGCTGCACCTTCAACGGCGCTGCGCCCGACCCGGCGGTGCGCGTGAGCGTGTGGGACACAGTCGCCCTGCAGAGCGCGGGCGGCGATGCGCTGGGCACCGTGACCGAGGTACTGGCCGACGGCCAGCCCAGCGCGGGCCAGGACGTGGTGCGCGTGTACAGCGACCGGGCGGCCAGCGTCCGCGGCACCGTGGCCTGCCCGGACCGCGCCCCACTGGCCTTCGACGTGACGCTCCGGGCCGGATGGAATGCCGTGCTCCGCGGGAATGGCAGCGGCGTCCTCTCGACCCTGCCTCCCGCCGCCCGCAGCGAGCTGTACGGCACCGTCGCCACGCCCGCCGTGACGCTGAGCCTGGGCGGCGACGGCCTGCACTTCCCCACCGCCGAGGCCGTCACGGTGCCCGCCACCTTCGGGCAGGTGGGCGGGTACAGCGGCCGCGTGCACCTCAGCACCGACGCGCCGGGCCTGAGCGTTCAGCCTGGCACCGTGTCGCTGCCCCCCCTGGTCCTGAGCGGCGGGCCGGCGGCGCTGCGGGCCCAGCAGATCACCACCCACCTGACTTTCACCTACGCACCCAGCACCAACGTCACCCGGGCCGTGACCGTGTTCGTGAAGGACGACGCGGGGCGCGAGGTGGGCCGCGCCACGACCAGCCTCGAGGTCACCCGGCCCGGTTTTGCGCTGTCCACCCGGCTGTCCGAGGTGCCGCTCCTCCGCGCGTCCAGCGTGCAGGTGCCCGTGTGCGTGTCGGGTAACGGCGACTACAGCGGCCCAGTCACCCTGAGCGCCACCGGCCTGCCCGCCGGCGTGACCGTCACGCCGGTCACGGTGCAGCTCGGCGCGTTCACCTGCGGCCTGGTCGTCCTCACGGGCGACGCCACGCTGCGCGGCGGCACCCACGACCTCACCCTCACCGCCGACGGGGGCGGCTACCGGGCCCGGCTTGCGCTCACCCTCACCACGCTCGGCCCCGGCGTCACGCTGGCGGTGGCCGAGCCGGTCGCCACGCTCTACCAGGGATCGGAGGCCGCCGTGACGGTCCGCGTCACCGCGGCGTACGGCTTCCAGGGCGCCACGACCCTCACCCTGTCCGGCCTCCCCGACGGCGTGAGCGCGGCTCCGGTCACCGTCAGCGCGCGCGGCTCGGCCACCGCCACCTTCAGCGTGCGCGCCACGGCTGGCGCCCGGCTGGGCGTGTTCCCCGTGACGGTCAGCGGGCCGGACGTTGTGCACGGCGGCCCGGACAGCACCATGACGCTGCGGGTCCGTCCCCCGCGTGTGGGCATTTCGGACGGCCGTCTGCTCACCGCGACCTCCGGCGGCGTGTGGCAGCTCACCGGGGCCACCGGCACCAGCAGCACCCTCACGCGCGCCGGCGTGGGTGGCAGCGCCCTCGCGGTGACGGTGCCGGGCCGCGCCGCACGGCTGGTCGGGTTGGCCGGCGGCGTCATCGCCGTGACCGACGGTGCCGCGCCGGCCGCCCTCCGCATCCGCGACGACGGCACTGTCACGGCCCTGCCCGCGCCGGCCCTCGTGCCCACGGATGACCTGGCCGACGGGACGGACACGGCCGGACGCGTGTGGTTCACGCGCACCCCGGCGGGCGGCGCTCCTCAGATCTGCACGTGGACGCCCGAGACCGGCGAAATCCGGGTCGTGGACGACAGCAGCGTCACCAGCACGTACGGCGCCCGCGTGACCCTGAGCCCGGACCACCGCACGGTGCTGGTCGTGCCCCGGTACGCCGGCGTGGCCCTGACCGTCGCGACCGGCACGGGCGCCGTCAGCACGTCGGCGCTGGCGGGCGGCTTCAGCACCGCCGCGCTGTCCAGCAGCGGCGACGTGTGGTTCGCCGGATACACCACGCTGACCCGCGTGTCCGCCGCCGGCACGGCCGCGTTCACCAACGTCCCCACCGGGGAACTCATCGGCTTCGACGCCGCGCAGCCGACGGTGCTGTGGGGCCACGACGCCGCCAGCGTGTACCGCATCGACACGGCCACCGGCACGTCCGTGCCCATCCAGCTGTCGGACACCTCGGCCCTGCGCGCCGCCCTCAACCCGGACGGCGGCGTGTACGTGGTGGCCTACGACGCCGGTCCCGCCGGCACCGTCCGGTCCTCTCTGACGCTGGTGCGCTGACCCCACGACGCGGGCCGCGTCCGCCAGGACGCTCCGTCACGTCCGGCCCGGTGTCACCCGCGCCGTGGACACGCGGCCGCTCCCGTCGAGCTGGCCCTCCCCTTCCCCCGCCGACATCACTCCATGGTCATGTCGATGACCGGCACGGTCTCCTTCCCCGCGGCCGGGTCCAGCGCGGGAGTGGACTGGCGCTTGACGTCCGGAATGGCAATGGGCGTGCTGCGATCCATGCCCAGGGGCTGGCCGTCGGGGGTGGCCCAGCGGGTGCCGGGCGCGGCCGGGCCGGCGCGGCGGGGGGCAGGAGCGGGCGCGCTGGCCTGCCGGGCCGCCCGGATGATCGATTCGACCTCGCCGGAACTCAGCAGGCCCTTGGTCTCCAGGGTGCTGAGGATACCGAGCACCATCTTGCGGGTGAAGTCCGCTTCCTGCGGGTCGTCCTTCCTGGGGGGCTGGGGGGGCATGCGTGCAGGGTAGCGCGTGCGGGACCCTGCCCCCCGGCCGGTGACAGCGGACGGCCCCGCACAGCCGGGTGAACGGTGACGGTGTGCGTCCGGGCCGGTGTTATTCTGGGCGGGTCTGACAGCGCGGCGTGCCCGCTCATGGCACACCCGCCCGCCCCGCCGGGGCCCATGTATGGCCGGGCGGACGTTCAAGGAGGTCTGAGGAAATGTACCGAGGGAGAGAGGGGCAGTGGGCATTCCTGCTTCACCGTTTGTCCGGACTGGCGATCCTGCTGTACCTGCTGCTGCATGTGTTCAGCATCGGGTCGTTCATCTTCGGGGAACGGTTTTACATGGCGATCCACACCACCTACGATCTGTGGCCGTTCCGGATCGGTCTGGTGTTCGTGACGGCCGGCGTGGTGTACCACGCGTTCAACGGCCTGCGGATCATCGTGATGGACTTCACCGGAGCGGGCGTGGCGTACCAGCGGCAGATGTGGTACGCGGTGCTGCTGATCAGCGCCGCGTCGTTCGTGTACGCGCTGCTGACGCTGTGGCCGCGCATGGTCGGGGGGTACTGATGATCCGCGCGAGGACCTTCACGGACGCCCGGCAGCAGGCGCACAGCAACGCGGAGCTGAACTGGTGGGTGTTCATGCGGATCAGCGGCCTGATCCTGGTGTTCCTGATCCTGGGGCACGTGTACATGACCTTCATCCAGGTGAGCGAGTCCGACGCGACCTTCGACGCCGTGGTCGGCAAGCTGGCCAACCCGGCGTGGAAGTTCTATGACTGGCTGATCCTGAGCCTGGCGCTGCTGCACGGCGCGAACGGCGCGCGGTACTCCATCGAGGACTACGTGCGTTCGCGGCCGACCCGCGCGTGGGTCAAGGGCCTGTTCTACACCGTGGTGGCGCTGCTCTTCGCGTTCGGCACCATCGGGCTCTTCTCAATTTAAAGGTAAAGGCGAAATCCATGCATCATCGCTATGACGTGCTGGTTGTGGGGGCGGGTGGAGCGGGCCTGATGGCCGCGCTGTATGCCGCCAAGGGCAACGTGTCGGTCGCGTGTATCAGCAAGCTGTACCCGACCCGGTCGCACACGGGCGCCGCGCAGGGCGGGATCGGCGCGGCCCTCGGCAACGTGGCCGAGGACCACTGGGAATGGCATATGTTCGACACCGTCAAGGGCGGCGACTACCTGACGGATCAGGACGCCGCCGAGGTGTTCGCCAAGGACATCATTGACGCGGTGTACGAGCTGGAGCACATGGGTCTGCCGTTCTCGCGCACGCCCGAGGGCAAGATCGCGCAGCGCAAGTTCGGCGGCCACACCCGTGACTTTGGCAAGGCGGCGGTGGAGCGCTCGTGCTACGCCAAAGACCGCACCGGGCACATGATCCTCCAGACGCTGTACCAGCAGAACGTGAAGGAAGGCACCACCTTCTACAACGAGTTCCACGTGACGGACCTGATCATTGAGGACGGCCGCTGCCGCGGACTGGTCGCGTACGATCTGGCGACCGGAGAACTGCACACCTTCCACGCCAAGGCCGTGATCCTCGCGGCGGGCGGCTATGGCCGGATCTTCAAGATCACGTCCAACGCCCTGACGCTCACGGGCGACCTGATGAGCATCTACTACCGCAAGGGCCTGCCGCTGGAGGACATGGAGTTCTACCAGTTCCACCCGACCGGGCTGGCCAAGCTGGGGATTCTGGTCACCGAGGGCATCCGCGGCGAGGGCGGCATCCTGCGCAACAAGGACGGCGAGCGTTTCATGGAACGCTACGCGCCGACCATCAAGGACCTCGCGCCGCGCGACATCGTGTCGCGCTCCATGATCACCGAGATCCGCGAGGGCCGCGGCGTGGGCCGGGACGGCGACGCCATCTACATCGACCTGACGCACCTGCCGCGCGAGGTGATCGAGGGCAAGCTGGCCGAGATCACCGACCTGGCCAGGACGTACCTGGGCCAGGACCCGGTCAAGGACCTCGTGATGGTGCAGCCGACCGCTCACTACGCGATGGGCGGCATTCCCACGGACCTCAACGGCCTGTGCTTGAGCGACGGCAGCGGCGGCACCGTGGAGGGCCTGTACGCGGCCGGCGAGCAGGCCTGCGTGAGCCTGCACGGCGCCAACCGTCTGGGTACCAACAGCCTGGGCGACCTCGTGGTGTTCGGCCGCCGCGCCGGGATCGCCGCCGCGGCGTACGCCAAGCAGGTGGAACTCCCCGAGATACCCGAGCACGCCGAGCGCGCCACCGAGGACATGTTCGACCGGCTGCGCAACGCGAGCGGCAAGGACAACGCCGCCGCGATCCGCAAGGCGCTGCAGGAATCGATGATGAACAACGTCGGGATCTTCCGCAACGGCCCGGACATGGAACAGCAGGTCGGGATCGTGCAGGAACTCAAGGCCCGCTACGCGAACGTCAGCGTGAGCGACCCGGCCCGGCGCTACAACAGTGAGCTGATCGAGGCGATGGAACTGGGCTTCATGCTTGACTGTGCCGAGGCCATGACCTCCAGCGCCCTGAACCGCACCGAGTCGCGCGGCGCGCACGACCGCGCCGACTTCCACGAACGCGACGACGTGAACTGGCTCAAGCACACCATGGCCTACAAGGATCTGGATCGGCCTGGCAACGTGATCATCGGCTACAAGCCGGTATCCCTGAAGGGATTCACGCGGGCCTTCGAACCCAAGCCGCGCGTGTACTGAGAGCGGCGCACGCACCCGAAAGGACGACCATGACGCAGACCACTGCCCCCAGCACCACGACCGGCGCGGGGCCCACCGCGGCCCCGGTCGGCGTGACCCTGCTGAACCTGAAAGTCAAGATCCTGCGCTTCGACCCGGAGCGCGACAAGAAGGCCCACTGGGTCACCTACAACGTCGAGGCCCAGCCGGGCGACCGCGTGGTGGACGTGATCAACGAGATCAAGTGGTACCAGGAGCCGGGGCTGACGTTCCGCCGCTCGTGCCTGCACGGCATCTGCGGCTCCGACGCCATGCTGATCAACGGCCGCAACCGCCTGGCGTGCAAGACCCTGGTGCGCGACGTGGCGAAGGACGGCGGCACTATCTCGGTCGAGCCGATCCGCGGCCTGAAGGTCGAGAAGGATCTGCTGGTCGACATGGAACCGTTCTTCGACGCGTACCGGGCGATCATGCCGTACTTCATCAACGAGTCGCCCGCTCCGGCCGCCGAACGCATCCAGTCCGAGGCCGAGGCCGACCTGATGGCGCACTCCAGCAACTGCATCCTGTGCGCGTGCTGCACCACGTCATGCCCGATCTTCTGGGTGAACGGCTCGTACCTGGGTCCGGCCGCCATCGTGCAGGCGCACCGCTTCATCTTCGACTCGCGCGACGAGGCGACGCAGCAGCGGCTGAACATCATGAACCAGAACACCGGCGTGTGGCGTTGCCGCACCGCGTACAACTGCACGGAGGCGTGCCCGCGCGACATCCCGATCACGCAGCTGATCGAGGAAGTCAAGCGCGCCGTGATGTTCCAGCAGGCGTAAGCGAGAGCCAGGACAGCAGAAGGACGCGGAGGGCAGCGCTCCCTCCGCGTCCTTCGTTGATGGGTGCTGGCAGTCAGACAGCCGCAGCATCCAGCCGAATTCCAGCGAATGCCCGTCTAATGGGCTCCGGGAACACTCCGGAATACGTCTGAATCGGGCTCAGAACTGCATGGCGTACTTGGTGCCGTCGTTGCCGGTGCAGTCGCCGATGCCGTGCTCGGTCTCGTCCACGGTCAGGGTGCAGGTGAGGGTCAGGACGGGCGTGCCGGTCGTGCGGGCGATCAGGTTGCCAATGCGGGCAACCGGCGGACGGTGCGCATCGGGGCTGTCGAGCCGCGTGCCGATGCCGACCATGCCGTTCGTGAACGCGCTGCTGCTGGCTCCGAAGCCGACACTCAATCCCCAGCCGGCCGGCAGGGGATTGCCGGCACCGCTGCCGTCCACGATGGCCGTGCGTCCGGTGTACGTCTGACCGCCGATGGTGATGGTGGCATTGTCCGGCGCGAAGGGATCACCCACGCGGGGGCGCAGGCTGCCGGAGACGAACGTGACGGTACCCTCGGTACCCGTCACGGAGTTCACGATCCGGCCCTGGCGCGGCCCAGTCACGGTGGGCGCGCACGAGGCGAGGAGGGCAGCGGCCAGCACGGTCAGGGCGGCGTGTTTCATGGTCCACTCAGTGTAGACGCGGGTCCTGACCCGGCCGTGAACCGGCGGCCACTCCTCTGGAGCGCGCGTTCATGTGGCGCGGGGGGCGGTGCTGGTCACGACCTCGTGGATTTCCAGGACGTTCGGGCCGCTGTACGCCTCGCGCGGCAGGGTGCCGCTGCGGGCATGGCCCTGGCGGAAGGCGTCGCTCTGCGTCCACGCGTCGAAGGCCTCGCGGCTGTCCCAGACCGTCAGGACGACGAAGGGCTCGCCGTCCTTCACCGGCCGCAGCACCATGTTGGACACGAAACCCGGCATGGTGTCCACCATCCCGGCGCGCTCCCGGAAGCGCTGCTCGAAGGCGTCATGGTACTCGGGCTTGACGTAGATACGGTTGGCGACGGTGATCATGCGTGACCTCCCTGCGGCACGACGTCCGCGAAGTCGTGGACGAAGCGTTCCTGCTCGCGGGTCTCGATGGCGTTCGGGCTGCGCGTCTGCCGTACCAGGGCGATGGCGTCTTCCGGCGTCAGACCCGCCTGCACCAGCAGACACGCGGCGGTCAGCCCCGCGCGGCCCAGGCCACCACGGCAGTGCACGACCACGGAGTGCCCGTCGAGCAGCACCGTCATGAGGTCGTCGAGGTAGCCCGTGAAGGCGGCCACGTCACGCGGCACGCTGCCGTCCGGAATCGGACAGGGCACGACGGTGAGGCCGTGCGCGTCGGCGGCCGCGTGGTAGCCGTCCATTCCCAGCAAATCGAACTCGAAATCCTCGATCAGCGGGGAGATCACCTGCGCACCGCCCTGCGCCAGCGTCCGCATGTCCTCGTGCACGTCGCGGGCATGGGTGACACCCGGCTGGTACACGCTCACGCCCTTCTTGCCGGGCGCGAAGGTCAGGCCCAGGCGCCCGGGCCACAGGCCGGTGGGAATCCAGTCCACGCGGATCGGAGCGTTCACGCGCGCTCCTGAAGCCAGCGGGCCGCGTCCATGGCGTGGTAGGTGATGATCGCGTCGGCGCCGGCGCGGCGCATGCCGGTCAGGGTCTCCAGCACCGTGCGGCGCTCATCCATGAAGCCCGCCTGCGCGGCGGCCTTGATCAGCGCGTACTCGCCGCTCACGTTGTACGCCACGACCGGCAGGTCGAACTCGCGCTTGAGCAGGCTCAGCACGTCCAGGTACGCCAGGGCGGGCTTGACCATCAGCGTGTCGGCGCCCTGTTCGGCGTCCAGGCGGGCCTCGCGCAGGGCCTCGCGGTAGCCACCGGCGGGGTCCATCTGGTACGTGGCGCGGTTGCCCACGCTGGGCGTGGAGCCGGCGGCGTCGCGGAAGGGGCCGTAGTACGCGCTGGCATACTTCACGGCGTAGCTCATGACCGGCACGTGCCCGTACCCCGCGTCGTCCAGCGCGGCGCGGATCGCGCCCACCTGCCCGTCCAGCATGGCGCTCGGGGCGACCACGTCCGCCCCGGCGGCGGCCTGCGACACGGCGGTGCGCGCCAGCAGGTCCAGACTGGGATCGTTATCCACGGTCCACGCGTCGGCCCCGGTCTGGCCGGGCACGCCGCACAGCACGCCGCAGTGCCCGTGGTCCGTGTACTCGCACAGACAGGTGTCGGCCACCACACTGATGCCCGGCACGGCGTCCTTGATGGCGCGGGCGGCGCGCTGCACGATGCCGTCCTCGGCGTACGCACCGCTGCCGTGCGCGTCCTTGTGGTCGGGAATGCCGAACAGGATCACGCTGGGGATGCCCAGGGCCAGCGCCTCGCGCGCCTGGGCCACCGCCCCGGCCACCGAGTGGCGGCTCACACCGGGCATGGTGGCGATGGCCTGCTCATCCTCGCGCTCGTGCACGAAGATGGGGTGGATGAACTGCGAGGGGTGCAGGTGCACCTCGCGGGTGAGGGCCCGCAGGGCGGGCGTGCGGCGCAGACGGCGGGGGCGATCCAGCATGCGTCCACCCTAGCGCCGAACGGCGGGCGGGTCGGTGACGCCCGTCCGGATCACGGCGGGGCCGGACCGCCCTCAGGGATTGATCAGGCGGCGGACCGCGAAGCGCACCCGGCCCAGGCTGGTCACGTCGTCGAAGGCGGTCAGCAGGATCTGCGGTCCGAAGGGTGTAAGCAGCACCGGGCCGCCGTCCACGTCGAGCAGCAGTTCGTTCCACTCGGTGGCGCCCAGGCTCGACTGCAGGCTGCCGATCACGGCCTTGCCGGCCGCGATCAGGCCCAGTTCGCGTTTCAGGAACGCGGGCTCGAGCCCGGCGGAACTCACGACCGAGCCGCTCAGGTCGATCAGCAGGACGTGCTTCATGCCGCGCACGGCCATCAGCGTGTCCATCATCACGTGTCGGCCCTCGGCAGCGCCGTGAGTTCCAGGGCCAGGCGGGCCAGGGCCTGCTGCGCGCTGCGGGTGTCCTGCCCGCGCGTGAGGGCCACGCCGATCACGTGGTTGGCGCTGGAGACGGCCACGACCTCCACACGCTCGCTGGTGAAGGCCAGGCGCGTGACGTCGCCCGCCCCCAGACGGCGCGTGACGCGGTCGAAGGTGGCGCGCAGCGAGGCGAGTTCGGCGGCCAGCGCGTCCCCGCCCTCCCCCTGGGACTCGGTGGGCAGACCGTCCGGGCCGACCAGGGCGGCGGCGACCACGCCGGGCAGGCCCTGCAGGGCGTCGATGATCACAGCATGGCTCCCAGTTTGCGGGCAGCGTCCCGGCCGTACAGCCGCGCCTGCCCGAGGTTGCTGCGGCCGTCCAGCGCCAGCAGCAGGTAATACTCGGTCTTGATGGGGTGCAGGTACACGCTCAGGCGCTCGCCCCGCAGGTACAGCTCACGGGTCTGTCCGCCGCCGAGCGTGTGGGCGTAGGACGTGGTCGCGGCGCGCAGCAGGCCGGCGTGTTCCGCGACCAGCAGGCCCAGGTCGGCGCTGCCGGCGCTGTGGCCCTCGATCAGCAGGCCGTCCAGACCGCCGATCGCGGCGGCCCACGCGCCGTCCACGTCACTTACGAGTTGCGTCAGTTCGGCAAGCATCGCCCGCCATGATAGGCACGGCGCTGTTGCACGGACCTGACAAGGCGGAGCGGCCCGAATCGTGGAGGACGCCTTCCCGGGCGCTACTCTGTTACCAGCGTATCCATAACAGCCATTACGCACAGGACACAACCAGAGGCTACACCGAGGAGGAGCATCATGAACTTTCTACTGACGTCCGCCGGCATCAGGAACCCCAGCATCCACGGCGCGCTGGTGGATCTGCTGGACAAACCGGTCACTGAAGCCACTGCCCTGTGCATTCCCACGGCGGTCCTCCCCTTTCCGGGCGGGCCGACCCTGGCCTACCGGTTCATCACCGGCGCGACCGACAACCCCATGTGCGAGCTGGGGTGGAAGTCGCTGGGCGTGCTGGACCTCACGGCGCTGCCCAGCATCCGCAGGGAGTCCTGGGTCGCGGCCGTGCAGGAGGCCGACGCGCTGCTGGTGCAGGGCGGAGACGTGTGGTACCTGTCCCGCTGGATGCGCGAGTCCGGGCTGGCCGACCTCCTGCCGTCGCTGCGAAGCACCGTGTACGTGGGCATCAGCGCCGGCAGCATGGTCACCGCCCCCGTATTTGGCGAGACGTACGACGATCCGCACGCGCCGTACGTGATCGACCAGGGCCTGGGCCTCGTCGATTTCGCGCTGCTTCCGCATCTGGACCACGCGGACCATCCAGAGAGCACCACGTCGAAGGTGGCCAGGATGGCAGCCGAGGTGCCGGTGCCGACATACGGCATCGACGACCAGACGGCGATCAAGGTCCGGGATGGCCACGTCGAGGTCGTATCCGAGGGCACCTGGAAGGTTTTTGCGCCGTAAGGTCACGCGGCGCGCCGGGTTGTGACTGGACGGGCGACGGCTCGCGATCCCACCGGGTCCATACCGCCCCCAGTACCTGCCGCTCTGCCCTGCGGAAAGAGTGATTCCGGGTGGCGCGGGCACGTCCGGGACGCGGTGGGCAACACGCGGGAGTTTCCGGTGTAGTCGGGCATTCTGGGCTATACTGGGGCCATTGAGGATGCGGATTCTGTTACGCTGCTAGCATAATAGTGTGATAGAATCTCGTCACCCCCGGAACGTCCGGGCCTCTGCATTCCCTGCCGTGGCTGACCACTTCGTCCGCTGCGGCCCCTGACTGGAGCCACATGACTGGAATTCATCCCGTTGACATCACCAGCGAAGTCAAGACCAATTTCATCAACTACGCCATGAACGTGATCGTGGACCGCGCGCTGCCGGACGTGCGCGACGGTCTCAAGCCCGTGCAGCGGCGGATCATGTACGCCATGCTGCTCGAGGGCCTGTACGCCAACCAGAAGCACGCCAAGTCGGCGTCGGTGGTCGGCGAGGTCATGAAGAAGTACCACCCGCACGGCGACAGCAGCATCTACGACGCGATGGTGCGCCTGGGCCAGTGGTGGAACATGCGCTACCCGATGGTCCACCCGCAGGGGAACTTCGGCTCCATCGACGGCGATCCGCCCGCCGCCATGCGCTACACCGAGGCGCGCATGACCAAGGTCGCCGAGGAAGTCCTGGCCGATCTGGAAAAGGAAACGGTCGACCTCAAGCCCAACTACGACGAGACGACCGAGGAACCCACGGTGCTGCCCTCGGCGGTGCCGAACCTGCTGATCAACGGTGCGTCGGGCATCGCCGTGGGCATGGCGACGAACATCCCGCCCCACAACCTGACCGAGATCTGCAACGGCCTGCTCGCGCTGATCGACAACCCGAATCTGGGCCTCGACGGCATGATGGAGCACGTGAAGGGCCCGGACTTCCCGACCGGCGGGCGCATCTCGCAGGCGGGCATCCGTGAAGCCTACGCGACCGGCCACGGCGGCCTGAAGGTGCGCGGCAAGGCCCGCATCGAGGAGAAGAACGGCCGCAACCAGATCATCGTCAGCGAGATCCCGTATCAGGTGAACAAGACCAACCTGATCCAGACGATCTCGGCGATGTACAAGGCCGGCAAGATCCCTGACATCTCGGCCCTGCGCGACGAGTCCGACCGCAAGGACCCGGTGCGGATCGTGATCGAACTCAAGCGCGGCGCGATTCCCACCCTGGTCCTGAACCAGCTGTACAAGTACACGCAGCTCCAGGGCACCTTCACGATCATCAACCTCAGCATCGTCAACGGTGAGCCGCGCGTGCTGCCGCTGGTCGATACCATGCGCTACTTCCTGGATCACCGCCGCGACGTGGTCACGCGCCGCACGCGCTACGACCTGCGCAAGGCCGAGGAACGCGCCCACGTGCTGGAGGGGCTGCTCAAGGCGCTCGACCACATCGACGAGGTCATCTCGCTGATCCGAGCGAGCAACACCGGCGCCGAGGCCCGTGACTCGCTGATGGCGCGCTTCGGACTCTCCGAGATCCAGTCGCAGGCGATCCTGGACATGCGGCTCCAGCGGCTGGTCGGCCTGGAACGCGAGAAGCTCCAGAGCGAGTACGACGAACTGCAGAAGACCATTGCCTTCCTGCGCTCGATCCTGGGCGACGAGGGCCTGCTGTGGAAGGAGATCAAGAAGGAGATCCGCGCGATCCGCGACAATTACGGCGACGAGCGGCGCAGCACGATCACCCTGCTGGAAGACGACATCAGCAAGGAAGACCTGATCGCGGTCGAGGACATGGTCATCACCATGACCAAGGCCGGGTACCTCAAGCGCACGAACCTGGACGCCTACCGTGCCCAGAGCCGGGGCGGACGCGGATCGAGCGGCGGCAAGCTGCGCGAGGAGGACGTGAACACCCGCGTGTTCGTGGGCAGCACCCACGATTTCCTGCTGTTCTTCACCGACAAGGGCCGCGTGTTCCACGAGAAGATCTACGACCTGCCGGAAGCGGGCCGGGACGCCAAGGGCACGCATATCCGCAACCTGCTGCCCAGCCTGCGCGAGGACGAGAACATCGCGTCGGTGCTGAGCGTGAAGGGCTTCGAGGAAACGGGCTGCTTCATCTTCGCCACCAGGAGCGGCGTGGTGAAAAAGACCCTGATCACCGACTACGGCAACATCACGTCGGCAGGTCTGATCGCCATCAACCTTCAGCCCGGCGACGAGCTGATCAGCGTCGGGATCGTGCAGGACGGCGATCACGTGGTACTGGCGACCCGCAACGGCAAGGCCATGCGCTTCGAGTCGAGCGAGGTGCGTGACACCGGCCGCGCCACCCAGGGCGTGATCGGCATCCGCCTGCGCGAGGGCGAGCAGGACGCCGTGGTCAGCATGGCCCTGGTGCCCGGCGGCGACGAGCAGAGCGAGCTGCTGGCCGTCAGCGAATGCGGCCTGGGCAAGCGCACTCCGGTCGGGGACTACCCGGCCAAGGGCCGCGGCGGCATGGGCGTGATCACGCTGGACGTGACCGAGAAGACCGGGAAGCTCGTGACGCTCGCCCGCGTGGCCGGCGACGAGGAACTGATGGTGCTGACCGAAAAAGGCACCGTGATCCGCACCCGCGTGGAGGAGGTCCGCGTCACGGGCCGCAACGCGCAGGGCGTGAAGGTGATCAACATCGCGGACAAGGACTCCGTGATCAGCGCCTTCCCGATCCGCCGCGAGGATCAGGTCTAACCCCGCACCAGCCCACAGGGTGCCCGGTGCGCGTGCGGCCGGGCACCCTGTCCGTTCAGGGCGGACGGAGCCATGAGGTCGGGGTGAGATGGCGGGCAAGAGACCGGCCGCGAGTTTAGCCGTGGTTGTCGGGGTCGATGAGGCCATGCCTATCTGCACGTTGTGTGGGCTCAATGATGATTAAAGAAACAAAATTGTTTACAAAAAAGTGATTCTCGGTTACACTGTGAGCAGGTCGGGAAAGGTCGCTGCATCACCCTCCCCGCCCCCCTTTCCCACTCCATTCCGCCCAAGGAGGCGACCGCAATGACCCAGACATCCAACACCGCGCGTACCTACGTCGATACCGTGACCTACCGCCCCGGCGCCGTCATCCTCTACCCCGGCAAGAGCGACATGCTCTACCGCGTGTCCTCCGGCCTGATCCGTGTCCACACCATGGACGACGACGGCAACGGCCTGACCCTGCGCTATGTCAAGCCGGGCGAATACTTCGGCGAGGAAGCCCTGGCCGGCGTGAACCGCGCGTACTTCGCCGAGGCCGTCACGGATTCCAGCGTGGACGTGATCAACCCCGCCCTGATGACCGCCGAGGACAACCTCGTGGTCACCACGCACCTCGTGCGCACGCTGGAACGTGCCTACGAGAGCATCTACCGCCTGGTGGGCAAGCGCCTGCGCGCCCGGATCGCCGGCGAGCTGCTGGAGCTCAAGGACACCGCCCTGGCCACCCAGCTCGACTCCGGCGAGACGATGATCTATGCCACCCACGACGAACTCGCCGCGGCCGTCGGCTCGGTGCGCGAGACCGTCACGAAGGTCGTGGGCGAGCTGTCCCGCGAGGGTGTGATCAGCGCCGGCTACGGCAAGATCACCCTGAAGAACGAGGCGGCCCTCGGCGAGATCGCTGCCGCGTAATCCAGCGCTCCTTCCACCGCCGCCCGGGCCACGTGCCGGGCGGCGGTGTTCTTGTGGCTCGGCCGTGACCCGTCTAGGTGGGGCTGACCCCGCAAATGCGCGTTCCAGCCGACGCTGCCACCCTCCGGCCGAGGTGTTTCCGTCCATGTGACACCAACCCGGCCGCGTTGGCATTCACACCCTCACCCCCGCCCACTAGACTCGCCGCATGAGCCTTCCCTACACCCCAGACCGTCCCCTGCGCGTCGCCGTGATCGGCAGCGGCCCCAGCGGCGTGTTCGCCACCGAGGCCCTCCTGAAGTCCGACCTGAGCGTGGAGGTGGATGTCTACGACCGACTGCCCACGCCCTACGGCCTGGTGCGCTACGGCGTGGCGCCGGACCACCTCACCATCAAGAGCGTGACGCGCGGCTTCGAGAAGACGCTGTCCGATCCGCGCGTGCGCTTCCTGGGCAACGTGGAGTTCGGCCGTGACCTGACCCATGAGGACGCCCGGTCGCTGTACGACGCCGTGGTGTACACCGTCGGGGCGAGCAGCGACCGCCGCCTCGGCATTCCCGGCGAGGACCTGCGCGGCTCCATGAGCGCCACCGAGTTCGTCGCGTGGTACAACGGCCACCCCGACGCCGCGACCCGCGACCTGACCCTGGAGGCGACCGGCGTGGCCGTGATCGGCGTGGGCAACGTGGCGCTGGACGTCAGCCGGATCCTGGTCAAGACGGTGGCGGAACTGCGCGAGTCGGACATCGCCGCGCACGCGCTGCCGGTGCTGGAGCGCAGCGCCGTGAAGGACGTGTGGGTGCTGGGCCGCCGCGGCGCCGCGCAGGCGAAGTTCACCACCAAGGAACTGCGCGAGTTCGGGGAACTGGAGGGCGCCGAGCCCGTCGTGAAGCCCGCCGAGGTGCAGGTGGACGAGGCGGCCGAGACCGCCATCACCGACAACACCGTGAAGAAGAATCTGGATGTGCTGCGAGACTTCGCCGTCCGTACGCCGGAAGGCAAGGACCGCCGCATCCACCTGCGTTTCCTGGTCTCTCCGGTCGAGATCGTGGACGACGGGCACGGCAACGTGGGCGGCCTGAAAATCGAGCGCAACACCCTGGACGAGGGCGGCAACGCGGTGGGCACCGGCGAGTTCGAGGTTCTGCCGGTGCAACTGGTGCTGCGGTCGGTGGGCTACAAGGGCGTGGAGTTGCCGGGCGTGCCCTTCGACGCGCGCCGGGGTGTGATTCCCAACACGGAGGGCCGGGTGGACGGCCGCCCCGGCGAGTACACCGCCGGGTGGATCAAGCGCGGCCCCAGCGGCGTGATCGGCACGAACCGCAAGGACGCCACCGACACCGTCGCGCACCTGCTGGCCGACGCGCGCTCCGGTGCGCTGCCCGCCGCCGCCCGGCCCGCCCGCGCGGACGTGGACGCCCTGCTGGCGTCACGCGGCGTGGACGTCTATTCCTTCCACGACTGGCAGGTGCTCGACGCGCACGAGCTGGCGCAGGGGCAGGCGCAGGGCCGCCCCCGCCACAAGGTCGTGCACCGCGCCGAGATGCTCACGCACCGCAAGGGCTGAGGACGGCAGGGAGCAGGCGGAGGGGCCAGGTCGGCTCCCTCCGCCCGCTCTCTGCCGCTCCGCCCTACAGTCCGGCGTGCGGGCGGGGCGTGAGCCCGCGCTGGCGCACCATGCCGCGCACCTCCTGGCAGCGGCAGCCGCGGTACGTGCACAGCAGTCCTTCGGGGTGGCGGGTCAGGAACGCCACGGTGGTGTCCACCAGCGCGCGCACCGGGTACAGGTGCAGGTCAGACGACCCGACCCTCACCGATCGGTACTGGCCCTCGAGTTCCGGGGCGAGGTTCTCGAAATCCGCCGAGCAGTTCGGAAACGCGGTCGGCAGCACGCCCTGCGGCGTGTGCACGTAGCGCGTCAGCAGCGGCATGCCTGCCAGGTGCTCGCCGTAGTGGATGGACGTGTTGCTGCCGTGGTCCACGCCCATCAGCAGGGCGTAGCCGTCCAGGTCGTACAGCGCGCCCACGGGCCGGTACGGGCTGTCGAGGCTCTGCGCGGCCGTGATGTCGGCGGCCCGCTCGCCCAGCGCGATGAAGCTCAGGGTGGGGTGCGCCGAGCGCAGGGCGTCGGCCCGCTCGACCATCTCCTGCGGCACGCGGCCGATGTCGCGGCTGACCCTCATGTCGCGGTGGAAGCGCGCCGAGGACAGCGACGTGGGACGCGTGAGCAGCGTGGAGTACGTGAAGGCCGGCGCGACCAGCGTGGCGGTGCTGGCGAGCAGCGCGTCTACCGCGCCGCGGGCGCCGCCTTCCAGCGTTCCGAAGGACTTCAGGCTGGCGTGGACCATGACATGCTGCGTGCCGTCGAGCCCCAGGTCCGCCAGTCCCCGCTCCAGGTCGGCGGGCGTGACGGCGGGTTTGCGCAGCAGGTTCAGCACGCTCTGTAGTGTACCGGAGGAGCGCCCTGGGCGGTCACGGGCAGTCCCGGCTGTCCGGCCACGGGAACGGGCCGCCCAGCGCTGGACGGCCCGTCGCAGTCGTGCCCGGTTACTTCACGAAAAGCATCTGGCGGTACGTGGGCAGCGGCCAGTGCTGCTCGGCCACGACCTTCTCCAGCTTGTCGGCGGCCTTGCGGACGTCCAGCATGGCGGGCAGCACGTGGTCGCGCATGTGGTGCGCCTTCTCGTGCACTTCCTCGCCGCCCTGCGCCGCGTTCTGGGCGCTGAGGGTCTGCACCGCGTCGTACAGCTCGTCGGCGGCCGAGCTGACCTCGCCGGCCACGCCCTTGACCGCGCGGCCGTCACCGGCGGCGTGCAGGTCGCCCAGGTACTTCACGGCGGCGGGCAGGATCATGGTGCGGGCCATGTACTCGGTGGTCTCGCCCTCGATGTTCACCGTCTTGAAGTAGATGTCGTACATGATTTCCTGGCGCGCGGCCAGTTCACGGTCCGACAGCACGGCGAACTTCTCGAACAGGGCCTTGTTCTTGTCGTCCGTCAGGTGCTCGATGGCGTCCAGCGACGTGCGCAGGTTCAGCAGGCCGCGGGTGTGCTCGGCTTCCTGGTGCCACGCGTCGGAGTAGCCGTCGCCGTTGAACACGATGCGCTTGTGGGCGGCATAGGTGCTCTTGACGAGGTCGGCCACGGCCGAATTCAGGTCGGCGCCGCCGTCCAGCTTGGCCTTCAGGTCGGCGGTGAGCTGCGTCACAGCGTCCGCGACGATCAGGTTCAGCACGGTGATCGGGAAGGAGATGCTCTGCGAGCTGCCAGCCGCACGGAACTCGAACTTGTTGCCGGTGAAGGCGAACGGGCTGGTGCGGTTGCGGTCACCGGCGTGGCGGGGCAGCGGCGGCAGCACGCTGGTGCCCAGGCCCAGCAGGCCGGCCTCGGCGCCGCGCCCGCCCTGGCCGCTTTCCAGGCGGTCGAAGATCTCACTCAGCTCGCTGCCCAGGAAGATCGAGAGGATCGCGGGCGGCGCCTCGTTGGCACCCAGGCGGTGGTCGTTGCTGGCGCTGGCCACGCTGATGCGCAGCAGGTCCTGATGGTCGTCCACGGCCTTGATCACGGCCGAGCAGAAGAACAGGAACTGCATGTTCTCGTGCGGGGTGTCGCCGGGCTCCAGCAGGTTCTCGCCGGCGTTGGTGGCCATGCTCCAGTTGCAGTGCTTGCCGCTGCCGTTCACGCCGGCAAAGGGCTTCTCGTGCAGCAGCGCGACCAGGCCGTACTTGCGGGCGGTGTTGCGCAGGATCTGCATGATCAGCTGCTGGTGGTCGGCGGCGACGTTGCTGTCCTCGTAGATGGGCGCGATCTCGAACTGGCCGGGCGCGACCTCGTTGTGGCGCGTCTTGACCGGGATGCCCAGCGCGTACATCTGCGTCTCGGCGTCGGTCATGAAGCTCAGCACGCGGTCCGGGATGGCCCCGAAGTAGTGGTCCTCGAGTTCCTGGCCGCGCGGGGGCTGCGCGCCGAACAGCGTGCGGCCGGTCATGACCAGGTCGGGGCGGCGGTAGAAGTACTCCTCGGCGATCAGGAAGTACTCCTGCTCGGCGCCCAGGCTGCTGCCCACGCGGGTGCCCTCGCTGGCCCCGAACAGCGCCAGGGCGGGCGATACGGCCTTGTTCAGCGCCTCGACCGAACGCAGCAGCGGGGTCTTGGTGTCCAGCGCCTCGCCGGTCCACGACGCGAAGGCCGTGGGGATGCACAGGGTCGCGCCGTTGGCGTGGCGCATGATGAACGCCGGGCTGCTCGCGTCCCACGCCGTGTAGCCGCGGGCCTCGAAGGTCGCGCGCAGGCCGCCGGACGGGAAGGAGCTGGCGTCCGGCTCGGCCTGGATCAGTTCCTTGCCGCTGAAGGACGCGATGGCGAGGCCGTCGCCGTTCGGGGACACGAAGGAGTCGTGCTTCTCGGCGGTGGCGCCGGTCAGCGGGTGGAACCAGTGCGTGTAGTGCGTGGCACCCTTCTCCATCGCCCACGTCTTCATGGCCAGCGCGACCGTGTCCGCGATGCTGGGATCGAGCGTCTCGCCGCGCTCCAGCGTCGCCTGGAGGCTCTTGTACACGGGCTTGCTCAGGCGGGTCTTGAGCTGTTCGAGGGTCAGGACGTCGCTGGCATACACGTCGGACACGACGTCATGCGGATTGGCGCTGGGCGTGGCGTCGGTGCGCCAGTTGCGGGCGGCAGAGATCACGTCGAAATCATGGTTCATGTGGCTCCCTCGTTCAGGTTCCGGGGCTGGGGGCGGCGCGGGGCATCCCTGACTCCACGCCGCCCGCCGGGACCGTGACACTGCTTGCGAGTATAGGAGCGGCCCATCTGAAGGGTCAACGCATTCTCCTGCACAAGCTGCCGGGGGCTGGAGACGCTGGGCGCCTTGCCTGCGCAGACCATGCAGATTGTCCATCAGAACCATTCACTTTGCGCTGAAAGCAGGGCACATCATGCTCACGCCCGGAGTCGGGACGCGGCGCTCCACAGGTCGGTGGTGGCCCGTGACGTCCGGCGCCTCCCCCATAATCGGCACAGTCCTGCTCTCTGTCCGCCGTCCCGAACGGCGCCGTGTCCTGCCCCGGAGGTATCCGCATCGTGAGTCCCCACCGCCCGCCCACCACTCCCCCCACGTCCGACGAGGTGCTGCGCGCCCTGCACGAGGGCGAGGTCAAGTTCCTGCGCCTCCAGTTCACCGACATCCTGGGCACCACCAAGAACGTGGAGGTGCCGCGCTCGCAGTTCGCCAAGGCGCTGAGCGGCGACGTGACCTTCGACGGCAGCGCGGTCGAGGGCTTCACGCGGGTCGAGGAATCCGACATGCTGCTGCGCCCGGACCTGAGCACCTTCCTGATCTACCCGCAGTTCTCGCGCGAGGAAGGCGAGCGCGGCCGGGTCGCCCGCCTGATCTGCGACGTGTCGCTGCCGGACGGCACGCCGTTTACCGGCGATCCCCGCTACGTCCTCAAGCAGCAGATCGGGCGCGCACGCGCCCTGGGCTTCGAGATGTTCGTCGGCACCGAGCCCGAGTTCTTCCTGTTCGAGCGCACGGCCGGCGGACTGGGCAGCACCGTCACGCACGACAAGGCCGGATACTTCGACCTCGCGCCCATCGACAAGGGTGAGCGCATCCGGCGCGAGATCACCAACAAGCTGGTCGAGATGGGATTCGAGATCGAGGCCGCACACCACGAGGTCGCGCCCGGTCAGCACGAGATCGATTTCCGCTACGCCCCGGCGCTGGAAACGGCCGACCGCATCGCCACCTTCAAGTTCGTGGTCAAGCGCGTGGCGCTGGAATACGGCCTGCTGGCGAGCTTCCTGCCCAAGCCGATGCCCTCGGTGAACGGCAGCGGCATGCACTGCCACCTCAGCCTGTTCCGGGACGGCGCGAACGCCTTCACCGACCCGGCCGGCGAGTACGGGCTGTCCACCACGGCGCGGCAGTTTATCGCCGGGCTGCTGGACCACGCGCAGGGCATCACGGCCATCACCAACCCGCTGGTGAACAGCTACAAGCGTCTGGTGCCGGGCTTCGAGGCGCCGGTGAACATCGCGTGGAGCACCAGCAACCGCTCGGCGCTGATCCGCATTCCGGCCAAACGCGGCAACTCCACGCGGGCCGAGGTCCGCATGCCCGATCCGAGCTGCAATCCCTACCTGGCGCTGGCGGTGATGCTGGCCGCCGGTCTGGACGGCATCGAGCAGGACATGGAGCCGGCTCCGGCCATCCAGCGCAACATCTTCCGCATGACGGTGCGCGAGAAACGGCACCACCGCGTCAAGGAGCTGCCCACGGACCTGCGCGAGGCAGTCGAGGAACTCCAGAAAGACGAGGTGATCGCCCGCGCGCTCGGTGAGCACGTGCTCGATCACTTCGTGGAGGCAAAGATGGCCGAGTGGAGGGAGTACTCCGCGACCGTACACGCGTGGGAACTGGAGCGCTATCTCGACCTCGTGTGAACGGCCCGTGGTGAGGGCATGCTGGCGCGCGGTGAGTGTCTCGCTTGCGTCAGCTGTACAGAATGGTTCCCACTCGCCCGACAGTGGACTTGACCACAGCGCCAGAATTGCGTCAGCAAACCATTGCGGCGCAATACATCCGGCAACTTGAGGATGGGAGCGCCGGATCGTTTCAATGCGTTCATGAGCGGCGCATTGACATCAAATCAAGACCGCGTCTAGAATTGCGCCATCACCACACCGCACGCTACCCAGACGGCTGGCGCTGCACCCATACCCGGAGGATCCATGAAGAAAACTGCCCTGAGCCTCAGCGTCCTGGCCGCGCTCGCCCTCGGTACGGCCGGCGCCCAGACCACCATCCGCATCGCCTCGCTGAGCCCGCTGTCCGGCGGCCAGAGCGACCTGGGCACCCAGATCCGCAACGGCACCCAGCTGGCCGTCAACGAGTACAAGGCCCAGTTCAAGAAGCTGGGCTTCGACCTGCAACTCGTGCCCTACGACGACCAGGCCGACCCCGCCACCGGCACCGCCGCCGCCCGCAAGATCGCCGCGGACCGTCAGATCCTCGCCGTGGTCGGCACGCTGAACTCCGGCGTGGCCATTCCCTCCAGCGCCGCGCTGCAGGCCAGCCACGTGGCCATGGTCAGCCCCGCGAACACCGCCAACCAGGTCACGGACCGCGGCCTGCCCAACATGAACCGCATCGTCGCGCGTGACGACGCACAGGGCGGCGCCGGTGCGAACTTCATCTCCGGGACCCTCAAAGCCAAGAAGGTCTACGTCCTGAACGACAAGACCGCGTACGGCGAAGGCCTGTCGGCCGAAGTCGAGAAGGCCCTCAAGGCCAAGAGCGTGAACGTCGTCGCGAACGAGGGCACCGAGGAGAAGAGTGACTTCTCCAGCATCATCGCCAAGATCAAGCTGCAGAACCCCGACGCCATCTACTTCGGCGGGATCTACAACCAGGTCGGCGTGTTCATCAAGCAGCTGCGCGAAGCGGGCGTCACGACTCCCGTGATCGGCGGCGACGGCCTGGACAGCAGCGAGCTGGCCACCATTGCCGGTGCGGGCGCCACCAACATCTACTTCACGACCGTCGCCGCGCCCATCGAAGCGCTGCCCGCCGCGAAGACCTTTGCCGCCAGCTACCAGAAGACCTTCAACGACACGGCCCAGGGCTTCGGCGCCTTCGGCTACGACGCAGCGAAGGTCGTGCTGCAGGGCGTGCTGAACGCCATCCGCAGCAACGGCAACAAGCTCCCCACCCGCACGCAGGTCGAATCGGCCATCCGCAAGGGCAACTTCACGGGCCTGCTGTCGGGCGCCGTGAGCTTCAACTCGGTGGGTGACCGCCGCGCCGCGACGATGTACGTCATGAACATCACCGGCGGCAAGTACAAGCTGGACTCCTCGATCAACGTCAAGCCCGCCAAGCAGTAAGGCCAGGGCGGTTCGCACGGGGCCGGGCAGCGCGCCCGGCCCCCGTGCTGTGGTGGATGGCCGCGTGGGCCTACCAATTCCGGCCGGCATATGTAAGTGTTGTTCATCACGCTGTGAACGCCGGCCGCCATTTCGCCCCGAACCGTGGTTCTGTCGCTGTTCGTTCCGGACTGTTCCTGAAAGGAGTTGACTTCATTGGATCTCGCCACCCTGCTTCCCTTCCTGGTGAACGTGATCGTCGGCGGCCTGGTGCTGGGCGCCGTGTACGCCATCATCGCGCTGGGCTACACCATGGTGTACGGCGTGCTGCAGCTCATCAATTTCGCGCACTCGGAGGTCTTCGTGACCGGCGCGGTGGTGGGCTTCGAGGTGTTCCGCGTACTGCGGGACGTGGCCCTGGACGGCTACGTGAAACTGCTGATCGCGCTGCTGGCCGCCATGATCGTGTCCGGCGCCCTGAACGTGGTGATCGAGCGCCTGGCGTACCGGCCGCTGCGCAACGCGCCGAAACTCGTGCCGCTGATCACCGCCATCGGCGTGTCGCTGATCCTCCAGGACGTCCTGCGCGTGATCGAGGGCTTCCAGGGGCGCTTTGACCTGACCTACACGCTGCCGACTGCCTTCACGACCAAGTTCTGCGCGGCGGCGAGTTCCTGCGCCGGGCTGGGGAACGCGCTGCGGACGGTCGGCATCGACCTGCAGCTGAAAGACGTGATCCTGCTGATCGTCGCGGGGCTGAGCCTGGCCGTCCTGAACTACCTCGTGAACCACACCCGGCTGGGCACGGCGATCCGCGCCGTGGCGCAGGACCGTGTCACCTCGGGCCTGATGGGCATCGACGCCAACCGCATGATCTCCGCGACCTTCGCGATCGGTGGGGCGCTGGGCGGCATCAGCGGCGTGCTGTTCGGCATGAAGTTCGGCACCGTCAACGCGTACTCGGGCTTCGACCCCGGCATCATCGCCTTCACGGCGGCCGTGCTGGGCGGCATCGGCTCCATTCCCGGCGCGGTGCTGGGCGGCCTGACGCTGGGCGTGATCCAGAACCTGATCGGCGTGACGAACGTGCTCGGCAGCGTGCTGGGCAGCGCGAACCTGGGCGCCATCGACGCGAGTTACCAGCGCATCGGGGCATTCATCGTGCTGGTACTGATCCTGATCTTCAAACCCACGGGCCTGCTCGGCAAGAGCAACGTGGAGAAGGTATGACGGCCATGCCGTCCACCCGCCCGGCCCCGCCCGCGCCCGCACCGGAGCGCACGATCATGCTGGTGCTGATCTTCTTGGTGACCAGCGGCATCCTGCTCGTGTCGCACAACGGCCCGCTGCTGGACACGCTGGGACCGCTGGGCACGTTCCTGAAGAACCCCATCGTGGAAGCGCTGATGGTGTCCCTGTTCCTCGCCAACGTGCTGTTCGCGCACCTGTGGCGGGCCGCGCCGTGGGCCAAGGCGCTGGTCGGCCTGGGCAGCCTGCTGATCGTGCTGCCGCTGGCCGGCCGTGAGGACACCAGCCTGCTCGACCTGTCGATCCAGATCATGATCTTCGCGGCGCTGGCGCTGGGCCTGAACATCGTGGTGGGCCTGGCGGGCCTGCTCGACCTGGGGTACGTGGCGTTCTTCGCGGTGGGCGCGTACACCTGGGGCATCTTCGCCAGTCCGCGCTTCGGGGAGGTCCTGAAGTACTACGGCTCGCACCCGGGCGCGACGAACGCCGGGACGCTGGCCATCGGGCTGTTCCTGGTGGTCGTGACCGCGGCCAGCATGCTGTACATCAACCGCCTGACCGCGCGCACCGCCCCGACCCCCACGACCACGTGGAGTTTCCGGCTGGCGAGTTTCGGCCTGATCGCGGGCCTGGTCCTGGCCGTGCGCGCCATCGCCGTGCTGATGTCCGGGCAGGCCGGCGCGCTGGCCAACGGCATCAATCCTGGCTTCTTCTGGCTGTTCCTGGCGCTGAGCATCATGGCCGCCGCGATCGTGGGCGTATTGATCGGCCTGCCGGTGCTGCGCCTGAAGGGCGACTACCTGGCAATCATCACCCTGGGGCTGGGGGAAGTCATCCGCGTGCTGGCGAACAACCTGTCGCTGTACACCGCCGGGTCGCAGGGCATCACGCCGATCAAGAGCGCCTCGGTGCCGTGGTTCGACAAGCTCGCGGGCGCGCTGGGCTTCAGTGACGACCAGTTCTACCTGCTGTTCCTGTACTTCCTGGTGCTGATCGTAATCGCGGTGATCCTGACCGTGAACGTGCGGCTCGACCGCAGCCGCATCGGCCGGGCGTGGATCGCCATCCGCGACGACGAGGTCGCGGCGCAGGCGATGGGCGTGCCGCTGGTGCAGACCAAGCTGATCGCCTTTGCCACCGGCGCCAGCTTCGCCGGCGTGATGGGCATGATCTTCGCGGCCAAGCAGACCTTCATCTCGCCCGAGTCCTTCAACCTCTTCCAGAGCATCGGCGTGCTGAGCATGGTCATCCTGGGCGGCATGGGTTCGTTCCCCGGCGTGATCCTGGGCGCGGCGGTCGTGACCCTGCTGAACCTTCGCATCCTGCCGGGCCTGGGCGAGGCGACCGCGAACCTCGGCATTCCGCAGCAGGTGAACCCGGGGCAGCTCCAGCGGCTGATCTTCGGGATCATCCTGGTGGCCATGATGCTGCTGCGCCCCGAGGGGCTGCTGCCCAACCGGCGGCGCACCCTGGAGCTGCACCACGACGAGAACCAGGAAGACGACTCCGGGCACGGCAGCGGCGGCGCACTGACCGCCGGGCCGGTCGAGGTGCTGAGCCCGGGACTGGCGCCCGCCGCCGAGGGCGAGCGCAGCGGAGGAACGAAGTGACGGCCGCATCCATTCTCGACGTGCAGCACGTCACCAAGCAGTTCGGCGGCCTGACGGCCGTGAACGACGTGACCATGCAGATTCCGCAGGCGTCCATCGTGTCGGTGATCGGGCCGAACGGCGCGGGCAAGACGACCTTCTTCAACATGATCACCGGCATCTACACCCCGACCAGCGGCGCGGTCCGGCTGGCCGGGCGGGAACTCGTGGGCCTGCGCCCGGACCAGGTCACCGAGGCCGGCATCGCCCGCACGTTCCAGAACATCCGGCTGTTCTCCACCATGACCAGCGAGGAGAACATCATGGTGGGCCGGCACGCCCGGCTACGCAGCGGCTTCGTGGACGCCGTGCTACGCACCCGCAAGTTCCGCGAGGCCGAGCAGGAAGCGCGCGACGCGGCGCGGATCATGCTGGACTTCGTGGGCCTGGGCAAGTGGCGCCAGGAACTCGCCACGAACCTGCCGTACGGCGACCAGCGCAAGCTGGAGATCGCCCGCGCGCTGGCGACCACGCCGAAACTGATCCTGCTGGACGAACCGGCCGCCGGCATGAACCCGCGCGAGACCGAGGACCTCAAGGCCCTGATCCGCCGCATCCGCGACGAGCTGGGCGTGACGGTGTGCCTGATCGAGCACGACATGCGCCTGGTGATGACCCTGTCGGAGTACATCACGGTGCTGGATTACGGCAGCAAGATCAGCGAGGGCCTGCCGCACCAGGTCCGCAACGATCCGCGCGTGATGGAGGCGTACCTGGGCCGCGGCGCGGCGGCCGGCGAGTACGGCAAGGAGGAACGCCCGAATGCCTGAGTCCGTTATGGCGGCCACGCCGATGCTGGCCCTGAACGACATCAACACCTTCTACGGGCACATCCATGCCCTGAAGGGCATCTCCATGACCGTGAATGAGGGCGAGATCGTGGCCCTGATCGGCGGGAACGGCGCGGGCAAGACCACCACGCTGCGCACCATCAGCGGCATGATGAAGCCCCGCAGCGGCACGCTGACGTATCAGGGCAAGACCATCGCCGGGATTCCCGCGCACGACATCATGCAGCTGGGCATCTCGCACGTACCGGAGGGCCGCCGGATCTTCCCGCAGCTGACCGTGCGCGAGAACCTTGATGTGGGCGCGTACACCGTGACCGACCGGGCGATGGTGGAGAGCCGCGTGCAGGAGGGCTTCGGGTACTTCCCGCGCCTGAAAGAGCGCGAGCACCAGCTGGGCGGCACGATGTCCGGCGGCGAGCAGCAAATGCTGGCGATTGCCCGCGCACTGATGGTCGCGCCGAAGCTGCTGCTGCTGGACGAGCCCAGCATGGGCCTGTCGCCGCTGTTCGTCGAGGCGATCTTCGACATCGTGGAGAAGCTCAACCGCGAGCACGGCACTACAGTGCTGCTGGTCGAGCAGAACGCGAACATGGCCCTCCAGATCGCGCACCGCGCCTACGTGATGCAGACCGGCGAGATCCGCCTGTCCGGCAGGGCGTCGGACATCGCGCAGGACGAGAGCGTCCGCAAGGCATACCTCGGCGAGGAGTAGGCCGTGCCCCGGGCCGGGCCGCGTCCCACGTGGGAGCGGCCCGGTCGCCATTCAGACGGTCTGCCACGCCCGGCGGGAGTACGGTGGGGCATGCGCCTGCATCCCGCTCCTGCCCTGCTGTGCGTCCTCCTGAGCGCGTGCATGCCCGCGCCGCTGGCCTTCGACCCGGACCGCATGCCCGCCGCCGACGCGCTGGGGCCGAACAACTCCGGCACCGAGTGGTGGTACGTGTCCGGGGTGTTGCCGGAGCCCGGGCTGGCGTTCCACTGGGCTGCGTTCAAGGTGAATTACCGCGGCCTGCCGCTGTACGCCTCGCACGTGGCGGTGACGGACCTGCGCGGCAACACCGTGAACTTCGAGGAGAACGGCGCGCAGTCGGCCCGCTTCGGCTTTCCGCCGCTGGACATCGAGCAGGGCACGTGGAAGCTGGTGCAATCCGGAAACACGTACCGCCTGACGGCCGGCCCGCTGAACCTGACCCTGACGCCGCAGAAGGCGCCGGTGGTGCATCCGCCGGGGTACTCCGGAACGGCTGAGGTGGGCCGCCTGTACTACCAGAGCATCACGCGGCTGGCGGCGACTGGCACCGTGCAGGTGGGCGCCGAGGCGCGGCCGGCGCAGGGCACGGTGTGGTTCGACCACCAGTGGGGTGACCAGATGCCGGGCCGCGCGGCCCTGTGGGACTGGTTCGGCCTGCACCTCTCGGACGGCTCGGACCTGATGCTGTACCGGGTGCGCACCCCGGCGGGCCAGATCGTGCAGACGGTCGGATCGCGCGTGGGGGCAGACGGCGTGGCCCGCGCCGTGCCGGGCCTGACCATGACGCCGGGCCGCGTGTGGCGCAGCCCGACCGGCCGGGATTACGTGCTGGAGTGGACGGTGCAGGCCCCCGGCCTGTCCCTGACGCTCGCGCCGCTGCGGGACGAGCAGGAACTCATCAGCAAGACCACACGAGTCGCGTACTGGGAAGGACCGGTGAAGGGGGCAGGCACTTCCGGTGACGCCGCCGTGACCGCCGAGGGCATGGGCGAGTTCGTAGGCGGCGCCCTGAGCAGCGAGGAATTGAACCGCTGAGCGCCTCCTTCTGGCAGGTCAGAGCGAACCAGAAAGATAAGGACGTCGAGGAGCTGACTGGAGCGCGCGCTACCGCCCCGGTGTGGCGCAGAGACCTCCACCAGCACGGTGTAATTCGAAGATTTTAGCCTGGAGCGCGGCATTGGTCGGGCGCCTGCCCGGCCACGAAAACACAGGGTTCGTTATGGCACCGCTGAGGAGCCGCCCGTTCAATGTGGACCGGGTGTCAGCCTCGTTCTTCCCCGGTGGGCGCTGAGGCTGTCTCGCGCTGGTTTGAGGCTACAAAGAAATGTGCCTGCTGACCGTCACGGTGATCTGCGCGTGAGCGAACAGAGCAGCCGTCAGAGAGCACTCGGCGGTCACCGTCGCCCTCCTGGACAGCAGCAATGCTGTACGGGATATCACTCCGTCTGGCGTCAGCGTCTGTGACCAGCCCTACGCGCCTTAACCCGCAATAAACTTGACATGACCACACTCAAGTTTCAGAATAGGGGCAGTTGTACGTCCGTCCTCTTCCCCACCCCGGAGGCCCACCTTGAATCCTGAACGCTTCACTGAAGCCAGCGCCCAGGCTGTCGCCGCTGCCCAGCAGCTCGCGCAGGCCAGCGGCCAACAGAATCTGACCGTCGACCACGTCCTGCGTACCCTGCTCGACAACGACACCGCCTCGCGCGCCATCACCGCGGCCGGGGGCGACCTGAACGCTGCCCGTAGCGCACTGGACGCCGAACTCGCCCGACTGCCGCGCGTGCAGGGCGGCGCGGATCAGCTGTACCTCGACCCGGCCCTGAGCCGCGCCTTCCAGAAGGCCGACACCCTGGCGGGGCAGTTGGGGGACGCCTTCGTGGCCGCCGATACGCTGCTGCTCGCCCTGCGCGGCGAGTACCGGGGCAAGGGGCTGCCCAGCGAGAGCGACCTGAACCGCGCCATGACGGACGGGCGCAAAGGAAAGACCGTGAAGAACAAATCCGCTGAAGGCCAGTTCGACGCGCTGAACAAATACGGCACGGACCTCACCCAGCGCGCGCGGGACGGCAAGTTCGACCCCGTGATCGGCCGCGACGAGGAAATCCGCCGCGCCATGCAGATCCTCCTGAGGCGCACCAAGAACAACCCGGTGCTGATCGGCGAACCCGGCGTGGGCAAGACTGCCATCGCCGAGGGCCTCGCCAGCCGGATCGTGAGCGGCGATGTGCCGGAGGGCCTGAAGGACAAGCGCATCGTGTCGCTGGAGATGGGCTCGCTGCTCGCCGGCGCGAAGTACCGCGGCGAGTTCGAGGAACGCCTCAAGGGCGTGATCGACGACGTGCTCGCCTCGGCCGGCGAGATCATCCTGTTCGTGGACGAGCTGCACACCATCGTGGGCGCCGGCAAGACCGAGGGCAGCCCGGACGCCGGGAACATGCTCAAGCCTGCCCTGGCGCGCGGCGAACTGCACCTGATCGGCGCGACCACCCTGGACGAGTACCGCGAGATCGAGAAGGACTCGGCGCTGGAACGCCGCTTCCAGCCCGTGTTTGTGGACGAACCCAGCGTGGAGGACACCATCAGCATCCTGCGCGGCATCAAGGACCGCTACCAGGTGCACCACAACGTCGAGATCACGGACCCGGCGCTGGTGGCCGCCGCGCAGCTCTCGAACCGCTACATCACGGACCGCCAGTTGCCGGACAAGGCCATCGACCTGATCGACGAGTCCGCCGCGCGGCTGCGCATGGTGCTGGAATCCAGCCCCGAGCGCGTGGATCAGCTGCAGCGCCGCAAGCTCCAGCTCGAGATCGAGCGCGAGGCCCTGAAGCGCGAGAAGGATCAGGACTCGCTGGCGCGACTGAACGACCTCGAGGACGCCCTGAAGAAGGTCTCGGATGAGCTGGGCGACGTGCGCTCGCGCTGGCAGGCCGAGCAGGGTGAGGTGCACGCGCTGAAGGCCAAGCGTGACGCACTCGATCAGATGCGCACCGATATCGAGAAGGCCAAACGCGACTACGATCTGCAACGCGCCGCCGAGCTGGAATACGGCAAGCTGCCGGCGCTGGAGAAGGAGGTCAGTGACCTGACCGCCAAGCTCAAGGGCGCGGAGTTCGCCCACACCCAGGTAACCGAGGAGGACGTGGCCGCGGTGGTGAGCCGCTGGACCGGCATTCCCGTCAGCAAGCTGATGGAAGGCGAACGCGAGAAGCTGCTGCGCCTGGAAGAGGGCCTGCATGGCCGCGTGATCGGGCAGGACCGCGCCATCGTGAGCGTGTCCGACGCCATCCGCCGTGCGCGTGCCGGGCTGAACGACCCGAACCGGCCGCTGGGCTCCTTCATGTTCCTGGGGCCGACCGGAGTCGGCAAGACCGAGCTGGCCAAGGCGCTCGCGGAGTTCCTGTTCGACTCGCAGGACGCCATGGTCCGGCTGGACATGAGCGAGTACATGGAGAAGCACACCGTGGCCCGCCTGATCGGGGCTCCTCCCGGGTACGTGGGCTACGAGGAAGGCGGCCAGCTGACCGAGGCCGTGCGCCGCCGCCCGTATTCCGTGCTGCTGCTTGACGAGATCGAGAAGGCCCACCCGGACGTGTTCAACGTGCTATTGCAGGTGCTGGACGACGGCCGCCTGACGGACGGACAGGGCCGCACCGTGGACTTCCGCAACACACTGATCATCCTGACCAGCAACATCGGCTCGCCGCTGATCCTGGAGATGCAGCACCGCGGCGACGATCCGGACGAGATTCGCGACGCCGTGCTGGGCGAACTCCAGGGTCACTTTCGCCCGGAATTCCTGAACCGTGTGGACGACATCATCGTGTTCGACGCGCTGACCGCCGCCGACCTGACGCGCATCGTGGAGATCCAGCTGGGCAGCCTGCGCAAGCGCCTGGCCGAGCGCCGCGTGACGCTGCACCTCAGCGACGCGGCCAAGGCCCGCCTGGCCGAGATCGGCTACGATCCCGCCTTCGGTGCCCGGCCCCTCAAGCGCGCCATCTCCCGCGAGATCGAGACGCCGCTGGCGCGCGAGATCCTGCAGGGCCACGTCCCGGACTCCAGCACCCTAAACGTCGATTACGACGGCCACCGCTTCGAATTCGGCACCGGCGTCCTGAACTGAGCCGTGCCGGCGAATGGCCCGCTCCCTCTCCGGGGACGGGTTTTCGTTCATTGCGTGCCCGGCTGTTCCCGCCCCAGTCACGCCCGCCTGTGGCCAGCAGGTCTACGCTCAGGGCATGACCAGCACCGCGTCCTCCCGCCCGGAGGAGACGGCCCGCCCCCCGGCGCCGCCCACGCCAGCGACCCTGCTGCGGCTGTTCGTGGGCGTCGCCCTGTCCGGCATCGGCGGCGGCCTGCCCGCCCACGCCCGCCGCGCCGTGACCGCCCGCGGGTGGATGACGGACGCGCAGTTCGCCGAGACCTACACCCTCGCGCAGCTCACCCCGGGTCCGAACGCCGTGAACCTCGCGGCCATGATCGGCGCGCGGCTGTGCGGCCCCGCCGGCGCGGCCACGTCCGTCGTGGGCATCCTGATCCCCGGCCTGATCGCCATGCTCGCCGCGTCCGCCGTGACGCTCGGTGCGGGCAGCGGCCTGCCCCCGGCCGTGCAGAGCGGCCTGCGCGGCGCGGCGTGCGCGGCCCTGGCCGTCATGCTCAGCGCCGCCATTCCGGTCGTGCGGGTCGGTCTGGGAGTCAAGGGTGGCCTGATCCTTGCTGCCCTGACGTTCCTCGGCCTGGGTGTGCTGCGCCTGAACCTGCTGCCGGTCTTCGCCGCGCTGGTCGGCCTAGGCCTGTATCTCAACCGCCCCCAGCGCGTTCCCCCGCCCGAGGAAGACCATGTCTGAGAGCACCCTGTGGGCTCTGGTGCTGGAATTCGTCCGACTGGGCCTGATCTCCTTCGGCGGCACCAACATCGCCGAACTGGAACGCGTTCTGGTGGGCGAGCACCACTGGATCACACCCGGCACGCTTGCCAACGGCTTCGCGCTCGGGCAGCTGATGCCCGGCCCGAACATGCTGGCCGTCACGTACTACGGCTACGCCACCGCCGGCTGGCCTGGCGCTCTCGCCTCCACCCTGGGCTTCTACGGCCCGACGGCCCTGCTAAGCGCCCTGGCGGCCCTCGCGTGGCGGCGCTTCAGCACCCACCCGTGGCTCGTCGCCTTCCGCGATGCGCTGCTGCCCTTCGGGGCCGGCGTACTCCTCGCGGGCGTGCTCGTGCTGGGCCAGTCCAGCATCCACTCGTGGGTCGGTGCGGGTATCGCTGCCGTGGCCTTCGTGATCCTGTGGCGCACCAAGGTCAACTCCGTGATCGTGGTGATTGGCGCGGCGGTGCTGGGCGCGTTGCTGGGCCTGTGACAGGCAGTCATGGGCGACCCTTGCCTGATCCAGAGAGTCGGTCTCACAGAGTGAGCCGGTCCGGGAGACGTCGCCCTGCCTCACCGCAAGGGAGAGGGTTTAGGGCCGAAGTATCTCACCCTGCCCCTGACCGAACGCCATCGCACGTGGCCCCATCCGCTCGGGGCGGCCCCTCGCTCCCGTTGCTCAGACGACGCAGGCTCACTCGCTCGTGGGCGCTGACGGCGTGAACGCACGAGGCAAGGACGTGGCCTAACGCTGACAAAACCCCATGTCAGGACAGTCCGAACGACATGGCGACCACCTGCCCAGCGCAGCGCCTACTCCCCTGCCCTGTCGGGGTAGGGGGCTGGCCGCCTTTTACGATCCGGCCGACCTCCAGACCATCCTCACCGCTTCCTCCACACTCTTCACACCCGGGTGTCCCTCCACGCCGGGCGGAACGACCAACCGCGTGTATCCCGCCCGCCCCGCCTCCTCTGCCCGCCGGACGGTGGCCTGCGTGGAGCGCACTTCACCCGCCAACCCGACCTCCCCGAACACCGCGACATTTTCCGGCAGCGCCCGCCCGACGACAGCGGAGTACACGGCCAGCGCGACCGCGAGGTCGAGGCCAGGGTCCGGCACCTTCAACCCGCCAGCAAGGTTCACGTACACGTCCAGCCCGCCGAGCGTGAGGTCGAGCCGACGTTCGAGTACCGCCAGCACGACATCCACGCGCCGGGGGTCGAGGCCGACGACGACGCGCCGGGCGTTCGGGTAGGGGGTCTTGCTGGCGAGCGCCTGCACTTCCAGCAGCATGGGGCGCTGGCCGTCCACGGTGGCGGCGACGACGCTGCCGGGCACGCCCAGGGGCCGCTCCGCGAGGAAGGCGGCACTGGGGTTCTCGACGGCGATCAGGCCCTCGCCGCGCATCTCGAACACGCCGAGTTCGCCGGCCTGACCGAAACGGTTCTTGACGCTTCTCAGCAGCCGGAACGCGCCGACAGTTTCGAGGAACACGGTGGTGTCCACGATGTGTTCCATGACCTTGGGGCCGGCGACCGTGCCGTCCTTGGTGACGTGCCCAACGAGGACGGTGGCGGTGCCGGTTTCCTTCGCGGCGCGGGTGAGCATGGACGTGCCGTCGCGCACCTGGGCCACGCCGCCCGGTGCGCCCTCGCCCTCGACGGTGACGGTCTGGATGGAGTCCACGATGCACAGCGCGGGCCGGTGTTCCTGCATCAGGCCGGCGACGTGCTCAGCGCGGGTGTCGCGTGTGAGCTGGATCTGCCCGGTCACACCCAGGCGGTCGGCGCGCAACCGGATCTGTTCCAGCGATTCCTCACCCGCGACGTACAGCACGGTGCCACCGGACTGCGCCACACGGTCCGCAACTTGGAGCAGCAGCGTGCTCTTGCCGATGCCGGGTTCGCCGCCGATCAGGGTAACGCCGCCCGCAACCAGACCCCCGCCGAGCACCCGGTCGAGTTCCGGAATGCCGCTGGGGGTGCGGGGCTCCTCACGCCGACCCACGTCCGAGAGCGGGGTGAGTTTCCCTCCGGTTACGCCGCCGTAGGCTCCAACACGCGCTTTCGGGGCAACCGCAGAGGGGGCCTCCTCCTCGAAGGAATTCCACGCCTGGCAGTTCGGGCAGCGGCCCAGCGGTTTGGACGCCTGATAGCCGCAGCTGGTGCAGATGTATTTCGCGGCGACCTTAGCCACGGGCCCCCGGTCCCGGGCGACCATCGGCACGCCAGTACATGCCGTCGGCCGTGGCGAGGTAGTCGCCCTCCACGAGTTCGCGCAGCAGCAGGGTCGGGTCGGCCAGGGTGCTGTGGTCTGCGAGCACCTGATCGACCTGGCCCTGGTCGTACGACACGCCGGGATCGAACAGCCCCGTCAGGTAATCCAGGATGGCGAGCTGGTGGGCCCGGCGGCGGTCGCTGGGCCAGCCCGTGATGCGGCCGTGCTCGTCCTGGAATGCGGCGATGCTTTTCGTCATGCGGCCATGCTACCCGGCAATGGACCCGGGCCGGGTTGCGGCAGGCACAAAGTCCAGCCGCCCGCTACACTCCGCGCATGGCCGGCCCCTTCAGACGTGCGCTTGCCGTGCTGGTCGCGGGCGGCGTAGGCGCGGCGGCCGGCCTCCCACCCGTGTCCAATACCAAGCCCGCCGGTCCGACGGCAAGGCCGGTGTGGAACACCGCTCCGGCGGTCTGTGGCGAGCCAACTAGACCGACCCTGACCGCTTCTCCCCTGCCGGGAACCGTGTCCGGCCGCGTGGCCTTCTACGCGGCCGAGTACGCTCCCACCACCCAGCGGGTGATCCGCAGCGTCGGCCTGGGCGCGCTGAACGAACTGCAGCCGGTCGCCAGCACGTACAAGCCGGTGGTGGTCGAGTTGGCCCTGCGCGACGTGGACGCCGGCCGCCTGTCGCTGAACACGCCGTTCACCACCACCGCCGCGAACCGCAGTATCGAGGCCTACCCGCCGGGCACGCACACGCTGGTCGATCTGGCGAAACGGGCCATCGTGCGGAGCGACAACACCGCCGGGGACATCCTCCAGCAGGCCGTGGGGACGCAGCGCGTAGCCCTCAGCCTGCGCTGGCGAAGTCCGTGCACCTCCGTCCTGCTGACCAGCAAGGCGGCGTGGGCGGCACAGGGCTTCCTGCAATCGGCGGTGCTGGGCGACGACCTCCTGTCGGGAGCACACTCATATTTCGCGCTGCCGTTCGCGGAGCGGGTGGCCGTCGCCACGCGCCTGAACGCAAACGCCGCCCGCTTCACCGGGCCGGAGGTGGAGGCCGCCATCGACTCGTACTTCCGGGGGCCGCTGTACGACCCGTTCATCGATCTGGCCTTCCAGCACACCAGCACGGCGAAGGCATATGCCGATCTGGTGGCTCGGGTATACGGCGGGAACAACCTCCAGCCTGGCACCCGGCGCCTCTTTCGCGATCTGCTCTCCCAGGGCTGCTGCCATCCAAGGACATCCCCACTGAACGCCACGTACTGGGGTGCGAAGGCCGGGAGCGGCTGGCGGCTCCTGACCCTCACCGGACTGGTGGAGATGCCGGGCGGCCGCACCTTCGCCTATGCCTACCTGAACGACGGCAGCGACACCCTGGAAGCCGAGGACATGGAGGCGCAGATTCCAGCCGTGGTCACGTGGATCGAGCAGAATCTGCGGACACTGGCGGGAAAATAGAAGAGCGGGGATCACTCCCCGCCCCTCTGCCCTCTCCGCCTTACGCCAGGATCTGCGGCGGGGCGGGCATGCTGCGCTCGAACTGGATGCCCTCGTCGCCCAGCACGACGCGGACTTCCTCGCCATCGTTGCCGATGAGTTCCATCGCCAGCGGGTCCTCGATCTCCTCGCGCACCAGGGTGCGGAGCTGCCGCGAGCTGCCGACCGCGTGCTTGGGGCTGCGGGCCTTGAGCTTGCCGACCAGCCACGACGCGATGGCGGGGTCGAAGGTCACCGTGAGCTCGCGGCTGGCGAGTTCCTCGCGCATCTCGCCCATGAGCTGCTGGGCCACGCGGACGAGTTCCTCCTCGCCGAGGCTCTTGAAGCGGATCACCTCGTCCAGACGGTCGAGGAATTCCGGGGTGAAGATGTGCCGCAGCGGCTGGTTGTTGTCCGGCGTGACCGGGCTGAAGCCCACGGTGGGGTTCACGTTGAAGCCGGTGTTGCTGGTCATGATGATGATGGTGCGGCGGAAGTCCACGGTGCGGCCCAGGCCGTCGGTGAGCCGTCCGTCGTCGAGCACCTGGAGGAAGGTGTTGTACACGTCCGGGTGGGCCTTCTCGATCTCGTCGAGCAGGATCACGCTGAAGGGCTGGCGGCGCACGGCCTCGGTGAGGCGGCCGCCCTGCTCGAAGCCCACGTAGCCGGGAGGCGAACCGATCAGCTTGCTGACCGAGTGGCTTTCCTGGAATTCGCTCATGTCCACGCGGATCAGCGCGCGTTCGCTGCCGAACAGGCTGCGCGCGAGCGCCTTGGCGAGGTGCGTCTTGCCCACGCCGCTGGGGCCGACGAAGAGGAAGCTGGCGGCGACACGGGTGCGCCCGCCCAGACCCACGCGGGCGCGGCGCAGCGCGGAACTCAGGGCCTTGATGGCGTCCGGCTGACCGTACACCTGATCCTGAAGGTTCTGCTCCAGGTCGGACAGCTGCGTGGCGGACTCCTCGCTGTAGATACCGCCCATGGAGTTGATCACGGCCTCCATGTCCTCGCGCGTCACGACGGGTTCGCCGTCCTCGGTCTCCTGCACGGGCAAGCCGACACTCATGTTCAGACGCACGCGGCTGGCGGCCTCGTCGATGAGGTCGATGGCCTTGTCCGGGAAGTTGCGGCCCGGCAGGCTGCGCTCCCCAATGCGGACGGCGAGTTCAATGGCGCTGTCCGGGATCTGCACGCCGTGGTGCTCCTCGTACTTGGGCCGCAGGCCACGCAGGATCTGGATGGTCTCGGCGGGGCTGGGTTCCAGCACGATCACCGGCTGGAAGCGGCGCTCCAGGGCGGCGTCCTTCTCGATGTAGCGGTGGTACTCGCCGGTGGTGGTCGCGCCGATCACCTGAATTTCCCCACGGCTCAGGGCCGGCTTGAGGATGTTCGCGGCGTCCAGCGTCCCCTCGGCGCCGCCCGCCCCGACCAGGGTGTGCAGCTCGTCGATGAAGGCCATGACCTTGGCGTTGCGGAGTTCCTCGATGATCTGGCGCAGGCGTTCCTCGAACTCGCCGCGGTACTTGGTGCCGGCAACGACGCCGCTGAGGTCCAGGCTCACGAGGCGCATGCCGTGCAGGTTCGGCGGCGTGCGCTTCTCGTGAATGGCGAGCGCGAGCCCCTCCACGATGGCGGTCTTGCCCACCCCGGGATCACCGATCAGCACCGGGTTGTTCTTGGTCCGGCGCGTCAGGATCTGCGTGACACGGCGGATCTCCTCGCTGCGGCCGATCACCGGATCGAGACGGCCCTCGCGCGCCCACTTCGTCAGGTCGCGGCCGTACTCGTCGAGGAACGGCGTGGCAACCGGCTTGGCGGGCTTGCTGCTCGTGCCGTCGCCCTGCGCCAGGATGCGCCAGCGGATGGTGTCCACGTCCTTGGTCAGCTCCTGCAGGATCCGGAAGGCCACACCGTCGCCCTCGCGGATGATGCCCAGCAGGATGTGCTCGGTCGAGGTCACCTGCGCGCCCAGGCTGCGGGCCTCGGCGCTGGCGAGTTCCATCACGCGGCGGGCGCGGGGTGTGATGCTCGGCGCGTCGTTCAGGCGGTTGCCCTCTCCCCGGCCGATGATCTCCTCGACCCGGCGGCGCAGGCCGTCCAGGGACGCACCGAACTCGGTCAGGATGGTCGCGGCCGTGCCGCCCTCACGCATCAGGCCCAGCAGCAGGTGCTCGGGGCCGACCATGGCGTGGCCCAGGCGGTTGCCCTCCTCACGGGCGTAATGGAATACCAGTCGGGCGCGGTCGTCGTATCTGTTCATGGGGAACCCCCAGGGAGGGAGCGCGGTGGTGAGCGCGGGGCTGGTCGGACGGAGCACGGACGAAACAGCATTACAAACGCGGCGCAGCGGGCGTAGACGGACTCGGTCAGACTGCTGTGAGTCTAGGGTATCGTCCGGGCGGCTGTCATGGCGCGGCCAACCTTACGATCTGTCTGCTCTGCCCCAGGGTTCCCCGCCCTGCGCGCAGCGTACCCACCGCCGCCTGACGGAGTTCTTTCCGTGTCGCGGGCCGCCGTACCCTGGCGTATGCCTGACGACGCCCAGCCGCCCCACGCCCGCACGACGATCTTCGGCGAGCAGCACGACCGCATCCTTGAACGGCTCGTCACGCTCGACGCCGACCTGTCCGGATATGTCCGCGACTTCGCGTATGACACCATCTACGATCACCCGGGCCTCGACCTCAAGACCAAGGAACTGATCGCGTGCGCGCTGCTGGTGTCCCTGGGCAGCCCGCCCGAACTCCGCACCCACCTGCGCGGCGCCCTGAACGCCGGCGCGACCGAGGCGGAGGTGCGCGGCGCCCTACTGATGTGCATTCCCTACGTGGGCTTTCCACGCACCATCGCCGGCTTCGAGCAGCTCCGAGCCCACCTGGCGGGCCGGGCTCCTACGCAAGAACGGTGAACCAGCTGCAGCCAGTTCACCGTTCCAGGCGGGGTTAGGATCAGAACACGTACTTGATGCCGATGCGCGCCTTGAAATCAATGCCGGGGCGGACGAAGCGGTTGCTGATGTCGCCGTAGTTCGGATCGTTGGTCGCGTAGCTGGCGGTGGTCTGACCAGAGGCCGTGTTGTTTACCTGGTTGATCGTGGAGTTGAAGAAGTAGTCGGCGCCGAGATCCGCCACGAGGCTGAGATTGCCGGTCAGGGCATACCCGACCATCACACCGCCGCCAACGCCGAACGCATTGGTGGAGTACGTCGCATTGATGTTGGAGCCGTAGTCCTCGGTGGAGCGGAACATCCCATAACGCGCCCCGGCGTAGAGCGTGGTGTCGATTCCGGGCGCGAGTTCACCCAGGCCGTACGTGGCGTCCAGGCCGACGATCGTGTGCGTGCCGGACTCTGTGGCTCCGCTCGCCTTGTAGCTGGCGAAGGTGCCGGCCCCCAGGTCGCTGCTGTCTTTGATCGCGTCGGCGGCGCGGGCGTAGGACACGCCGAACTTCACGCCGACCGGGCCGATGAGGTTGGGCGAGTGGATAAACGCCTCGCCGCTCAGGCCGTTGGCGTAGCCGCCGGTGAGGCCGAGTTCGAAGGACTGGGCGCCGGCGCTGGCACCTGTGGCGAGGGCGGTGACCGCGAGGAGGTGAATAGGCTTCATATCCGGACTATGCACCGTGACCGCCAGCGGTCAGATGAGAATTCTGATTGAAGGATTGTGGCCTTTTTTAGGTTGTCTTGGGCCGGAGCGCGGGGGCCAGGATCGGTGGACGGCAGGAGCGCAACTCCTGCTAAACTTGAACTCGGTTCAATTTGTCATGCTGGGCAGGTCGGCCGAGCGTCCGCTCCGGCCCCTGCCCTGCCCCGGAGGCCCCATGAAGATCCTGACCCTGGTACGCCAAGTTCCCGATGCGGAAGCCCGCATCAAGATTCAAGGACAGGCCGTCGACCTCGACGGCACCACCGTCGTGATCGACGGCATGGACGAGTACGGCGTCGAGGAGGCGCTGCGGCTGCGTGAGGCCGGCGCCGACGTCGAGGAGATCGTCGCGCTGGCGGTCGGCCCCAAACGCAACGAGGACGCCCTGCGGACGGCGCTGGCAATGGGCGTCGACCGCGCCATCCACGTCGAGACGGACGAGAAGTACGACGCGGTGGCCCTGAGCCGCATCGTCGCGCAGGTCGCCCAGGCCGAGGGCGCGTCGCTGGTGCTGGTCGGCGGGCAGGAGGCCGACTGGGACTCGCAGGCGCTGGGCGCGGCGAGTGCCGAACGCCTCGGGTGGCCGCAGCTCACGTGGACGAACGAGTTGAAGGTCGAGGGCGACACCCTGACCGGCCGGCACGACGTGGACGACGGCAACGAGAGCTTCCGCGCGACCCTGCCGGCCGTGGTGACCACGCAGCAGGGCCTGAACGACCCACGCTATCCCACCCTGCCGAACATCATGAAGGCCAAGAAGAAGGAACTCCGCAAGGACGATCCCGCCACCTACGGCGTGACGCCGACCGTGAAGGTGGTCGGCGCGGAGATCCAGACGCGCGCCAGGCGCAACACCATGATCGACGGCAAAGACCCTCAGGCGGCCGCCCAGCATCTGCTGGAGCTGCTGCGCAATGAAGCGAAGGTGATCGCATGATCCTGATCGTTGCCGAACACGCGGGCGGCAAGCTCGCCAAGTCCACGCTGGAGATGGTCACCGCTGCGCGCGGTTCGGGCCGCGAGGGGCCGGTCACGCTGCTCGTCCTCGGGCAGGGCGTGACGGGCGTGGCGAAGGAAGCCGCCGCTGTCGCGGACCAGGTGCTGGTGGCCGACCTGCCGGCCCTCGCCATCTACAACGCGGAGGTCTGGGCCGCCGCCGCCACCCAGATCGCCCGCGAGGGTGAGGCGCACACGGTCCTGATCGGTGGGAGCCGCTCGGGCCGCGAGTACGCGCCGCGCGTGGCCGTGAAGCTCGACGCGCCGTACCTCGAGGACGTCATCGGCCTTAGCGCGCAGGGGGACGCCCTGCGGGCGCAGCGCTACACCTTCCTGGCCCGCGTGACCGAATCGGTCGAGGCCAGCGGCCCCATGATCGTGGTGACGGTCAAGCCCGGCGCGTTCGCCCCGGCCGCGCCCGCCGCGCAGCCCGGCGAGGAGTACGACGTGGACCTCGACCTGCCTGCCCCGCGCGTCGAGGTCACGGGCCGGAGCGTCGAGAAGTCCAGCCGCGTGGCCCTGGCGGAAGCGGACGTGATCGTGACCGGCGGGCGCGGCGTGGGCAGCCCGGAGAACTTCGCCACCTACGTCGAGGGTCTCGCCGACGCGATCGGGGCGGGCGTGGGTGCCACGCGTGCCGTGGTGGACGCCGGCTGGCGACCTTACGCCGAGCAGGTCGGGCAGACCGGCAAGACCGTGCAGCCCCAGGCGTACATCGCGCTGGGCGTGAGCGGCGCCGTGCAGCACCTGAGCGGCATGGGCAAGAGCCGCAATATCGTTGCCATCAACAAGGACGCCGAGGCGCCGATCTTCAAGGTCGCGGACTACGGCATCGTCGGTGACGTGAACCAGATCGTGCCCGCTCTGATCGAGGCTGCGAAGAAGTAACTAGTTCCATACAGACCGCAGGCGGAGACCACTCCTGGCTCCGCCTGCTCTGATTTGATGAAGCTGGACAGGAGTCCAAGAATTCAGGAACTGTTGAGACTCCATGCAGCGCTCTACATGGTGCCGGACACTGACGGCATGGTCTCCACAACTCCTCCACCCGCCCCCACGACGCCGGACGGGACGCCCGGACTGGCGGTGATCGTCACCGGTGCGGCTCGGGGCATCGGCCGCGCCATCGCCGAGCTGTACGCCGAACGCGGCGCCCGCATCGTATCGGTCGACCTCGACCTGCCGCCCACGCTCAAGGGGCACACGCGCGTGAAGGCGGACATCACCACGCCGCGCGGCCGCGCCCGCATCGCGCAGGCAGCGCACGAGCACGGCGGTGTACAGGTGCTGGTGAACAACGCCGCCTACCAGGGCGCGCACGGCAGCGTGCTCGACGTCAGCGAGCGGGGCTGGGCGCGCACCCTGAACGTGAATCTGACCGCTCCACTGCTGCTGGTGCGCGAGCTGATCGGGCAGATGCCGCGCGGCGCCGCGGTCGTGAATGTCGCCAGCGTCCAGGGCCTGTTCGCCGAGCAGGACAACGCCGCATACAACGCCAGCAAGGGCGGTCTGGTGAACCTCACGCGCGCCATGTGCCTGGACCTCGCGCCGCGCGGCGTGCGGGTAAACGCCGTGGCGCCCGGCGCGATCAGCACGGAAGGGCTGCTGCGCGGCATCGAGAGCAGTGACGATCCGGCCCAGACCCGCCGCGACTACGAGGACCTGCACGCCCTGCGCCGCATCGGCACGCCGCGCGAGGTGGCCGAGGTCGTGTACTTCCTGGGCAGCGACGCCGCCAGTTTCGTGACCGGCGCGATCCTGCCCGTGGACGGCGGCATGACCGCCAGCTTCATGATGGCCGGGCGCCCGGTGTGACAGGGCACGACAACACCCGCCGTGAGGCGGGTCGGTGGTGGCGATGCGCGGACTTGAACCGCGGACCTAACGATTATGAGTCGTTCGCTCTAACCAGCTGAGCTACATCGCCGCAGAGGGTGTGCGGGTGCCCGTTGACCGGGCCGCATCAGAGTACCGCCCGAAAGCGAATCGCACAAGACCCGGGCCGCACGTACAACGAAGCGTTGACGGCTGCGCCTGAACGGAGGACCCATGTCCATCTTCTCTCCCGACCGACCGGCCCCGCGCGTGACGCGCCTGGCTGCCGTGCTGACCGTCACCCTGGCCGCGTGTACGACGCCGGGCACCTCGAGTCCGCAGCCCGCCCACACCGATCCGTATGGGCACGGCGCGACGCACCCGTGGAGTGACCGCAACACCTCGCCTGCGGCCATCCCGGCGAAATTGAATCAAGTGTCGGCACTGGACTACAGCAGCGCGACGAATGGGTGGGGACCGCTGGAACGCAACGCCAGCAACGGCAGCGAGCAGGCCAGCGACGGGCGCACACTCACCGTGGCCGGCCAGACCTTCAGCAGCGGCCTGGGCGTGCACGCACCCAGCGAGATCATCTACACCCTGCCCGGCACGTGCTCGACCATCACCGCGCAGGTCGGCGTGGACGATGAGACCGCCGGGAAGGGCAGCGTCGTCTTCCAGGTGTATGGCGACGGCCGGAAGCTCGCCGACAGCGGCACGCGCACCGGCGGCCAGGGCGCCTTCACCCTCAGCGCCCCGCTGAAGGGCGTGAAGGAAGTGAAACTGGTCGTGACCGATGCGGGCGACGGCATCGCGTACGACCACGCGGACTGGGGATCGGCGACGCTCGACTGCGCGCCGGTCGTGAGCCCACCGCCGACCGCTGCAACCACCGTCGTCTACACCCCCATCGCCAGCCAGCCGAACGCTGTCGGCGTGTCCGAAGGGCAGGGTGTCGTCTCGGGCGGCAGGCTGTACGTGTTCGGCGGCTTCGACAGCCTGAGGGCGTGCTGCACGCCGACCAACAGGGTGCAGGCCTTCGATCCCCTCACCAATACATGGACGGCCCGCACAGTCATGCCCGGGACCGGGCTCACTCACGCGGGCATCACCTCAAACGGCTCCATCATCTACTTTGCAGGCGGCTACTCCGGGCTTCCCGGCCCGAATGGCACGTGGTCTGGCCAGGTCTTCGGGACGACCCAGGTCTGGGCGTTCGACACCGGCTCGCAGCAGTACAGCCCCCTGCCCGCCCTGCCCGTGCCGCTGGCCGCCGGACAGTTGCAGTACCTGGATGGCAAGTTGCATTACTTCGGCGGCACCAACCGGGCCCGGAACCAGGACCTCAGCGTCCACTATGTCCTAGACCTGGGCGCGCGGCAGACGACCTGGACCGTGGCGGCGCCGCTCCTCCATGCCCGGAATCACCTGGGTTCTGCCGTACTGAACGGCAAAATCTATGCCATCGGCGGCCAGACCGGGCACGACAGCACGTTGACCACTCAGCCCTGGGTCGAGGCCTATGACCCACCGACGAACACCTGGACCCCGCTCGCCCCGCTGCCACGCGCCCGGAGCCACATCTCGAATTCGACGTTCGTCCTGGGTGGGAGGATCATCGTGGCCGGAGGTGAAACCGCCCACAACGTCCCAATGGCAGACGTGACGGCATACGACCCCGTCTCGAACACGTGGACCCCGCTGACGCCCCTGCCTGTGGCCCGCGTCTCAGGCGTGGCGGGCGCGATTGGGAACAGCTTTTACTTCACGGGCGGCAACGCTTCGGCCCAGGGTTGGAAGGCCACACTAAGCGAGGTGGCGTCCGCACGCCTCCCCGACCCGTCGCAGGCCAGATGACGCCACAGGCGAAAACAAAGCCAGAGTCCGGAAGCCTAGGCCTCCGGACTCTTTCTTGGTGGAGCTGAGCGGGATCGAACCGCTGACCTTCTGAATGCCATTCAGACGCGCTCCCAGCTGCGCCACAGCCCCACTTCTGCGCTTCGCCCTCTTCAGGGCTCAGCTAGGTTAACAGCGGTTCCCAGGCTTGTCAACAGTGCCGGCAGGCTGCGTCAGCCGGGCACGCCCACGCTGCGGGCCGCGAGTTCCACATACCCCTCGATCAGGTGGATGATCACCGGGTTGTGCGTGTGCACGCCGTGTGCCTCGCCGCTGCCGCCCTCGTCAATGAAGTGCGCGATCACGGCGGCCTCGCCGTCACGGGCGAGCAGAAAGGCCCGCTGGCCCTGCGCGGCCACGCTGGGCAGGCCGTCCAGCGAACTGACCAGCAGGTGCACACCGCGCGGCGTGAGGCGTTCCAGTCGGCTGGCCATGCCCGCGTCGCCAGCCACGTGCAGGCTGCGGCGGGCATTCAGGGTCAGGTCCTCGCACAGGCTGCGGATCGCGGCCTCGCCGTACAGGTGGTACACGGCCTCGGGCGCCGGGTCCGGGGCGAGGCGGGTCAGGTCGCGCTCCAGGGCACCCAGGCGATCGTCGAAGGAGCGGCGCGCACGCGACAGGTACTCGCGGGCGCTGAGCGGCGCGTATTCCAGCGGGTTCTGCCCGACCTTGGCGGCCAGCCCGCGGCCCTCGAGGCGTTCGAGCGTCTCGTAGATCTTGGGGCGCGGGATGCCCGCCTGTCTGGCCACGCGGGCGGGCACCGCCCGGCCCAGGGCCAGCAGGGCGGTGTACGCGCGGGCCTCGTACTCGGTCAGCCCCAGCGCTTGCAGGTGGATCACGGCGCTCATGTAGTGCGTAGCATAAGCGATCCGCGCGGCAGGTCAGGCCTGCTTACGCAGCAGGATGCTCTTGAGGTACAGGCTCTCCGGCACGCTCAGAAGGTGCGGGTGGTCCGCAGGCTGGTACGTGACGTCCAGCACCTCGGCGTCGCAGCCGGCGGTGGCGGCGGCCACGCGCGCGGCGTCAAGCAGGTCATCCACGCGGATGTAGTGGGCGCAGGTGCTGATCAGCAGCACCCCGCCGGGCTCCAGCATGCCCAGGGTCAGTGCGGCACCGTCGGTGAAGATGCGCTTGGCGCCGGGCACGTCGTCGCGGCGTTTGGCCAGGGTGGGCGGGTCGAGCACCGCGACGCCGAAGCTGCGTTTGTCGCGCGACAGCGTGCGCAGCACCTCCAGCGCGTCGCCCCAGCGCACCCCCACGTTCACGCCGTTGTGCCGGGCAGCCTGCTCCAGCGCGGCCAGCGCGACCTGGTCCTTGTCCACCGCCACGCTCCTGGCGCCGGCCCGCGCGGCGTGCAGGCTGAAGCCCCCGGTGTACGAGTACACGTCGAGGAAGCCCTGGCCAGGCTGCACGAAGGAGCGCAGCAGCCGGCGGTTGTCGCGCTGATCCAGAAAGAACCCGGTCTTCTGGGCGTCCATGGGCGCGAAATGCAGTTCCAGATCGTCCTCGTGGAACCTCACGCGCTCGGGCACGTCGCCCCACAGGGTGCCAGTGTGGAGGTCCAGGCCCTCCTTGCGGCGCTCGCCGGTGTCGCTGCGCTCGTAAGCGGCGTCTGCGCCCGTCTCGGCCTTGAGCGCCTGCACGATCAGGTCGCGGTGACGCTCCACGCCGGCGTTGCGCAGCTGCACGCCCAGCACGCCCCCGAAGCGGTCCGCGACCACGCCCGGCAGGCCGTCCGCCTCGGCATGCAGCACCCGCATGGCGTCGGTGGCCTGGATGCGGCCGGCGCGGCGCTCCAGGGCCGCCCGCACGCGGCGCCGGTAGAACGCCGCGTCGATGTCCTCGCCGGTCCACGTCAGCAGGCGCAGGGGTGTGCCGCCGTCGGTGTTGAAGTACCCGCGCGCGATCACCGGGCCGGTCGGGCCGCGCACGTCCACGACCTCGCCGGGCTGGATGCCGGCGTCGCTCGCGGCGATATCGGCGCGGTGGCCGAAGGGATACCGGCCCGTGATGCGGCGCACGGCGGCGGCCTGGAGGGTGACGGTGGGACGGCGTTTCACGCGGGCAGGCTAGCAGAGCGTGTCACCCGGCTGTCAGGAACGCTCACTATTCTGGCGGTCAGGACCCTGCCCCGCCGTTTCAAGCCGACTCCGGAGGATCACCCCATGCCCGACCGTCCCGCCCGTCCCCTGCTGCCCCTTGCCGCCCTGCTGCTGGCCGGCTGTGGCGTGATTCCCACGCCCGTCGTCGCGCTGCGCGACACGACCGTGCCCCTGGCGAATACCTTCATCACGCAGGGGAAGGTGGTGTATGTCAATCAGGACCAGCTGGAGGGCGTGACCCTCCCGGCGGCGCTGCGCGGCCTGACGATCCGCGGCAACGCGCTGTACAACGCGTCCGGCGGGGACCTGGGGACCGTGAAGCTGTACGTGCGCTCCACCCTCGACGGGCTGGACGCGACGTGCTCGACGGTGCCGTTTACGTCCCCGACCATGTACGCCTGCGATCCGGCAGGCGAGAGTGCCCAGGCCATCGGCACCGTGACCGTGCAGGCCGGCACGAAGGTGCCGTTCACGCTCAGCGGCGCGGCGCTGGACGCGGCCGCGAGGACCGGCCGCGGGTACTTCGGCTTCCAGGTCGTGACGGGCACCGCGCTCAACGGCGAGAGCGTGAATCTCACGTCCGTCACGGCGCAGGCCCGGCTGTAAGGCCGCCCGACCGGGGGTATCCCCGGCGGATTGTGGCGCCGATCTGACGGCCGTCTCCCGGCGGCCGTACCCTGGGGCGTGCCCCTCAATTCATTCCGACCGCCGGTCCGCGCCGCCGTGCTGGGCACTGCCCTAGGCGCGCTGCTGGGCGCCGCCGCACACGCGAGCCCGGCCACCGAGCTGTTCCGGGCCGCGTCCGGCGACGTGGTGCGCGACTACTACGGCTGGTCGACGGCGAACCTGGAGGCGCTGACCGACAAGTACCGCGCGGTGCTGGAGGGCCGCTGCGCCGAGCAGGTGGACACCTGCCCGTACACCACGGCGCGCGACGTGCTGGGCGACCTGCTGCGCGAGGTCGGCGATCCCCACACCAGCGTGCGCGACCCCGACGCCGCCCGGCGGCTGGACGAGATCGCCCGCAACGCCCCGGTGCCGCGGACCGGCGCGCGGGTGGTGCGGGTCGAGGGCGGCCTGCTGGTCGCGTCGGTCATGCCCGGCAGTCCGGCCGAGACGGCGGGGCTGCGCGCCCTGGATCTCATCACGGCCGTGAACGGCGAGGCGGCCGGGAAGACGGGGCGCGTGAATGCCCCGGTCGGCCCCACCGAGTTCGTGAAGCTGGAGCGCGAGGCCGGGACCCTGCACCTGACGGTCCGCCGCCCCGGCAGCCCGGACCTGAGCGTGGATGTGGGCACGCGCGACCTCGCCGCGCGGGACGAGCCGACCCTGGAATGGGCGGGCGACGACCGGCGGGTCGCGGTGGTCACCCTGCCGTCGTTCCTGCCGGACGACTCGGCCGCCCTGTTCCTCAGGCGGGTGCGGGATGCGCAGGCCCAGGGAGCACGCGGCCTGATCGTGGACCTGCGCTTCAACACGGGGGGCGGGCTGTCGCAGTGCGTCGCGGCGGCCAGCATCTTCGCGCGGGTGTCGTACCGCATGCAGTTCCGGCAGGGCGCGCAGGTGATGGTGGGCATCGCGGGCGAGGTGCCACGGCGGCCGCCGCGCCCCGGTGACCGGCCGCCCGGAGACGTGCGCGTGTGGACCGGCCCGGCGGCGGTGCTGGTCGGCCCCGACACGGCGTCGTGCGCGGAGGTGTTCACGTACTACGCGCAGCGGGCCGGCGTGCCCGCGGTGGGCGACGTCACGCGCGGCGTGTGCAACAGCGGCGTGACCTTCGAGGCCATGCCGGACGGCGGCGTCCTGACCGTCACGGTGCTGCGCGGCTACGCCGCCGAGGGCCAGCCCCTGCCCGAACGGATCACGCCGGACGTGCAGGCGCCGCTCGATATCGCCGCCCTGACCACCAGCGGGGAGGACTCGACGCTGCTGGCCGCGCTGGGCGCCTTGCGCGCGCCCGCCGCCGAGGCCCCCGCCACATCGGACGCGCCCCCCGTGCCCTGACGGGGAGCGCTCCGGGGAAACGGGTCAGCGCGACCAGCGTTTCATCAGCGTAACCAGCCGCTCGGGCGTCACGTTGCGGTACTCGTGGCCGTCCACGCGGACCAGCGGGGCGTCCTCTGGGGCAGTGCTCGGCCCGCACTGACTCAGCGACAGTTCCACATTGCCGTCGGCGGTCACCATGCCGGGGCTGATGCGCAGCGCATCCCACACGGCGTCGAGCAGGTTCTCCCGCTGGTCGATGGACAGGTGTTCGGTACAGATTTCCAGACGGGTGACGGGCACGTGGGAGCCTCCTTCATGGCGGGCCCATCCTAGCGGATCGTGGCCGAGATTCGCGCCGGGAGTCAGTGGGCGCCGGGCACCGAGGAACATCGCCCCGGTGCCCGGCAGAGGAGTGGTGGGTGGATCAGCCCGCCGTCCGGCCGGGGGTGCCGTCCGCCGCGTGGGCGTCATGGCCGGTGCGGCGCCGGCGCAGGTTCAGGAACTCCACGGCGAGCGAGAAGCCCATGGCAAAGTACGTGTAGCCCTTGGGGATCTTGAAGCCCAGGCCGTCCGCGACGAGGTTGATCCCGATCAGCATCAGGAACGCCAGCGCCAGCATCTTCACGGTCGGGTGCGCCTGCACGAAATCCCCGATGGGCCGCGCGGCGAAGAGCATGATGCCCACCGTCACGACCACCGCCGCGACCATCACGCCGATGTCGTCGGCCATGCCGACCGCCGTGATCACCGAGTCGAGGCTGAACACGATGTCCAGCACCATCACCTGGGCGATGGTGGCCGCGAAGCCCGCCGCGACCCGGCCGGGCACGCCGGCCTGCCCCGCACCGACGGGCGCGCCGTGGCCCTCCATCTGCTCGTGCATCTCGCGCACGGCCTTGTACAGCAGGAACAGGCCGCCGCCGATCAGGATCAGGTCACGGCCGGAAAAGCCCATGCCGAACAGCGTGAACAGGTCGTTTTTCAGGCTGTAGACCCACGTGATCGAGAACAGCAGGCCCAGACGCATGATCAGCGCGGCGAGCAGGCCGACGGTGCGCGCCCGCTGCTGCTGCTCGGGCGGCAACTTGCCGGCGAGGATCGAGATGAAGATGACGTTGTCGATGCCGAGCACGATCTCGAGCAGCAGCAGCGTCGCGAAAGCCAGCCATGCCTCGGGCTGGGCCATCCAGGCAAACAGTGATTCCATGAATTGTGGTCTCCACAGGAAGGGAAGCGGACGCTGCCACGCACGTCCAGGTCACCGAAGAGGGAGAATCCCCGTACTGCCGCGCCCGTGCGGCGCGCTAGGGCCTATGCTCCGGGAGAAGCCACCCACCGTTCATGTGCACCACATGAAGGGTCTTCATGTTCGGGTGGCGCTCAGCGGGGCACGGCGCCGTCGAGGTACACGGCCAGCAGCGCCCGCGCCGTGCCCTGCGGATCGGCCGGCGGGGTGCCCGTGACCAGCGGGTACAGCAGCGCCAGGAACGCGCGTGCCAGCACCGCCGGAGGCAGGTCGCGGCGCAGCTCGCCGCGCGTCGCCGCGGCCTCGAACAGCCCGGTCAGGCCGCCCAGCCACACGCGGCGGTACGCTCCCTCGAAGGCGGCGCGGCGCTCGGGCGACACGTGCCGCAGCTCACTCGCGAGTTGCAGGCCCACGCGCTGCTCCGGCGCACTGGCGATCAGCTCGTCCACCAGGGCGCGCAGCTGCGAGCGCAGGTCCGGCTGCGCCGAGGCGACCTCGACCAGCCGCGCGAGGCCCGAGAGCGCGCCGTCCAGCATGGACAGGAACAGGGCTTCCTTGTCGGCGTAGTGGTGGTACAGCGCGGGTTTGGTCACGCCGACCGCCTGGGCGACCTCGCGCATGCTCACGCCGTGGTAGCCGCTCTGCACGAACAGCCGCGCCGCGTGGAGCTGGATGCGCGCGCGCGTGCTGTCCGGCGAGGAGGCCGGAGCGCTGGAGACGGACTGGACGGTCACCACGCCATGATAGGCGCCGCCCGCGAACACAGCCCTGACATGGCCCTTTACACTCGGGGTGACCGACAGACCACCGTCCCTCATGCAAGGAGCTGCCCGTATGCGACACCTGCCCGTGACTGCGCTGTGCACCGCCGTTCTGCTCGCCGCCTGCTCACAGTCCACCCCGGCTCCGGATGCCGCGGCCACCGCGCCGTACGCGGCCCGGCCGGAACTGCAAGACTCCGGCAGCCAGGCGATCCTTCAGCGCTATGCCGACGATCCCGGCCTGCTGGCGGCGCTCCAGGAGGCCTACGGCGAGCGGCCCACCACGCTGAGCCGGCCGGCCGTGCCGCCGCTCGGCACGCTGGACCTCGCCAGCGACCGCGTGGCGTACATCAAGCGCACCGGCTGGGGCGCCGTGAGCAATTACAACGCCCAGTACGCGGCCTACGCCACGTCCGGCAGCGTGCCGTACCCCGGCCTGGACTGGACCCGCGACGGGTGCAGCGCGCCCGACGGCCTGGGCCTGGGCTACCGCGAGGACTTCCGCCCGCCGTGCAACGAGCACGACTTCGCGTACCGCAACCTCAAGGTGTACGAGCGCACCGACGCGAACCGCCTGGCCAGCGACGACGCCTTCTACACCAACATGAAGACCATCTGCGCCGCGAAGAGCTGGTATGCCCGCCCCGCGTGTTACACGGCCGCGTACGCGTACTACCAGGGCGTGCGGGTGGGAGGCGGCAGCTCGTTCTGAGGGGCGGTCTGACGGCCTGACCGTTTTATGGTCGCTCGGGGAGGTATCAGAGGCATCACTACACCTCCTCGGCGACCCACACGTCCTGCGGGGTCTCGCGGCGGCGGACCAGTGTCCAGTGGCCGTCCTCGTACAGCGCCTCCGCGGGGCGGGAGCGGGTCAGGTAGGCGCTGCTCATGGCCGCGCCGTACGCGCCGGCCTCCCCGAAGGCGAGGAGCGCGCCGCGCGGCGGGGTCGGCAGGGTCACGCCGCGTGCCAGGACGTCGCCGCTCTCGCAGGCAGGGCCGGCGATATCCCACAGGCCGTGCTCCGGGGCGTCCCACAGGGCGGTCACGGAATGCACGGCGCCGTACAGCATCGGGCGCAGCAGCTCGGTCATGCCGGCGTCCACCAGCACGAAGTGGCGTCCGGTGCGCTTGGTGCCGACCACGCGCGTGAGCAGCTGTCCGGCCCGCGCCACCAGGTAGCGGCCCGGTTCCACCCACAGCTCGGCGCCGAAGGCCTCGGCCGCCGCCCGCGCCTCGCGCGCGATGCCGTGCAGGTCGGCGTCCAGGCCCCAGCCACCGCCCGCGTCCAGCACCGCCAGCGGCCCGGTGCGGTCGCGCAGGTCCGTCAGGCGGCCAAAAGCGGCGGTGAAGTCGCCCGCGTCGCGGATGGCGCTGCCGATGTGCACGTGCAGGCCCAGGGCGTCGTGTCCGGCGGCGCGCAGGGCATCCAGCACGCCGGGCGCCTGTTCCAGCGTCACGCCGAACTTGCTGCCGGCCGCGCCCGTGGCAAGGTGGTCGTGCGTGCTGACGGCCAGCGCCGGGTTCACGCGCACCAGCGCCCGCGAGGCCGGGGGCAGCAGCGCGACCTCCTCGTCGCGGTCCACGATGAAGGTCGCGCCCAGCCGCGCTCCCGCCGCGTACTCGGCGCCCGACTTGGCGGGGCCGTTCACCAGCAGAGATTCGCCCGCCGCGCCGACGTGCTCTGCCCGCGCGATCTCGCCGGCGCTCACGCACTCGAAGCCCACGCCGGCCGCGTGCAGGCGGCGCAGCAGGGTCAGGTTCGGGTTGGCCTTCATCGCGTAGTACACCCGCGCGTCCCCGAAGGCGGCGCGCACGCGGGCCAGGGCGGCGTCCAGTTCGGCGGCGTCGTACACGTACAGGGGCGTGCCGTACTCGCGCGCGGCGTCGGTCAGGGACTCGGGGGACAGGCTCACGCGGCGAGTGTAGCGGGGCGGCCCGGCACCGCGTCGCCGGGTGGCCTCGTCCAGTGGGGGCGAATTGCCCTGCGCCTCACGTCGCCGCCCTGGCCGACCTGTTAAGCTGCGCGGCTGTATGAGCGCTCCGGCCCCTGCCACCGCACCCGCCGTCTCCCCCGCCACCGGCCGCGGGGAACGCGTGCTGTGCGCGATGTCCGGCGGCGTGGACTCGTCGGTCACGGCGTCGCTGCTCAAGGAGCAGGGCTTCGAGGTGATCGGCGCGATGATGCGCTTCTGGCCGGACGACAAGCGGGTCGACACCTTCGACACCTGCTGCTCGCCCGACGCGGCGTACGAGGCGCGGCGCGTGGCCGAACAGGTCGGCGTGCCCTTCTACCTGCTCGACTACCGCGAGCAGTTCCAGCGGCACATCGTGGGGCCGTTCCTGGACGAGTACGCCCACGGCCGCACGCCGAACCCCTGCGTGAACTGCAACACCAAGGTGAAGTTCGACGAACTGGTGAAGAAGGCGAAGATGCTCGGCTGCCGCTATGTGGCGACCGGCCACTACGTCAAGCGTGTGGTGAATGCGGCGGGCGGCGTAGAGTTCTGGCGCGGCGACGATCCCCGCAAGGACCAGACGTACTTCCTGTGGGGCACGCCACGGGACGCGCTGCCGTACATCCTGTTCCCGGTGGGTGAACTGGAGAAGCCGCGCGTGCGCGAGATCGCCGCGGAGCGTGGCCTGCTGACCGCCCACAAGCCCGAGAGCCAGAACATCTGCTTCGTGCCGGGCCGGGTGCAGGACTTCGTGGCCGAGCACCTCCCGCAGGCCAGCGGCGCGATCCGCGAGATCAGCACCGGCGAGCGCGTGGGCGACCACCTGGGCACGCAGTTCTACACGCTGGGCCAGAAGAAGGGGCTGGGCCTGTACCAGTCCCACCGCGTGCGGCACGTCGTGCACCTCGACCCGGCCACGAACACCGTGTGGGTGGGCGACTACGACGATTGCCTGTGGACGGGCTTGCGCGCCAGCCGCGCGAACTGGCTACTTGACGTGACGGACGTGCCCGCCGAGCTGGACGTGCAGGTGCGCTACCGCAGCACGCCGGTGCGCGCGCGCGTGGTGCACGCCGACGCGGAGTCCTTCGAACTGGCGTTCGTGGAACCGCAGTTCGCAGTCGCGCCCGGCCAGAGTGCCGTGCTGTACGACGGCCCGCGCCTGCTGGGCGGCGGCCTGATCGACGACCACGCCCGCGAGCTGCCGCCGATCGCGTAGGCCGCCCACCGGACGGACGACGGCACCGCCTGCATCGGGCCGGTGCCGTCGTCCGTTCAGCTCACGGGCTCAGTATTTGCGCCAGGATTCGACCAGACCCTCGGGTTCGTGGCCCTGTTGCAGATCGATCAGGAAATCCCGCGTGAGGCTTGCGCCGCGGTACACGAGGTCCGTGGTGGTGCTGGCGATGTGCGGCGTGATGATCACGTTCTCCTCGGCCCACAGGGGATCGTCCTGCGGCAGGGGCTCGGGGTCCGTGACATCCAGCACCGCGCCGGACAGGTGCCCGCTGCGGAGGGCCGCGATCAGGTCGTCCCGGACGATCAGGTTGCCGCGCCCGACGTTCACCAGCCACGCGCCGCGCTTCATGCGGCCGATGATGTCGGCGTTGACGATGCCGCGCGTGTCGGGCGTGCTGGGGAGCAGCAGCACCACGAAGTCGGCGGTGCTCAGGAACTCGTCGCGCTCGCTGTCGGTGGTGGCCGAGGAGATGCCGTTCAGGAACACGTCGAAGGGACGCAGCAGCTCCTCGAGGTTGCGGCCGATGTGCCCGAAGCCCCACAGCACCACCCGCGTGCGGTCGAGGCTGATCAGGCCCGATTCGCTGAGGGTCTTCGGCGGGGCCCAGTCGTGGCGGGCCTGGGCGTCCCGGAAGCGGTGGAAGCCGCGTGCGGCCGTGAGCATGCCGGCCAGGGCGTGCACCGCCACGGCGCGTTCGTGCAGGCGGTTGGCGTTGAACAGCTGCACGCCCGGCGGAATGAGGTTCCGGACGTGGTCGATCCCGGCCGTGAGGGTCAGCACCCACCGCACGCCCGGCGTGGCGAGCAGGCGGTCACGCGTGTCGCTGGACGCGAACCACAGCACGACGCCGGACGCCTCGCCGTCCGGCACGTGGCCGTCTGAGTAGTACGCCAGGTCGCAGCCGGGCACGCTGCGCTCCCCGACTTCAGTGAGGGCTCGAAACTCGGGCAGATCCGGCAGCAGCACACGCATGCGTCTATTCTGCCGGACGCTCGCGCCGGGAGCGCCATTCGCTCCGGCTGATGTCCATGTGCACGTCGGTGCGGCCGGGGCGCTCGGTGCGGCCGGTCTCGCGGAAGCCGCACGCGGCGAAGGCCCGCTGGGCGCGGCGGTTGTGCCCGAAGGTCGTGAGGCGCACGCGCGTGAGCGGCGGATCGCGCGTCTCAAAGGCCCAGCGCAGCAGCGCGTTGACGCCGCCGCGCCCATAGCCCTGGCCCCACAGCTCCGGGTAGCCGATCATGATGCCCAGCGTGCCGGTCGTGGCGGCCAGCGGCGGCGGCGGGCGCAGGTCGTACAGCTCCGCGCTGCCGATCAATCGGCCCGCAGCGTCCAGAACGCCGAAGCCCGCGCGCTCGCCGCCGCGTTCCTCGTCCTGCATGATCCGCCGGAACAGCCACTCCGGCAGGTGGATGGGTTTGGCGTCGTTCCAGTCTGCAAGTTCGCGGTTGCGGAAAAAGCCGTGCAGGGTGCGCCACTCGGCCGGCGTGAAGTCGAGCAGCGGTTTGAGGGTCACGGCCGCCCCATCCCCCGATCCGCCGACCGGGGAGGGCGTGGGCGCGTGCTCCGTCATGCGCTCAGCCTAGCGTCCGGCCGGCGTCAGCGCCCCCAGGGCCCGCGTGACGTCCCGCGTGAGGCGCTCGAGGTGGAAGGCGTCGCCCTCGGCCCGCTCGACCGTGCGGGTGGCCGGATCGACGACCAGCAGGGCCAGCACCCGCCCGGCGGCGTGGCGGACGTAGACGCCAGGGTGTCCAGTCAGTGCGGTCTGGTCTGCGGCGTCCAGGGTCGTCCACGCAGGCGCGTCCGGGCGCAGGCCCAGGTGCGCGGTGGGGAGCGCGCGGGAACCCAGTTCGGCCTCCAGCCACGCCAGGGCGTCCGGAATGCCGCCCACGATCCCCTGCTCGACGTGCGGCGCGGGGCGGTTGTAGGTGATCGGCCGGCCGTCGCGGCGGCGCAGCTCTCCGCCGGCGGCGCGCAGCAGGGCGTGCCCGGCGGCGATGTCCCACTCGCTGCGCGGTGACATGGTGAAGGTCGCGTCCGCGTGCCCGGCGGCGATCCGCGCGAGTTTCAGGGCGATGCTTCCGCTGGGGTGCATGCCGGGCAGGTCGAGGCCGCGCAGTTCGCGCCCGTACTCGGTGTCGGACACGGCGACGCGCCAGCCGTTCTCGGTGGACGGCGCGGCGTGGGTGCCGGAGTACGTGACGCCGTGCCCGACCACGCCCGTGAACAGTTCGTCGGTGGCGGGCGCGTACACCACGCCCAGCACCGGCTCGCCGCCCACGGCCAGGCCGATGCTCACGCAGTAGTCGTCGCTGCCGCCCGCGTACTCCTTGGTGCCGTCGATGGGATCGACGATCCACACCCGGCCGCGCGACAGGCGGCGGTCGCTGTCGGCCTCCTCCTCGCTGAGCAGCCCGTCGTCGGGGAACGCGGCGGCTAGCCCGGCGGTGATCAGCACCGAGGCCTCCCGGTCGGCGGCGGTCACGGGATCGTCGATGGAGGTCTTGTGCTCGACATTCAGGCCGGCGCGCAGGTGGCCCTGCAGCAGCGCGCCGGCCTCGTGCGCCAGGCGGGTCGCGACCTCCAGTTCGGCGGCGTAGGCGGGCGTGGTCATGGCTGGAGCATAGCGGGCAGGCGCGGAGCGAGCAGCGCGGCCGAGGGGCACAGGTCAAGGAGCACGCACGCGTCGCAGCGCGGGTGGCGGGCGCGGCAGGTCTCGCGGCCGTGGCGGATGGTCGCCACGTGGAAGGTGTAGCGCGCTCCCCACTCGCGCGGCAGCACGCGGTCGAACCACCGCTCGACCTTCACGGCGTTCCAGCCTTCCGGCGTGAGGCCCAGGCGCCCGGCGATGCGCCAGATGTGCGTGTCTACGGGCATGGCGGGCCGCGCCAGCTCGAACAGCAGCACGCAGCTCGCGGTCTTCATGCCCACGCCGGGCATGCCCTCCAGCAGGGTGCGCACGTCCGCGTCCGGCAGGTCGCGCAGGTCCCGCAGGCTCAGCTCCGCGCGCGTGTCGTCCAGGTGGGCAAGCGCCGCGTGGATGTACCCGGCCTTGATCCGCGACAGCCCGCCGCCCGCTTCCTTCAGCACGCCCTCGATGCCGTCCGGGCCGTCCGCCAGGGCCGCCTCCCAGCGGGGATACGCGGCCTTCAGGGCGGCGAACTGCCGGCGCGTGATCGGCGCGGTGTTCTGCTGCGACAGGATGGTCGAGATCAGCCCGTCCAGCGGCTCGCGGCTGCGGGTGGGCACGGGCGGATCGGGCAGGTAGCGTTCCCGCAGCCGCCGCGCGATCTCGGGCAGGTGCGGGGGGGCGGGCAGGGTATCGGGGGTCGGGCGGGGCGCGGCCGGCAGGGTCACGGCCGCAGCGTAGGCTGCCCGCGCCGGTCACACCGTGGCGCTTCTCGCTACGCTCCGCGGCGGGCCTGCATGACCTTCACGACCACCGGAATCACGCTCACGACCAGCACCACGGCCACGATCAGCAGCACGTAGCGGTCGAGGTTCGGGATCAGCTTGCCGAAGTAGTACGCCAGGGCTGGCAGCGACACGCCCCACAGCAGCGCACCCAGCACGTTGTACGCGGTGAACACGCCCAGCGGCATGCGGCTCACGCCGGCCAGGGTGGGCACCAGTGTCCGCACGATGGGCACGAAGCGCGCCAGCACCACCGACTGCCAGCCGTACTGCTCAAAGAATTTCTCGGCCTGCGTGACGTACTCCGGCTTGAAGAAGCGCGACTCCTGGTTGCGGAACACCGCCGGCCCGAAGCGCTGCCCGATGAAATACCCCGAGATGCACCCCAGGATGCCGCCGGCGACCACCGCCACGATCACGCCGCCCAGGCTGAGGTCGCCGCTCGCCGCGAGCAGCCCGGCCGTGATCAGCAGGCTGTCGCCCGGCAGGAAGAAGCCCAGCAGCAGGCCGGTCTCCGCGAACACGATCAGGAAGATCCCGACATACGAGAACGCGAGGATGGAGTGAACGAGCGAGTCCATGCCGCCACCCTAACGTGGGGGGAGCTACACGAACGTCACCCTTCGGGTGGAGGTCAGCGGGCGCGCAGCGTGGCGCGGTTCCCGGCGGCGTCCACGGCCGCGAGGTCCGCCCAGATGCCGGTCGTCTCGGCGTAGAAGTCCACGGTCCGGCCGGGCGTGATGTTGATCTGGTTGCCGTCCACCAGTACCTGCACGACGCGGCCGTTGTCCGTGACGGTGCCGCCCACGCGGATCACGTTGCCGGTCTTCTCGAAACTCGTGACCTTGATCACGGGCTTCTCGGCGTCCACCGTGACGGGCAGCACCAGCGTGCTGCGGTTCCCGGCGGCGTCCTGCGCGGCGATGGTGTACTTGCCGCTGCTGCCCTGGATCAAGGTCTTGAACTGGAAGTGCGCGAGCTTGCGGCTGCCCGGCAGGATCGGAATGGGCGTGCCGTCCACGGTGATCTGCGTGACGCCGGTGTCGTCCAGCACGTAACCGTCCACCACGAAGGACTTCGCGCGGCTGGCGGCGCCGTCGGCGTTGCTGATGGTGATGCGCGGCTTGAAGGTGTCCGTCGTGCGGGCACAGCCGGCCAGCAGCCCGGTGCAGGCGAGCAGGGCGGTCACAGCGGGACGGGCACGGCGCATACGGGCGAGTATACCGGGCGTGTCTGTGAGGCACTCTGCCGGCCGAGGCGCCGGACCACCGGAGCGGGACACGTCCAGACCGCTGGACATCCGGACCCGTCCCGGCTGACCGCGCCCGGCCACCGCGCGCTTACAATGCGCCCCGTGAGTGCGTCCGCCCGTGTCCTGTCCCGCTCCACCGCTCCCGGCATTCCCGAGGGCACCCGCGACGTGCTGCCGCCCGAGTGGGCGCAGCGCGAGGCCCTGCGCGCCCGGCTGGCCGCCACCTTCAGCGCGTGGGGGTACCGGGGCATCGAGGTGCCGGCACTGGAATACGCGAGCCCCGCGCACCCGCAGGACGCGCTGGCGTTCAAGCTGATCGACTCGGGCGGCCAGGTGCTGGCGCTGCGCAGCGAGTTCACGACCGCCGTGGGCCGGCTGGCCCGCACGCGCTTCCCGGCGGGGCCATTCCCGCTGCGGCTCCAGTACGCCGGGCGGCTGTGGCTGCGCGCCCTGACCAGCGAACTCGGGCGCCTGCGCGAGTTCAACCAGTCGGGCGTGGAGCTGATCGGAGTCGAGAGCGCGCACGCGGACGCCGAACTGCTGCACCTCGCGGACGCCGCGCTGCGCGACGTGGGCGTGCACGCGCAGCTCGAGGTGGGCTACCCGGGCTTCGTGGACGCGGTGCTGGAGGACGCCGGGCTGCACGGCCGGGCGCGTGAGGAGCTGCACCACGCCATCGACCGCAAGAGCGGCGCGGACGTGGACGTGCTGGCCCGCCGCGACGGCCTGTCGGGTGACGTCACGCGCACGCTGCACGAGCTGACCGAGCTGTACGGCGGCCCGGAGGTGCTGGACGCCGCCGCACACATGGCGCAGGGCACGCGGGCGCGGGCGGCCGTGGCGCACCTGCGTGACGTCGCGGCGCAGGTCGGCGGGCCGCTGCTGTTCGACCTAGGCGTCAGCCGCCGCTACGACTACTACACCGGCGTGACGTTCCGCGCGTACTCGTCGGGCCTGAACCAGCCGGTGCTGGGCGGCGGCCGCTACGCGCTGGAGGGCGGGCTGCCCGGCGCGGGCTTCGCCATCGGGCTGGAGCGCCTGGCGCGCGCGGCGGCCAGTGCCCTGCCGCCGGAACCGGAGGTGGTGCTCGCCCTGGATCTGGCGGGCGCGCAGGCGGCGCGCGACGCCGGCCTGCACGCCGAACTCGCGTGGACGGACGACCGCGCGGCGCTGAGCGCGTACAGCCGCGAGCGGGGCATCACCCGCTGGATTGCGGGCAACGGGTGGCTGGAGGTGCAGCCGTGAGCCCCCTGCCCGGCCGCGCGCCGGACCACCTGACGCTGGCCCTGCCCAAGGGCCGCATTCTGGAGGACGCCATCGACCTGCTGTCGCGCGCGGGGCTGCCCCTGACGCTGCCGGAGAAGTCCCGCGCGCTGCGGCACGAGTTCCCCGGCGTGACGGTGCTGGAGCTGCGCAACCAGGACGTGCCGGTGTACGTCGACCTGGGCGTGGCGGACGCCGGCATCGTTGGCAAGGATGTGCTCGTCGAGTCCGGCCGCACCGTCTACGAACCGCTCGACCTGCGGTTCGCGCCGTGCCGCCTGTCCCTGATCCGCGAGGTGGGCGCGGCCGGGCCGGTGAACCGCGTGGGCACGAAGTACCCGCGCGCCGCGCAGGCGTACCTGAACGAGCGGGGCGTACCGGCCGAGATCGTGAAGCTGAACGGCAACATCGAACTCGCCGCGCTGACCGGGCTGGCCGACGCCGTGATCGACCTCGTGCAGACCGGGGGCACGCTGCGCGCGAACAACTTGGAGGAACTGGATGTGCTGTTCCACTCCAGCGCCCGCCTGATCGTGAACCGCGCGGCGCTGAAGCTCCGGCGCGACCGCCTGCACCCGCTGATCACGCGCCTGCGGGAACTGGTGGCCGAGCCGCAGCCGGGCTGAGCAGCGTCAGCGGGCGCTGTTCAGGGCGGTCGCCATGCGGTCGAGCGCCTCGGTGAGGATCGCGCGGCTGGTGGCGAAGTTCAGCCGGACAAAGCCCTGATACTGCGCCTTCTGCGCCTCGGGCGCGAAGACCGGGCCGTCGTGCACGGCGACCTTCGCCTCGTTCAGCAAGAAGGCCTGGATGTCCCCGGCGCGCGGGTGGTCGCGCAGGTCCAGCCACGCGAGGTATGTCGCCTCGGGCGCATACGCGCGCACCCACGGCAGCTTCTCGCGCAGGTACGCCATCAGGAAGTCGCGGTTGGTCTGGAGGTACGCCACCGTGTCCTCCAGCCATGGGCCGGCGCCCGACAGCGCTGCGCGCCACATGGTCACGCTCATGGCGCCCTCGTGGCCCATCAGACCGCCGGCGGCCGAGCGGACGCGGCTCACCAGTCCGGCGTTGTGCCCGACCATCGCGCCGATCCCCAGCCCGGCGGTGTTGTACGCCTTGCACGGGCCAGTCAGGGTGATGGTGCGGCTTCGCACGCGCGGGTCGGCGGCGAAGGCCTCGAAGGCCGACCCGGTGTAGCGCAGGTCCGCGTGCAATTCGTCGCTCACCACGAACAGGTCGCGGGCGATGGCAAGGTCGCGGAGCTTTTCCAGTTCCTCCGCGGTCCACACGCGGCCGGTGGGGTTGTGGGGATGGCACAGCATCAGCAGGCGGCTGCCGCGCGACGCGGCGTCCAGCGCGGCCCAGTTGATCTCGTAGCCGGTCTCGCCCTCGCGCAGCGGCACGCCAGCGACCCGGCGGCCCAGGTCCGTGATCGCCATGTGGAAGGGATGGTAGATGGGCGTCATGGTCACGACCGGCTCGCCCGGCGTGGTCAGGGCGTGCACGGCCGCGTACAGGCCCGGCACGACGCCCGGCAGGAAGGCAATGCCGCCCTCGGGCAGGTCGTCCAGGCCCTGCGCGGCGAGGTGGGCGCGCAGCAGAGGCAGCAGTTCGGGGTCACCGCGCAGCTGGTGGTACCCCAGGCCGCGCGTGAGCCGTTCGCGCAGCGCGTCCAGGATCGCCGGGGCGACCGGGTAGTCCATGTCCGCGACCCACATCGGAATGACGTCCGGCGGGTACAGCGTCCACTTCATGGAGTCCGGATGGCGCAGGGCGCCCACGTCCAGCGTGTCCCGCACGTCGTCGGCCTGTGTGGTGGGGCTCGTCATGGGCCGAGCATACGCCCGGCGCATGAACGTCCATGCACAGGACGCGCGGGCCGGCCGCGTAGACTGGGCGCAATGCTGGCGATCATGGGCGCGATGGACGAGGAAATCGAACTGCTGCTGGCGGACCTGCAGGACCGTGAGGACCTGGGCTTTCCCGGCGTGACGCTACACCGCGGCGTGCTGGACGGCGTGCCGGTGCTGCTCACGCGCGGCGGCATCGGCAAGGTGAACGCCGCGCTGACGACGGCGTACCTGCTGATGCAGGGCGCGTCGCGCGTGGTGTTCACCGGCGTGGCGGGCGGCGTGCACCCGGACCTGAAGGTGGGCGACATCGTCGTCAGCACCGACTGCGTGCAGCACGACGTGGACGTGACCGCGCTGGGCTACGACGCGGGCACGGTGCCCGGCGAGAGCCCGAGCTGGGCGGCCGATCCGGCGCTGCGGGCCGCCGCCGTGACGGCCGCGCGCGGCGTGGAGGGCGTGCACGTGGTCGAGGGCCGCGTGGCGAGCGGCGACCAGTTCATCGCGTCGGCGTCCGGCGTGGCGCGGCTGCGCGAGGCCTTCGGCGCGGCGTGCGCCGAGATGGAGGGCGCGGCGGTCGCGCAGGTGTGCGCCAAGGCCGGCGTGCCCTTCGTGGTGATCCGCTCGGTGAGCGACACCGCCGACACGGGCGCGAACGTGGACTACCGCGAGTTCATGCCGCGGGTCGCCCGGCACGCCAAGCAGGTCGTGCGCGGCATGCTCGCCGGACTGCCGCCGGCGCCGTGACCGGGCGGGACAGCGCCGGCGGGTCGATCACCGCCCGCCTGCCCGCCCCGGCGCGCTTCGTGCTGGGCCTGGGCGTCCTGCTGGCCTTCGCGGCGCTGGGGCAGGGTCTGGTCACCGCCCTGCACCTGCCCCTGCCGGGCTCCGTCGTCGGCATGGCGCTGCTGTGGGGTGCACTGGGCGCGCGCGTGATCCGCCTGCACTGGATCTCGGACGCCGCGGACGGCCTGCTGGGCGTTCTGGGCCTGCTGTTCGTGCCGGCCACCGTGGGCTTCATCGGGTACCTGTCGGCCGGCGCAGCGTGGGGCTGGTGGCTACTGGTGATGGCGGCCGGGCTGCTGGTCGGTGCGGGCGTGGCGGGCGTGCTCGCGTCGCGGATGGTGCGGGGCGAGACGTGAGGGGCGGAGCGTGACGTGGACCGCGGTGACGCTGCTGGCCTTCGCGCTGGGCGTGGTCGCGCAGACGCGGGCCCGCTCGCCGCTGGCGAACCCCACCCTGATCGCGACGCTGCTCGTCGCGGCGACGCTGCTCGCCTTGCGCGTGCCGTACGCCACGTACCTGCACGACGTCGGGCCGCTCCAGGGGCTGCTCGCTCCGGCGGTGGTGGCGCTGGCGGTGCCGCTGTACCGCCTGCGGGCGCTGCTGGCCCGGCAATGGCGGGCGCTGGTGCTGGGCGGGCTGGCCGGCACTGTGGCGGGCGTGGCGGTGGACGCCGGGCTGGCCCGCGCGCTGCATCTGGGTGACGACGCGCAGCGCTCGCTGCTCACCGCGCCGGCCACCAGCCCGGTCGCGCTCCAGCTCGCGCAGTTAACGGGCGCGCCGCCGGCGCTGGCGGCCACGCTGGCGGTGCTATCGGGCCTGCTGGGCGCGCTGATCCTGCCGCCGGTCCTGAGCGCGCTGGGCGTGCAGCATCCGCTCGCGCGGGGCATCGCCATCGGCGCGGTGTCGCACGGCATCGGCACCGCGCGGGCGCGCGAGGAGGGCGAGCTGACCGGCGCGGCCAGCTCCATCGGCATGGGGCTGGCCGCGCTGACCGTGACATTGGTGGTGGCGGGCCTCAGTCGGCCATGACGGTGGCCGCGCCCGGGTGGCGCACGTAGAAGGCCTCGAAGTTGTCCAGGATGGTGCCGTCCATCCCGGGCGCGACGTCCAGCAGCGTCACCGGGTCACCCGCCTGCACCGGCCCCTCGTGCAGCACGCGGGCGTACACACCGGGCCGGCGCGCGTCGCGGAACTTCTTGACGAAGGCCGGGTCGCCCATGCGCTCGGCCAGGGTCACGCACGGCACCCGCGCGGACGCGACCTCCAGCACCGCGCCGCCCACCCGGAACCGCTGGCCCAGCCGCACTGCCGCGGATTCGAGGTCGGACAGCAACAGGTTCTCGCCGAAGGTCCCGGGCGACAGCGGCCGGCCCAGCCGCTCCGACCACCACGCGTAGTCCGGCGCGGTGTAGATGTACACGGCCTGCTCCACGCCGCCGTGGTGTTCGGTGTCCAGGATGTGGTCGCCGGCCAACCCCAGCCGGCCCACGTGCACGGGGCCGTCCACCGGCATCTTGTGAATGCCGCTCCAGCCGGACTTGCTCCGCATCGCCCGCGGCTGGCCCACGCACACGCTCAGGACTCGCATGCCCGCAGTGTAGCCGCGGCCGTGTCGCGGTGTACGAAGCGCGCTTGACGCTCCCCGCCGCAGCCGGGATGCTGGGCGCAGCATGGCCCGCCGAGTGAATCCCATCCAGGACCGCGCCCGGCGCGCGGCGCTGGAGAAAGCGGCCTACCTGGCGATCTACGAGCGCGGTTACGCTGGCGTGACGCTGGCCGACATCGCCGCCCACGCCGGGGTGAGCCGCGGCACGCTGGTGTACCACTTCGGGAGCCGCGCGGGGCTACTGTCGGCGGTGATCCGGCGCTTCACGCGGACGATCGGCGTGGCGACGCGCCGGGCGCTGCGGCTGGCCGAGACGCCGGAGGCCAAGCTGCGTGCCTTCGTGGACAACCAGTTCTACGGCGTGGAGAACACCCGGCGCTTTTACACGGTGTCGCTGGACTTCCTGGCCGCCGCGACCCGTGACGCCGCGCTGATGGCAGTCCAGCGCGACTTTCTGGAGGAAACGCTGACCCTGGACCTCGAACTCGCGCGGCTGTCCGGCGAGGTGGGTGCGCCGGCACGCGCACGGCAGTTGCGGGCGCTGGTGGAGGGCCTGAGCGTGCGCTTCCTGGCGGACCCGCAGCCGGATCTGGCGGCCTACCGCGCCGACTGCCTGGCGGGCCTGCGCGCGATCCTGGGCTGGGCGCCCCCCGCCCGCGGCTGAGCGCCCCCCGCCCGCGGCTGAGCGCCCCGGCTCACGCGGGGACCAGGGATTCCAGCGCCGCGTGCAGGTGCCGCGCGCCCTCCAGCAGGCGGGGGCCGGGGCGGCCCAGGCCGCTCTCATGGATCGCCACGACGGGCACGCCCAGGCCACGTGCCTCGATCACTTCTGGGCGCAGCCGCTTGGCGCCGCACCACGAGCACACGATCACGTCGGGCCGCGCGGCCCGCACCTCATCCAGCGTGAGGGGCGCGCTGCGGCCCGCGCGGTCCGCCAGGGCATTCACAGCGCCCACGCGCTCCAGCAGGTCCGTCACCCACGACTCGCGGGTCGCGGCGATGATCGGGCGCGGCCACCACTCGACCAGCACGCGCGGCGGCGCCGAGAAGGGCAGGCGAAGGGTGTCCAGCTCGGCGTCCAGGGTGCGCGCGACCTCCTCGGCCCGGTCCGCCAGGCCGACCGCGTGGCCGATCGTGCGGATGTCGGCCAGGGTGTCATGCACGCTGATGGGGTCCAGCACCAGCACCTCCAGCCCGGCGTCCCGCACGCGCTGCACCACGCGCTCCTGGCCGGGCACGCTCAGGCTGGCGAGCACCAGGTCGGGCCGGGCGGCGCTCAGGGCGGCCACGTCGATGTCCAGGTCCGGGCCGAGGCGCACGGCGCCCTCCAGCCCCGGCGCGTCGCTGTGGCTGTCGGCGGCGACCACCCACGCCGCGGCACCCAGGGCGGCCAGGATGTCGGAGTTGCTGGCGACCAGCGACGCGAGCCGGGGCGGACGGAGCATGCGCGGAGTGTAGCGCTGCGGGCCGCAGAACACGTGCAGGCCGGTCATTTGCCCCCTGACCGTGTGGTAGGCTCGGGATCATGAAGAACACGTTCGCCGTCACCATGACGCTGCTGCTGGCCCTGACCCTGGGCGGCTCGATCGCCGGGTACAAGCTGGCCACGACCGAGCGGGAAGAGCCGGCCGCCAGCGAGTCGGCGGCCGAAGGGTCGGCCCAGACCGCGAACGACTCCGCGCCCAGCCCGAGTTCCTCGTCGACCGGCCCCACCGGGCCGGCCACCGCGCAGGGCGACACGCTCGCGCAGAACGAGGGCGGCACGCAGTCCGGCGACAACGGCGCGGTGATCGGCGCGGGCGGCGCAGACGGCGGCAAGAGCGTGAGCACCGCCAGCGAGACCACGCCTCCGGGCGGCGCGGCCACCGGCGGCGAGACGGGCCAGCAGCCGGCCGAGACGGCCGCCGCCGCCGAGCCCCAGGGCGACAAGAAGGCGGGGGCGACGGTGTTTGCGAGCAACTGCGCGGGCTGCCACGGCGCCGAGGCCAAGGGCGGCGTCGGTCCCAACCTCACCACTGCCGACGGCCCCAAGGCCTGGACCGACGCCCAGATGATTACCGCGCTGCGTGAGGGCAAGACGCCCGAAAAGACCCTGAACACCATCATGCCGCGCTTCACCAGCGAGCAGATCAGCGACAGCGACATCACCAACATCCACGCCTGGATCAGCTCCCTGAACTGAGCGCCGGTACGGACGCCGCGGGCCTGCCTTCACGGGGCAGGCCCTATGCTTGGCGGCATGCCGGGACCCGTGCTCACCACGTCTCCCCTGCCCGCGCTGGCCTCGGCCCAGCCTGCCACGCCTGGGGGCCTGGACACGGCGGCCGGGCTGCTGGTGCCGCACGACGGCGAACCCGTGCTGGACGTGCGAGAGCGCCCCGAGCGCTGGGCGCTGCTGTGGCTGATCGGCGCGGCCGTGCGCCAGGACGTGCCGGTGCTCGCATGGGGCACAGGCGCGGCGCTGGCGGGCCGGGCGCTGGGCGCGGTCATCTACCCCCCGGGTCCGGTGTGGCCCACCGAGTGGAGCGCGCCACCACGCGGCGCGGCCGCGCAGCGCGAGCAGGGCAGCGTACCCGTACGCTGGACGCTGGGCCGCGTAACGGCCCTGGCCGCCCCCGAGCTGCCCACCGCTGAGCTGGACGCGTTTCTGGCCGCGCTGCCGGCGTGGTCGTCGCGCCGGCCGGGCAGCGACCTGGAGGCGCTGGGCGGCCCGGACGCGCTGCGCCGCGTGGTGGCGGCGTTCTACGCGCGGGCGCGGCAAGACGCCGTGATCGGCCCGATCTTCGCCGCGCACGTCCACGACTGGGACGCCCACGTAGATCGCGTCACGGCCTTCTGGAGCACGGTGCTGGGCGGCGGCGCGCAGTGGCGCGGCCACCTGGGCGGAGCACACGCGGGACTGGGCCTGCGCTCGGCGCACGTCGAGCGGTGGCTGGCGCTGTGGTCGCAGACGGTCCACGCCGAGCTGGCGCCGGACACGGCCGCCCGGCTCGACGCCCGGGCGCGCGTGATGGCGCGGCGGCTGAGGGGGCCGCCCCGGGCCGAAACGTGACGCCGGGGGAACCCGGGGCGACCGGGCCGCGTACCGTACGCATATGCCCCTCTTCAACATCCCATTCCTGAACAAATCCGCTGGCGGCCTGCCCGACGGCGTGTCGCGGCCCACGTGGGTGGTGCTGGACGTGACCGGCCCGTACCCCGAGCGGCAGCCGAGCACGCCCCTCCAGGCCCTGCTGAACCGTACGGACACCCTGGAGGCGCTGGAGGCGCGCATCGAGAAGCTGCGCAGCGCCGAGTGGCTACACGGCGTGCTGGTGAAGATCAGCGAGTTCACGGCGGCGCCCGCGACCGCCCACGCCATCCGCACGCTGATCGCGCACCTGGGCGAGCACAAGCGCGTGGTGGCGTACGTGCCGCAGCTGACCATGACCACCCTGATCACGGCGAGCGGCGCGAAGGAGATCGCCGCGCCCGAGTCGGCGGACGTGATGCTGGGCGGCTTCGCGGTGGAACCCACCTTCCTGGGCGAGTTCCTGAAAAAGCACGGCATCGAGTTCGAGAACCTGCGCATCCGCGAGTACAAGGCGGCCCTGACCCGCTTCTCGCAGGAGCACATGGACGACGCCAATCGCGAACAGCTCCAGGCCTACCTGGACGGCCTGGAAACCGCGTGGGTGCAGGACATGGCTCAGGCGCGCGGGGTGGACACCGGTGTGGCGGCCGGGTGGCTGTCGGGCACCATCACCAGCGCGCAGGGAGCGCAAGACGCCGGCCTGATCACCCGCGTCGCGTACGAGGACGAGCTGGTCGGCCCGGCCACCCAGCCGCTGATGGCGATCGTGGACTGGCTGGTGCCGCACAAGCCCGGCAACCCCAAGGCGGGCCGCGTGGCGGTCGTGCCGGTGATCGGCACCATCGTGACCGGCAAGAGCAAGAACAACCCGCTGCCCCTGCCGCTGCTGGGCGGCCCGCAGGCGGGGTCGGACACCGTGGTCGCCGCCCTGAAGCGCGCCGCCGAGGACAAGGCCACCAAGGCGATCGTGCTGTACGTCAATTCCGGCGGCGGCAGCGCCCTGGCGTCCGACCTGATCTGGCGCGAGGTGCAGCGCAGCGCCAAGCCGGTGGTCGTGGTGATGGGCGAGTACGCCGCGAGCGGCGGGTACTACGTCGCCGCGCACGCCAAACACATCGTCGCCAGTCCGTACACCCTGACGGGCAGCATCGGCGTGGTCACGGGCAAGCCGGTTCTGACCGACTTCAACCGGCGCCACGGCCTGAACCCGGAGCGGGTGGGCCGAGACAGCGCCCTGCTGTACTCCTCCAGCCGTGGGTACACGGACGAGGAACGCGGCCACGTCGAGAAGGGGATCGAGGAGGTCTACGACCGCTTCACGTCGCGCGTGGCGGACGGCCGCAAGCTCAGCAAGGAGCGCGTGAACGAGCTGGGCCGCGGCCGCATCTGGAGCGGCGCGGACGCCCTGGAACGCGGCCTGGTGGACGAACTGGGCGACCTGCGCCTCGGGCTCCAGCGCGCGCGGGAACTCGCGGGCCTGCCGCACGACGCGCCCACGTGGAACGCCACTCCGAAAACCCGTGGTCCCCTGCCGGAATTCGTGCAGGAGGCCGCGCACGCCGCCCAGGTGCAGGTGTGGCCCTTCGGCCGCGAGCGCGTGCTGACGTGGTTCGATCAGGACATCAAGGTGCGCTGACGCGCCTGCACAGAGCGGAGGGCACGGAGCGGACTGCTCGTGCCCTCCGCTCCGTCCTGTCAGCCCTCCGCGCCCGTCAGGGCCTCGTACGCCGCGATCTGCCCCCGGATGACGTCCAGGCTGCCCTCCCAGAAGTCCGGGGCGTGCAGGTCGATGCCGAAACGGGCGGCGAGTTCCAGCGGCGTCGCCTGCCCGGTGTTGGCGAGCAGGTCGTCGTAGCGGCGCTGGAAGTCCTGTACCGCTCCGTCCCCCTGTGCGCGGGCCGCGGTGTACTGGGCGTACAGGCCCAGACCGAACAGCAGGCCGAAGGTGTACGGGTAGTTGTAGAACGGCAGGCTGTAGTAGTGGCCCTTCACCGCCCACATGTAGGGGTGCAGGGTGCCCAGCGCGTCGCCGTAGGTCTCGCGCTGCGCCCACGTCATCAGCTCCACGAACTCTGCCGGGTTCAGGTCGCGCTCGGCGCGCTTGTCGTACACGGCGCGCTCGAAGAGGTAGCGGCTGTGGATGTCCACCACGACCTGCGCGTGCCCCAGGAGCTGCGTCTCCAGGGCGTACACGCGCTCGGCGCCGGTGGCGCTGTCCAGCGCGGCGTTCTGGATGATCGTCTCGCAGAAGATGCTGGCGGTCTCTGCGAGGGTCATGGGCGTCTCGCGCCGCAGCGGCGGCAGGTGCGCGAGCTGCACGTTGTGGTACGCGTGCCCGAGTTCGTGCGCCAGGGTGCTCACGGAGTCCAGGCTGGGATCGTGGTTCATCAGGATGCGGCTCTGGTCGCCGGTCCAGCGCATGCAGAACGCGCCGCTGCGTTTGCCGGTGCGCGGCCCGGCGTCCACCCACTCCCCCGCGAAGGCGCGCGCCGCGAAGTCGCCCAGCGCGGCGCTGTAGCCGCGGAACTGCTCCTCCACGAAGCGGGTGCCGGCGCCGTAGGTCCACGCGGTCTCGCTGCGGCCCACCGGCGCGAACAGGTCCCACCAGTCGAGCTTCGGCTTGCCCAGTGCGCGGGCCTTCGCGCCGAAATACCGGCGGAAGTCCGGCAGGGAGCGCACGACCGCCCCCTGCATGGCGTCCAGCGTGGCCTGATCGATGCCGTTCAGGAGCAGGCTGGGCTGCACCGGGTCCGTGAAGCCGCGCCGCGCGGCCAGGGCGCCCTCCTCGCCCTTCACGCCGTTGAGGCACGCGGCCATCACGACCTCGCTGGACGCCCACGCGGCGATCTCGGCGTCAAACGCGCCCTTCCGTACGGCCTCGTCGGGATCGGTCGCCAGGGCACGCAGGGCAGTAACGGGAAGCGCCTCGCCGTTCAGCGTGCCGCTCAGGACGGCGCTGACGTTGCCGTGCAGCTTCGCCCAGCCGCCGGCTCCGCTGGGACGCAGGCGGGCGGCGAGATCTTCCTCGGCGGGGCTCATCTGGTGGCGGGCGTACAGGGCGGCGCGGCGCAGCACGTGCGCGTGCCCGCCCGCGGTGTCCGACGACCCGGTCAGGGCGTCCAGCGCGGCGTCGTCGAGGTCGCCCAGCCACGCGGTGAAGCGCGAACGCAGCGGCCCCAGCGGCAGGGTGGTCGTGGTGAGTGTGGACATCAGGCCCTGCGCGGCGGCGTCGCGGCTGTCGGTGGCGACGAAGGCGTTCAGGTACGAGCGCAGCGTGGCGGCCCGGAGCGTCACGGCGTTCATGGCGTCCAGCACGGTCTCCAGCGCGTCCGGCGTGACGACGGCGCCGCCCTCGCGGATGTCCAGGGTGTCGAAGGTGGTCACCAGGGCGGAGACGTCGTCGGCCAGCGTGGTCAGGTCAGCCGTAAGAGCCGGGGCGTCCAGACCGCCGTACAGGTCGGTCGTCCGCCAGCGCGGAAGGTCGGTGGTGGTCATGCGCCGAAGTGTAGCGCCGCCCCACCCCGCTTCCGGCGCCGCCCGGGGACGTGTCACACTCGTGGTGTCAACCACGTGTTCCCTCCCAGGCCGCGCCCCGGCTAGACCGCCGCGCCGTCCCCTGATACAACAAGCAGTTGATAAAACCAGTCCACTATTCCGCCCAGGAGGCCGCCATGTCCAACCGCATTCCCTTCCTCAGTGCCCTCGCCCTGGCCGCGCTCGGCAGCGCCGCGCACGCCGCCCCCACCACCCTCACGGTGTTCATGGGCAGCCAGCAGCGCCCGGAGATCTTCCAGCCGATCTTCGAGCGCTTCCAGACCCAGAACCCCAACATCAGGATCAAGATCGAGACCGGCGGCGCCACCAGCGAGGCGCAGAACCAGTACCTGACCACCGTGCTCGCCGCGCGCGACAGCACCCTGGATATCTTCCTGATTGACGTGGTGCGTACCGCCACCTTCGCCGCCGCCAACTGGGCCGAGCCGCTCGACGCCTACCTGCCCAGCAAGGACACGTACCTGAAGGCCTTCTTGCCCGGCCCGATCAGCGCTGCCAGCGTGAACGGCAAGCTGTACGCCATGCCGGCCTTCACGGACGCGCAGTTCCTGTACTACCGCAAGGACCTCCTCGCCAAGTACAACGCCAAGGTGCCCAAGACGTGGGACGACCTGACCGCCACCGCCACGAAGATCCAGAAGGGCGAGGGCGGCAGCATGCAGGGCTTCAACTTCCAGGGCGCGCCCATCGAGGGCACCGTGTGCAACTTCTTGGAACTGCTGTGGACCGGCGGCGGGAATGTCAGCGACGTGACCAGCCCGGCCGCCAAGCAGGGCCTGGGCTACCTGGTGGACAGCGTCAAGAGCAAGCTGTCGCCCGCCGCGAGCGCCGAGATCAAGACCGACGACTCGCGCCAGCAGTTCCAGGCCGGCAACGTCGCCTTCGGCCTGAACTGGAGTTACGCATGGGCGCACTTCCAGGGCAACAGCCCGCAGCCCACCAAGGTCAAGGGCGACGTGGGCGTGGCCGCGCTGCCCGCCTTCGGCAAGAACGGCACCGCCACCTGCACCGGCGGCTGGGAATGGGGCGTGAACGCCTTCTCGAAGAACAAGGCGGCCGCCGTGAAGCTGCTGCAGTACATGGCGAGCAGCGACGTGCAAAAGGAGATGGCCGTGAAGGGCGCGTACCTGCCGGTGCGCAAGAGCCTGTACAACGACTCGGCCGTGCTGGCCGCCAACCCGCACTTTGGGGCCCTGTACTCCATCGTGACGAAGGCGCGGCCGCGCCCCGTGACGCCCAACTACCCGCGCGTGTCGGAGATCATCCGCAACAACGTGTCGGCGGCTGTAGCCGGCAGCAAGACGGTGGACGCCGCCCTGGGCGACATGAAGCGCGACCTCGACCCGCTGCTGAAGTGAGCCGATGACCGCACGACCTGGGCGCGGGCAGCCCCGCCGCGAGACCTCCGAGGGGCGACTGGCCCTGCTGCTGCTGCTGCCCGCCGCGCTGCTGCTGTGCGGCGTGCTGCTGTTCCCCATGCTGACCACCCTGCGCGACTCGCTGTACGTGAACAAGCTGACCGAGCCGTGGCTGCGCGGCTTCGTGGGCCTGAGTCAGTACGCGCAGATGCTCCACGACCCACGCTTCGGGCAGGCGCTACGCAACACGCTGGTGTTCGGGATCTTCACGGTGGGCGGCTCCTTCCTGGTAGGCATTCCCATGGCGCTGGCCGCGCACACGCCCAGCCGCGTGCGCGGCCTGGCGCGCGTGGCGCTGCTGCTGCCGTGGGCGATGCCGCCGGTGATCTCTGGCCTGATCTTCGCGTGGCTGTTCAACGCGCAGTACGGCGTGGTCAACGATGTGCTGTACCGCGCCGGCGTGATCCACGAACCGCTGCGCTGGCTCAGCACGCCGGGGCTCGCGGTCGTGGCGATGGTGATCACCATCGTGTGGAAGACGAGTTCCTTCGTCGCGCTGATCGTCCTGGGGGGCCTCCAGGGCATTCCGCGCGACCTGACCGAGGCGGCCGAGGTGGACGGCGCCACGCGCGTGCAGGGCTTCTTCCGGGTGCTGCTGCCGCTGCTGGCGCCCAGCCTGGCGGTCGCGTTCATCTTCCGCGCGATCAGTGCCGTGCAGGTCTTCGACATCCCGTACACCTTCATCCAGCAGGCGCCGGCGCAGGGGCTGCTCGAAACGCTGGGCGTGTACATCTACCGCACCAGCATCGAGTTCCTGGACTTCGGGTACGGCGCGGCCCTAAGCGTGGCGCTGTTCGCGCTGAGCCTCGCGGTCACGGCCGTGTACGTGCGCTTCGTGCGCGACGGGTCCAGTTCATGAGCGGCACCGACCAGCCCGCGCCCCGCCTCTCCCCGCCCGAACGGCTCGTGCGCGCCGTGGCGGTGGGCACCCTGATTGTCGGGGGCTTCTTTCCCTTCATTTGGATGGTGCTCACCAGCCTGAAATCCGAGGGAGAACTCCAGACATTCCCGGTGCAGTACCTGCCGTCCAGCATGAATGTCGGCAATTACGCCCGCGTGTTCAGCGAGCAGCCCTTCGCCACGTTCTTCACCAATTCGCTGATCGTCAGCGTGCTGTCCACGGCGCTGTGTATCGCGTGCGCGGTGCCGGCCGCGTACGCCCTGGCGCGGCTGCACGTCCGGGCGCGCGGCGTGCTGATGACCGGCGTGGTCGCGTTCTCGATGTTCCCAGTCGTCAGCCTGCTCGTGCCGCTGTTCCGGCTGTTCCGCGGCGCGGAGCTGCTGAACACCTACCCCGCGCTGATCCTCCCCTACGCCGCCCTGAGCCTCCCCGTGGCGATCCTGACGCTGGTCGCGTTCTTCAGCGCCATCCCCCGCGACCTGGAGGCCGCCGCGATGGTGGACGGCACGGACCGCGTCGGGGCCATGCTGCGCGTGGTGCTGCCGCTGTCCGCGCCGGGCGTGGTCACGGCCGCGCTGCTGGTGTTCGTGAATTCCTGGAACGAGTTCCTGCTCGCCCTGAGTTTCAACACCAGGCTGAGCATGCGGACCGTATCGGTGGGCGTGACCCTGTACCAGGGCGAGTTCGCGTTTCCGTGGCCGCTGATCGCCGCCGCCGTGGTGGTCGCCACGGTGCCCATCGTGCTGCTGATCGCCGTGTTCCAGCGCCGCTTCGTGGCCGGTCTCACGGCGGGCGGCGTGAAGGCGTGACAGCGCTCTCTTCCGCTCCATGTCCCATTCTCAGGTGGTGATTCCCCATGACCCAGCCCTCCCCCTCCGAATTCCTGTGGTTCCTGCAACTGTCGCGTGACGGCGAGTTCATCGGCACGGCCACCAAGCCGCCGCGCCGGCCGACCCTGCCGTACCTGCAGGCGCAGATCAGCACGGCGGGCGAGGCCGGCTTCGACGCGCTGCTGACCGCCACGAACTACCACAGCGAGCACGAGAACTACACGGCCGCGGTGGCCGCCCTGGCGCGCACGGCCGCGGACGACCCGGGCCTGCTGATCGCGGTGCGCCCGGGCATGTTCCACCCGGCGATGTACGCCAAGATGCTCGCCACCCTGCAAAACCTCTTCCCGGGGCGGGTGCGCGTGAACATCGTGACGGGCAGCAGTCCGGCCGAGAACGCCATGTACGGCGACTTCGAGGATCACGCGAGCCGCTACGAGCGCACCCGCGAATTCATGACGATCCTGCGGCAGCTGTGGACGCAGCCGCCCCCACAGTCGCACGCGTCCGAGCGCTACGCCTTCGAGAACGCGGTGCTCGACCCGGCGCCCGCCCAGCCGATTCCGCTGTACTTCGGCGGGGCGTCCCCGGTCGCGCAGGACATCGCGGCGGAACTGGCGGACGTGTACCTGATGTGGGGCGAGCGCGAGGACATGCTGGCGGAGCGGATGGCGCAGATGAAGGCGCTGGAGGCGACGACCGGCCGACCCCTGCGCTACGGCCTGCGGACGCACGTGATCGTGCGTGAAACCGAGACCGAGGCCCGCGCGGCGGCCGAGAGGTTGATCAGCCGGGTCGATCCCTCGGTGCGCGCGGCGTTCGTGGCGAGCCACGCGCACGTGGACGGCGTGGGTCAGCAGCGGCAGATCGAGCTGACGAAGAACCTGGACGCCGACCTGATGGTCGAGCCGGGCCTGTGGGCGGGCGTGGGCATGGCGCGCAGCGGCGTGGGCGTCGCCCTGATCGGGAACCCGGAGCAGGTGGCGGCGAAGATCCGCCGCTACGAGGCCATGGGCTTCTCGTCGTTCATCTTCAGCGGTTATCCGCACGTGGAGGAAGCGCGGCGCTTCGGCGAACTGGTCATGCCGCTGCTCAAGGGTGCCAGGGCCGAGGAGCGCACCATCCACACGGACAAGGTGGCGCCGGTCGCATAATCCAGCGCGTCACCGTCTCACAGCGGTGCTCCGTTGCACCCCTGGTGGGACAGCACCACCATCAATTCCGCTTCGACCGCTGTCTGTCGCGATCACTCGCTCTGCTCGCCCCACATCAGTTGAAGGTAAAACCTTCAACTGATGTGGTTACCGCTGTCAGTGCAGCGGGACGGCGGGGCGCAGCACCAGCAGTTCCAGCCGCTCCGCGACATTCACGAGGTGGTCGCCCAGGCGTTCGAGGTTGCGGGCCATGCGTCCGGCGATCAGGGCGACCTCGGTGTCTTCCGGGCGTTCGAGCAGTCTGGTCAGGCTGGCGCGCTGCATCTGCTCGTACAGGGCGTCCACCTGCTCGAAATCCAGGCGCATGACCTCACGCGCCGCCGAGGCGTCCCGCTCCGCGAAGGCGTACGACAGCCGCTCGACCATCCTGGAGAGCAGCCGCACGATCGGCACGGCGTCTTGCAGCGTGGCGGAGCGCACGCGCGGCGCGAAGGCCTCCAGGTCGCGGGCCACACCGAAGGCGTAGTCCCCGACGCGCTCCAGGTTCGTCAGCGAGCGGAAGACCATGGAGTGGAAGGCGAGTTCCTCGCCGCTCAGGCCCGACCCGAAGGCCTGCAAGCAGGCGTCCTCGATCTCGCGTTCCAGCGCGTCGGTCTCGCGTTCCAGCACCTTCGCGCGGGCGGTCAGGCCGGCGTATTCGGCGCGCGTGTCGGCGTCCCGCACGGCGTCGAGCTGCTCGAGTACGATGCTGAGCATCCTGAGGAAGCGGGCGGTGACCAGGGCGGTGCTGGCCCGCCCGGCCGGGGTGGTGCCGGACGTCATGCCGTCAGTATCCGGCGTCCGTGTAACGATGGAGTCAGGTGCGCTTCGGCGTGCCTTCACGGGCGCGGCGCTGCCGACTGCACATCGGCCTGTGCGCGGACGCCATGTGCTGTCAGGATGGAGTCATGGATGTGGCGTCTCCCCCGACCTTGCAGCTGCGCGGCATCACCAAACGCTTCCCCGGGGTCGTCGCCAACGACGGCGTCGACCTGACGCTGCATCCCGGCGAGGTGCTGGCCCTGCTGGGCGAGAACGGCGCCGGCAAGAGCACCCTGATCTCGATCCTGTACGGCCTGTACCAGCCCGACGAGGGCACCGTGGAACTGGCCGGCAAGGCCGTGCGGATCGGCAGCCCTGCCCACGCGCGCGCGCTGGGGATCGGGCTGGTGCCGCAGCACCCGCTGCTGGTCGCGCGGCACTCGGTGGCGGAGAACCTCGCACTGGGCGGCAGCGGCGCGCTGTTTCCGGCGCGCGGCGTGGCGAGCCGCATCCGCGAGCTGTCGGCGAAGTACGGCCTGGAGGTCGATCCCGCCGTCCGCGTGGCCGACCTGTCGCCCGGCGAGAAACAGCGGGTGGAGATCGTGCGGGCGCTGCTGGGCGGCGCGCGGGTGCTGATCCTGGACGAGCCCACGTCGGTGCTCACGCCGCAGGAGGCGCAGGGCCTGTTCCGCGTGATGCGCGAGCTGCGCGCCGACGGCCGCTCGCTGATCTTCATCTCGCACAAGCTCGACGAGGTGCTGGACGTCGCGGACAGGGTCACGGTGCTGCGGCGTGGGAAGGTGGTGGGCGGCGTGCCCACGGCGGGCGCCACGCGCGAGGGCCTCGCGGAGCTGATGGTGGGCCGCTCGGTGGACTTCACCCGCAAGCGGCAGTCGGGCTCGGCCCCGGGCGGCGCGCTGCTGAGTGTGCGCGACCTCACGGCCAGCGGCTCGCGCGGCCTGCCGGCGCTGCGCGGCGTGTCCTTCGACCTCGCACGCGGCGAGGTGCTGGGCGTGGCCGGCATCGCCGGGAACGGGCAGAGCGAACTCGTCGAGGTGCTCGCGGGCCTCCACCCGGCGACGGGTACCGTCACCCTGGACGGGCAGGCGCTCGCGGGCGGCGCGCGCACCCGCTTCCGCGCCGGCGTGGCGCACATCCCCGAAGACCGTATCCACTCGGGCACCGTGCCCAGCATGACGGTCGCGGAGAACGTCGCCCTGCGCGCGTACGACCAGCCGCCCCTGGCCCGCGGGCTGGCCCGAGACCTGGGCCAGGTGGACGACCTTGCCCGCCGGGAGGTCGAGGCGTACGGCGTGGCCACGCCGGGCATCCATACCCCCAGCCGCCTGCTGAGCGGCGGCAACATCCAGAAGCTGATCCTGGCGCGCGAACTGGCGGGCGCGCCGAAACTGATCCTGGCGGTGCACCCCACCTACGGCCTGGACATCGGCGCGACGGATCAGGTGCACCGGGTGCTGCTGGAGCGCACCGGATCGGGCGCGGGCGTGCTGCTGGTCAGCGAGGATCTCGACGAACTGCTCAGCCTCTCCGATCGCATCGGCGTGATGGTCGGCGGGTCGCTCCTGGGGCCATTTCCCGCCCGCGAGGTCACGCGCGAGTCGCTGGGCCTGCTGATGGGCGGCGCACACCCGCACTCGGTGCCCGGCGCCGAACAGGGCGTGGTCGCGTGATGCGCTTCGTGGCCCTGCCGGCCACCACGACCGCCCGCTCGGCGCTGGTCACCCTGGCAGCGGTGGTGGTCGCCCTGGTGGTGTGCGCGCTGATCTTCCTGGTGTACGGCGTGTCGCCGGGCGCGGTGTACGGCTCGATGCTGCGCGGCACGCTGGGCGACCCGACCGGCCTGGCCGAGGTGGGGCGGCGCACCATCCCGCTGCTGCTGATCGGCTCCGGGCTGGCGCTGGCGTTCCGGGCGCAGTTCTTCAACATCGGCGCCGAGGGGCAGCTGCTGCTGGGCGCGGTGTTCGCGGCGGGCACGGCGCTGTTCATCCCGCTGCCAGGGCCGCTGGTCGCGCCCGCCATGTTCATCATGGGCGCGCTGGGCGGCGGACTGTGGGCCGGCATCGCCGCGTGGCTGCGCCGCGTGAACGTGAACGAGATCCTCTCCACCCTGATGCTGAACTACGTGGCCGTGGCAGTCGTGACGTACCTGATCGCGGGGCCGTGGAAGGGCAAGGACGTGCGCGGATACATCTACACCGACACCATTCCGGCCGGCGGCTACCTGCCGGTGGTGCCGGGCACGCAGGTGCACTGGCCCACGCTGCTGCTGGGCATCGTGGTCGCGCTGGGGCTGCAATGGCTGCTCACGCGCTCGACCTTCGGCTACGCGCTGCGGGTGGTGGGCGAGAACGCCGGCGCGGCGCGCTACGCCGGCCTGAACGCGGCCGGCATCGCCACGGTGGTCGCCCTGATCACGGGCGGCGCGGCTGGATTGGCCGGGGCCGGCGAGGTCGCGGGCATCCACCACCGGCTGCTCGAAGCCGGGCAGATCTCGCTGGGCTACGGCTTCACGGCCGTGATCGTGGCGTGGCTGGCGCGCGGCAATCCGGCGCTGTGCCTGGTGACCGCCCCCCTGATGGGCGTGATCCTGGCTGGCGGCGACCTGCTGAAGATCGACCTGAACATGCCCTTCCGGGTGGTGGACGTCTTCTCCGGCGTGATCCTGCTGTGCCTGATCGCGTCCGAGGTCTTCGTCCGCCACCGCGTGGTCTGGGGTCGCGCATGACACCGCTCGGGACAGGGGGACGGCATGGATAACATCGTGGTGGAGGCGCTGGTGCGGGCGCTGGCGGTGGGCACGCCGCTGCTGCTTGCCAGCCTGGGCGCCATCGTGAACGAGCGCTCGGGCATCGTGAACCTGGGCATGGAAGGCGTCATGGCCATCGGGGCGCTCGCGGCCTTCGCGGTGGCAGCCAGCGCGCCGGACGCGAGCCTGTGGCTGGCGGTGCTGGCCTCCATGCTGGCGGGCGCGGCGCTGTGCACGCTGCACGCGCTGGCGACCGTCACGCTGCGCGCCAACCAGTTCGTGAGCGGGCTGGCCCTGGCGCTGATCGGCACGGGCGCCGCCGGCCTGCTGGGCAAGAAGTTCGAAGGCCTGCCGCTGTTCAACAAGGTGCCGGACTGGACGCTGGGCGGCTTCACGGTCAGCCCTTTCACAGTGGTGGCGCTGCTGCTGGCGGGCGCGCTGGCCTTCTACCTGAACGCCACGCGCCCGGGCCTGACCCTGCGCTCGGTGGGCGAGAACCCGGCGGCAGCGGACGTACTGGGCGTGAACGTGGGGCTGGTGCGCTGGCTGGGCGTGCTGGGCGGCGGCGCGCTGGGCGGACTGGCAGGCGCGTTCCTGTCGCTGTCGTACCGTTCCTCGTGGTCCGACAACATGGCTGGCGGCCTGGGCTGGATCGCGGTGGCGCTGGTGATCTTCGTGGCGTGGGACCCGCTGCGCGCGGTGGCCGGCGCGCTGTTCTTCGGCTTCCTGTACTACCTCCAGTTCCGTCTCCAGGGCAACAGCCCCATTCCGACCGAGGTCTTCAGCGCCATGCCCTTCGTGCTCGTGCTGGTCGTGCTGGCGCTGGCAGGGCGGCGCGGACAGGCAGGATCGGCCCCGGCGGGCCTGGGCCGCGCCTACGTGCGGGGAGAACGGTAGACGACGGGTGGGTGATGGACCGTGCGGTTCTCTCTTCCCTCTCGACCATCAACCACCACCGTGGTCTCGCCGGGCTTGAGTGTCACCACCTGCTGGCGCTGGCGCACCGTGCAGATCCCGGCCACGGCGTCGCAGACGTAGAGGCGGGCCTGGAGGGTCACCCTGGTGCCGGCCCGGACGGGGAGCCCCACTCGCACGTCGTCCAGGCGGGCGAGATTGCCATCACGGTCGGCTGGGTCGCGCGGGCCGGTCAGAGCCACAGTGCGGGCGAAGGTGCCCGCGCTCAGGACCAGGGTGCTGGGCGCGCGGGCGTTCACGTGTGCCCCAGCGGGCAGGCGGAAGGTCACGAGCAGCGTGGTCGGGCTGACGGCGGTCGCGGCCGGCGCGGAGGTCAGCGCCAGCAGCAGGGCAAGCAGCGACCGCTGCTTCATCTCTCGGCCAGCAGAGCACGGATCTGGGCGTCCAGGGCAGGGATCGCCTGGGGATAGCGGTCGCTGATCTCGCCGACGTGCACGGCGCGCACGCGACCGCCACGGTCGATCAGCACGAAGGTCGGCCACGCATTCACGCCCCATGCGTTCCAGTTGGCGCGGGCGTTGTCCTGCACGACCGGCCACGCCAGCCCCTCGCGCCGGATCGCTGCCTGCACCGACGCCGTGGGCTTGTCCGACTCGAATTCCGGCGTATGGACGCCAATGATCTCCAGCCCCTGCGCGTGGTACTTGCCATACCAGCCCTTCAGGGTCGGCAGGCTGTTGGAGCAGTTGATGCACGAGTACACCCAGAAGTTCACGAGGACGACCTGCCCCCTCAGGCCCGCGAGTGGCGTGGGCGCAGGTGTGTTCAGCCACGCCGTCCCCATGACCTCCGGAGGCACCTGACCCCGCTGGATGCCGCTGGCCGCTCCGGTCAGCGCGAGGATGACGGCAGCGGCCAGCGACAGGAGTGTGGTCCGGGTCATACCACGTATACGGATTCAGCCGGTGCCAGGGTTCACTGCGGCCGTCAGCCGGGCCGGCCGGGCGCGGGCCGTGCCGGGCGTGGACCGGAACGCAGCCGCGGCGCGGCCCAGCGCACCACGAACAGCGCAATGACGATCCCGGCGTAGATCAGGGGTGGGGTGTGGTCCTTCTTCACGCCCCAGTAGTAGTGCAGCACCCCCAGGCTGACGGCGACGTACACGAGTTGGTGCAGCCGCGTCCAGCGCTGGAAGCCCAGGCGCTTCACCGAGTCCTTGCGGCTGGTCAGCGCCAGCGGCACCATGAGCAGCAGGGCGGTGAACCCGGCCGTCACGAAGGGCCGCTTGACCACGTCGTCCACCATCACGCCCAGCGAGAAGCCGTGGTCGAAGAGGTAGATCAGGAAGTGCAGCACGCCGTACCCGAAGGCGAGCAGACCCAGGCTCTTGCGGATGCGGGCCGGCCACGTCCAGCGGGTCAGGAGTCTCAGCGGCGTGCACGCCAGCGACAGCACCAGCAGAGCCAGGGTGAGCAGCCCGGTCTGGAGGGTGGCCCGCTGGATCGGGTTGGCCCCCAGCGCGCCACTCACGGCGTCCTGGATCAGGATGACGGCCGGGAGCAGACCACCCACGGTGACCGCCGGCACCAGCCAGCCCAGCGGGCGCCCGGCGGCGCGGGGCCGGGGCGGGGCCGGCCGGGTGCCGCTTAGCGGGCGTTCCATCAGAAGTTCTTCCGCAGGTCCATGCCCTTGTACAGCCCCGCCACCTGATCGGCGTAGCCGTTGAAGGGCAGCGTGGCCCGGCGCCCCAGTTCCCCGATGCGCCGCTCGGTCGCCTGGCTCCAGCGGGGGTGCGGCACGGCCGGGTTCACGTTGGCGTAGAAGCCGTACTCGTCAGGAGCGGCCAGCGCCCACGTGGTCTTGGGCTGCTGCTCGGTCAGGGTGATCTTGACGATGCTCTTGATGTTCTTGAAGCCGTACTTCCACGGCACGACCAGCCGCAGCGGCGCGCCATTCTGGTTGGGCAGCACGCGGCCGTCCAGGCCGACCGCCAGCAGCGTCAGCGGGTGCAGCGCCTCGTCCAGGCGCAGGCCCTCCACGTAGGGCCAGTCCAGCACGTTGCCGCGCTGACCGGGGAACTGCTTGGGGTCGTACAGGGCCGTGAACTGCACGTATTTGGCCTTGCTGGTGGGCTCGATGCGCCGGATCAGCGACGCGAGCGGGAAGCCCAGCCACGGCATGACCATGCTCCAGCCCTCCACGCAGCGCATGCGGTAGATCCGGTCTTCCAGGGGGAACCACCCCTGGAGCGTGTCGATGTCCACGGTCTGGGGCTTTTTGACCTCGCCGTCGATCTTCACGGTCCACGGCCGGGGCTTCAGGCTCGCGGCCATGCGCGCGGGGTCGCCCTTGTCGGTGCCGAACTCGTAGAAGTTGTTGTACGTGGTCGCCTGTTCCCAGGGGGTCACGGCCTCCTTGGTGTCGTACGGTCCCAGCGGGCGGGCCGGGCGCACGAAGGCGGTGCCCTGAGCCTCGGCGCTGCCCGCTCCGGGGCGGCGGGTCAGGGCCTCCAGTCCTCCGGCCAAGCCGGCGGCGGTGACAGTGAACAGTCCTGCACTCTTCAGAAACTCCCGGCGTGCGGTGGGTGGCGTCCCCGGCTGATCCTTATCATTCGGCATGTGCAGCCTCCTTACTCCGTGATACGGAGTCTGCCGCGAAATGGATCACTCGACCGTCGTGTGTCCCACGCATTGCCGAGTCGCCCGCCCCGACCGGGACGTCCGGCGCTATACGGATCAGGTTGCGCACGCCACAATGGGGGCATCCCTTCACCGGAGGTTCATCATGAAACGGATTCTGCTCACTGCCCTGCCCGTCACCCTCGCCCTGCTCTCCGTCACCGGCAGCCCGGCCCGCGCCCAGGCCGACGCGAAGCTGCTGGCCTGCTTCGTGTACATCGGGCCGGTCGGAGACATCGGCTGGACCTACGCCCACGACGAGGCCCGCCGCAAGACCGAGAAGGCCCTGCCGTGGCTCCAGACGAAGTACGTCGAGAGCGTGCCCGAAGGCCAGGCCATGCCCGTGATCGACAAGCTCGCCAAGGACGGCTGCAAGGTGATCTTCACCACGTCCTTCGGCTACATGGACCAGACGCTGGAAGCCGCCAAGAAGTACCCGAACGTGATGTTCATGCACGCCAGCGGCTACAAGCGCGCGCCGAACATGGGCACGTACATGGCCGACTTCTACCAGCTGTACTACCTCAACGGCCTGATGGCCGGGGCCCTGAGCAAGAGCGGCAAGCTCGGCTACGTGGGCGCCTTCCCGGTGCCGGAACTCAAGCGGCACATCAGCGCCTTCGCGCTGGGCGCGCGCGCCGTGAACCCCAAGGCGACCGTCAGCGTGAAGTGGATCAACGCGTGGTTCGACCCGAACAAGGCCCGCGAGGCCGCCGAGGCCCTGGTCAGCGAGGGCGCCGACGCGCTGGCCTTCACCGAGGACTCCGCGACGGTCGTGCAGACGGCCGCGTCCCGCAAGGTGCCGGCCTTCGCCCACTACTCGCCCATGTACAAGTTCGCGCCGGACTACGTGGTCTCCGGGCAGCTGGTGCACTGGGACAAGATCTACATCGACTTCCTGACCAAGGTGCACAACGGCACGTACACCCTGAAGAACCTCGACAAGGTCGACTACTGGAACCTGCTGCGCGGCGGCAGCGTGGAGCTCGGCGCGCAGGACAGCATGGCCATCAACCCCAAGTGGGTCCCGGCCCTGAAAGCCGCGACCATGACCGTGAACGGCAAGAAGATGAGCGTGTACGACCGCGTCATGCAGCTCAAGGCCGACATGGAGATGGGCGGCAAGTTCGATCCGTACACCGGCCCGATCAAGGACCGCAACGGCATCCTGCGCGTGCCGGCCGGCAAGGTCATGAGCGTGGCCGAGCTGAACAACATGGCGTGGATGGCCCCCGGCGTGGTCGGTCAGGTGGCCGACGAGCCCAAGAAGTAAGCGCGCAGCTGTCGTGAGTGGAGCCCCTGGCGAGCGTGCCGGGGGCTCCCTCCGTATTCGCGCCGCCCAGGGTTCCCGCGGCCGTCCGCGTGCGGCCCTGGCGTAAGCTGCAGCCATCATGACCGAGATTTCCTGGCTGGCCGTGCCGGACGACGCGTCCGCGCACGAGGGCGTGCGCAAGCTGTGGCAGAAGGCCGGGGCGAACCTGGGGTTCGTGCCGAACGTGTTCCGCGCGCAGGCGCTGAACGGTGAACAGTTCCTGGCGTGGTGGGCGTACTTCAACCTCCTCGTCAACAAGGACGGCTTCCTGAGCCCCGCCGACCGCGAGATGCTGGCCGTGGTGGTCAGCGGCGCCAACCGCTGCGTGTACTGCGAGGTCTCGCACGGGGCGGCCCTGCGCGGTCTGCTGGACGACCCCACGCGCGCGGACGTGATCGCGGTGAACTGGCGCCACGCCCGCCTGGGCGAGCGCGAGACCGCCATGTGTGCCTACGCCGAGAAGCTCACGCTGAACCCGGCCGACATGACGCCGGCCGACCTGGGCACGCTGCGCACCGTGGGGCTGGACGACCACCAGATCCTGGAACTCGTGCAGGTGGTCGGCATGTTCAACCTGACCAACCGCGTGAGCAGCGCCCTGGGCTTCGTGCCCAACGCCGAGTACCACGCCCAGCACCGCTGAGCGTGGCGGTCAGAAGAAGCGGCTGACGTCGCGCACCACCACGAACACCATCAGCAGCATCACGAACGCGAAGCCCGCGAGATTGATCGCCTGCTCCTGCGCGAAACTCAGCGGTCGCCCGCGCAGCGCACCCACCAGCACCAGCAGGATGCGCCCGCCGTCGAGACCGGGAATGGGAATCAGGTTGAAAAACGCCAGCGACAGGTTCAGCAGCGTGGCGACCTGCACCAGCGCCCACGGACTCACGCGCGCCGCCTGACTGACGATCTCGGCCGTGCCGATGGGCCCGCTGACGTTCTCGTCGCGCGAGATGTCGAGGGTCAGGAAGCGTTTGAACAGGCCCGCGAAGGACTGCACGACCTGCGGCACGGCCTGCGCCGTCACCCGCCACGACGTGGCGAAGGCGGCCGGCAGCGTGGTGGGCACCACATCCGGGCCGTAGCGGATGCCGAGGAGCTGGCGCTGACCGTTCACGGTGGGCGTCCAGTCGAAGGCCAGGTCGGTGGACTGACCGCCCCGCTCGACCGTGAACACGTGGCGGCCAGCGCGGGTCAGCGTGTCGCGCACCGCCTCCCAGCCGGGCGCGTCCCGGCCGGCGACCGTCACGGTGGGGGGAAGGTCGCGCCCGTCGATGGCGGTGATCACGTCGCCCGCCCGCAGCCCGAGCTTCTGCGCCGCAGAGTTCGCCACGACCGATTCGATGCGCGCGCGGTCCGGGGCCGGGACGCCCTGCGCCGTGAAGGTCACGGTCATCAGCAGGATCGCGAGCAGCAGGTTCATCAGTGGCCCGGCCAGCAGCACGGCGATCTTGCCCCACGCCGGCAGCAGCGCGAAGCCGCGCTGGGGCGGCCGGGCACCGCCGTCCGGGCCGGGTTCGGGAGCCATGCCGTCGATCTCGACGTAGCCGCCAATGGGCAACGCGCTCAGGCGCCACTCGGTACCGCGCCACCCGCGCCGGAGCACCACCGGCCCCATGCCGACACTGAACGACTTCACGGCCACGCCCTGCCAGCGCGCCAGCGCGTAGTGCGCCAGCTCGTGCAGGAACGTGGCGATCCCGATGATGATGATCGTCCACAGCAGTCCGGCGGGCGTCAGGACGGCCGCGAGGCTCTGGAAGAAGCTCATGCGCGCACCCCACTCAGTTCCTGGGCGCGGGCCCGCGCCCAGGCATCCGTATCGCGCAGCGAGTCCCACGTCAGGTCCCCGGCCGGCGTGTCGTCCAGCACGCCCCCGATCACGCGCGGGATGTCCAGGTAGCCGATGTGCCCGGCCAGGAAGGCGTCGACGGCGATCTCGTCCGCAGCGTTCAGCGCGACCGGGAGCAGCCCGCCGGCCTCCCCCGCCCGGTACGCCAGGGCCAGGCACGGAAAGCGCTCCAGGTCCGGCTCGCGGAACTGCCACTCGCCGCGCAGGGGCCACGCGAGGTGCCCGGCGACCTCCGGGCCGCGCCGCGCGCCGTGCACGTCGCCGGGGCGGGTCATGCCGGTCGGCGCAGCGTCGATGGCGTAGGCGATGGGCAGGCGCATGTCGGTCGGGCCGAACTGTGCCTTCAGGCTGCCGTCCCGGAAGCGCACGGCGGCGTGCACCAGGCTCTGTGGGTGGATCACCACGCCCACCTGAGTCATGGGCAGGCCGTACAGGCTGGCGCACTCCATCACCTCCAGGCCCTTGTTCATCAGGGTGGAGGAATCGATGGTGACCTTCGGCCCCATCGTCCACGACGGGTGCCTGAGCGCCTGCTCCGGCGTGACGCGCGACAGGTCCGCCGGGCCGTCGCGGAAGGGCCCGCCGGACGCGGTCAGGATCACCTCGGCCACGTCCGCCATCGCCTCGCCGGTCAGGCACTGGTACACGCCGGTGTGCTCGGAATCCACCGGCACGACCCGCCCGCCGCCCGCCGCGGCCGCGTCCCACATCAGGTGGGCGGCCGTGACCATCGCCTCCTTGGTCGCCAGGGCGACGGCGCGGCCCGCGAGCAGCGCCGCGCGGGTGGGCGCCAGCCCGATCAGGCCGCTCATGGCGTTCACGACCACGTCGGCGGGCCGCGCGGCGGCCTCGGCGGCGTCCGCGATCACGGTCCGGCCGGGAAAGCGCCCACGTGCCTGCGCGTACACGCACTCGTCCACGCTGATCAGCTCGGGGTCGAAGGCCCGCACCTGCTCGGCCAGCACGTCCAGGTTGCGCCCGGCCGCGAGCGTCCCGACGGTCCAGCCGCGCCCACGTGCCACGTCGAGCGCCTGCGTGCCGATGCTGCCGGTGGATCCCAGAACGGTGAGCCTCATCGCCCGGAGTGTAGAGCAGCGCCGCGCCGCGGAGCGGGCCCCCCGCGACACTTCGCGCCGGACCGGCCGGGGGCGCTCTACAGTGGAGTATGCCCCCAGCCCACCCCGCACGCGGCCCGCACGGGTTCCGGCTCGCCGTCCGGGGCTGGCTGCTGGCGCTGGCAGTGCTGGGCGGCGGGGTGGGAGGAGCGGCCGCGGCACCTGCGCCCTTCACCATTGAAGTGCGCACGCTGGGCCGCGCGCTCACGCCTGCGCAGCGCGCCACGGTAGAGCGGGCGGTCGCCCGGGTCGCGGCCCTGATCACGTCGCCCTTCGAGCCGGTGCGGGTGGACGCGGATGCTGGCGCCTGCGACCGCGCCCTGCCCGCCCTGCACGAGACGGTGCGCCACCTCGTCATCTATGTGAACGTGACGAAGCTGGACGACGACGTGTACGCCGACGCCGCACCCTGCGACCTGCACGACCGCACGTTCCTGCCCATCTACGCGCTGATCAACCTGAACAGCGCCGGGCTGGCCGACCTGAGCCGTGTGGACCTGCTGGACACCATGATCCACGAGACGCTGCATGCGCTGGGCGTGGGCACCCTGTGGACGGCCGACACGCGCGTGTCCATCGGCGGCGAGCAGGACGACACGGTGTTCCTGCGAACGGTCGGCAGGACGACGTACTACACCGCGCCGCGCGCCCTGGCGGCGTACCGCGCGCTGGGCGGCCGCGCCCGGCCCGGCATTCCCCTCGATCCGGACGCCGGGCACTGGGCCGGGAACAGCGTGTGTTCGGAGATCCTGTCCGGCACGGCCGGCGAGTACACCGGGCGCGTGAACCCGCTCAGTCCGCTGACGCTGGCCGCCCTACAGGACCTCGGCTACCACGTGAACACGGCGGCAGCCAGCCCGTTCCGGCTGCCGCAAGGCGCGTGCCCGGTGGAGTGAGCCCTGCGCCCCCCTCAGCGCGAGAAGACGCTGATGTGCAGGAACAGGTACGTGGCCGGCACCGCGAACAGCAGCGAGTCGATGCGGTCGAGGAAACCGCCGTGGCCCGGCAGGCTGCTGCCGGAATCCTTGGTGCGCAGCGCCCGCTTGATCAGGCTCTCGGACAGGTCGCCGAGCTGCGACGCGCTGGCGACCAGGATCGAGTACAGCAGGCTCTCCAGGGGCGACCACAGCTGCGTCAGCGAGCTGATCAGCAGCACCGTCAGGAAGCTCAGGGCCAGCCCGCCGACCGCGCCCTCCACGGTCTTGCCGGGGCTGACCTCCGGGGCGAGTTTGCGCCGCCCGAAGTAGAAGCCCCCGAAGTACCCGCCGATGTCGGCCGCGAAGGTCGCCAGCAGCGGCAGCGCGAAGTACAGCAGGCCGCCCTGCGCGTCGGGGCTGTAGCGCAGCAGCAGGAAGTACCCCAGCAGCCACGGGATGTACAGCAGGCCGAACATCGAGTACACGATGCGCTCCAGGGGCCGCTCGCCGGGCCGCATGACCTCGACGACCAGCAGGTAGCCGAACGCGACGGTCAGGACCACCTCGCGCCACGATCCGCCTGCCCACGGCGGCGTGTCGCGCAGGCCCGGCAGGCTCGCCACGATCAGGGCCGTGCCGAACACCGCCAGCGAGATGCGCCGCACGTCGATGTCGTTGCGGTCGAGCATGCGGATGTACTCGTACAGGCACATCACCGACACGAAGGCCAGCGCGGGCAGCATGGCGTACGCGCCCAGCCACACCAGCACGCTGATGACCGAGAAGGCCACCACCGAGGTGAGGACGCGGGTGCTCAGGCTTTCCATGCGTCTCCGGCCGGGTACAGCGGGCGGTGGAGGGCGGCACCGGGCCGGACCCTGCACGCCGCCCTCCACCGCCGACCGTCCGGAGGGGCCGTCATACCGGCGTGCGCTGGTTCCGGAACCTCCGGCCAGGACGCCGGACCGTGGTCCATCGCCGCCCGCCGGCAGTGCTCACCGCGTGCGCTGCGCCGCAGCTTCGCACGTCCGCTCGGGGTTGTCTGCGACTCGGCACCGTCCGGTCTCACCCGAGGATATCCTGCTCCTTTTTCTGCAGGATCTGGTCCACCTTCGCCGTGAACTCGTCGGTGATCTTCTGCACGTCGGCCTCGCCGCGCTTGATCTCGTCGTCGCCCAGGCCCTCGACCTTCTTGACCTCGTCCAGGGCGTGCTTACGCAGGTTGCGCACGGCGATGCGGGCGTCCTCGGCGTAGCCCTTGGCGTTCTTGACCATCTCCTTGCGGCGCTCCTCGGTCAGCATGGGCACCGTGATGAAGATGGTGTCGCCCTTGTTGTTCGGGTTCAGGCCCAGGTCGCTGTCACGGATGGCCTTCTCGATGGGATTCAGCGCGCCGCGGTCCCACGGCGTGATGACCAGCGTGCGGGCGTCGGGCGTGGTCACGCTGGCGACCTGGTCGAGCGGCATGGTCGAACCGTAGTACTCGACCACGATCTTTTTCAGAATGCCGGGGTTCGCGCGGCCGGTGCGCAGGATGGCGAGGTTGCTGTCCAGCGCCTCGAGGGCCTTGCCCATGCGCTCGCGGGCGTCGGCCTGGATGGATTTCATGTCAGCCATGAGGAGTCTCCCGGTGGGATGAGAAGGACGGACGGAATGAAGGGAACTGCAGCGAGTGTAACGCTCCGCCCGGTGCGGCGGGCGACTAGCTCTGGATCAGGGTGCCGACCCGCTCGCCCGCGAACAGGCGCGCGAGGTTGTTGTCCTCGAACAGGTCGAACACCACGATGGGCAGGCCCTTGTCCATGCACAGCGTCAGGGCGGTGGCGTCCATGACTTCCAGGCGGCGCTCCACGACCTCGAGGTGCGTGGCCTGCGCGATGAACTTCGCGTCCGGGTTCTTGCGCGGATCGCTGTCGTACACGCCGTCCACCTTGTTCTTGGCCATCAGCACGACGTCCGCGCCGATCTCCATGGCGCGCAGGGTGCTGGTGGTATCGGTCGTGAAGAACGGCGCGCCGTTGCCCCCGCCGAAGATCACCACGCGGCCCTTTTCCAGATGCCGGATGGCGCGGCGGCGGATGTACGGTTCGGCCACCGCCGCCATCGGAATGGCGCTCATCACGCGGGTGGGCGAGCCGGCCGTCTCCATGGCGTCTTGCAGGGCCATGGCGTTCATGACGGTGCCCAGCATGCCGATGTAGTCGGCGGTGGCCGGGTCCATGCCCTGGCCGTTGCGGGCGCCGCGCCACAGGTTGCCGCCGCCGATCACGATGGCGAGCTGAACGTCCGTACCCGTCAGGGCCTGGGTGATGCGCCGGGCGAGCTGCGCGGTGGTGTCCGGGCTGATGCCGAAGCCGTTCTCGTTGGCGAGAAACTCGCCGGAGAGCTTGAGCAGGACGCGTTTGAACATGGTTGACCTCGGAGAAAACAACGCGGCCCGGCGGTGTGGCCGCCGGGCGCTGGGGGTCGGTGCGGCCTGGGTGGGATGACCCAGTGAACAGGGCGGCCTCGGCCGCCCCGTGATATTACGCGCCGATTTCGAAGCGGACGAACTTCTGCACCTTCGCGTCGCCCAGGTACTTCGCGACGGTCAGGGAGTTGTCCTTCACGAAGGCCTGCTCGGGCAGCACCTTCTCCGAGTAGAACTTGCCAATCTGGCCGTCGACGATCTTCTCGACGATCTGGGCGGGCTTGCCCTCGTTCACGGCCTTGTTGGTGAGGATCTCGCGCTCCTTCTCGATGTCCGACGCGTTCACCTCGTCCCGCGTCAGGTACTGGGGGCGCTCGGCGGCCACGTGCAGGGCCACGTCCTTGGCCTGCTGCTGGCTGCCGCCCGCCACGTCCACCAGCACGCCGATCTTGCCGTTGGAGTGCACGTAGCCGGCCACATTGTCGCCCTCGACATACGCGACGCGGTTCAGGACCAGGTTCTCGCCGATCTTGCCGGCGGCGGCGGCCACGACGTTCCCGACGGTATCGCCGTCCAGCGCCGAGGCGCGGAACTCCTCGATGTCGCTGGTCTTGGCGCTCAGGGCCGCGTGCGCAAGCTTCTCGACCAGGGCCTGGAAGTCAGCGTTGCGGGCCACGAAGTCGGTCTCGCTGTTCACCTCGACGATGGCGGCGCGGTTGCCGTCCACCACGAAGCGCACCAGACCCTCGCGGGCCTCGCGGTCCGCCTTCTTGGCGGCCTTCACGATGCCGCGCTCGCGCAGCAGCGCGACGGCCTTGTCCTCATCGTTGCCGGCGTCGGCCAGCGCCTTCTTGACGTCCATCATGCCCGCGCCGGTCAGTTCACGCAGCTTCTTGATCGATTCCATCATGGGAGTGACCTCCTGGGGTCGCAGAGTGGGGTGGTATGGAACGGGGGACGTCCGGGGCGTGCGCCGGACATCCCCCTGCATTCCGGCCGCGTGGGCTTAGTTGGTGTCGTCCTGCGCGTCGGCCTGATTTTCGTCGCCGGTCGCGGCGCTGTCGGCCACGTCCTCGCCGCCGCCGCGCGCCTCGACCAGCAGGTCACCGATGCGGTGCGTGATCAGCTGGATGCTGCGGATCGCGTCGTCGTTGCCGGGCACGATGTAGTCGATGACGTCCGGATCGGAGTCGGTGTCGGCCAGCGCGATCACGGGAATCCCGAGGCGGTTGGCTTCCTGCACCGCGATGACTTCCTTGGTCGGGTCGACCACGAAGATCGCGTCGGGCAGGCGGTTCATCTTGCGGATGCCGCCCACGAAGCGCAGCAGGCGTTCACGCTGGTTGCCCAGCTCGATGCGCTCGGCCTTGGGCCGGTCGTTGATGCGGCCCGTCTCGAACAGGTCGTCGAGTTCGTTCAGCCGGTCCACGCGGGTGCGGATCGTCTTGAAGTTCGTGAGCATCCCGCCCAGCCAGCGGCTGGTGACGAACGGCATGCCGGTGCGCCGGGCTTCCAGCTCCACGATCTCCTGCGCCTGCTTCTTGGTGCCGACGAACAGGATGACGCCGCCGCGCTCGGCGAGGTCCTTGATGAAGTCGAAGCTGCGGTCGACCTGCTTGAGGGTCTTCTGGAGGTCGATGATGAAGATGCCGTTGCGTTCGGCGAAGATGAAGCGCTTGAACTTGGGGTTCCAGCGCTTGGTCTCGTGACCGAAGTGCACTCCGGCCTCCAGCAGCTGCTTCATGGAGATGTACGACATGTCGGGCTCCTGAACGTTCGTGTGGGAAGAAGTCTGCCGTCCGTGTGCCAGCCCAGCGTCAGCGACGCGGTGTCGGGCCAGGCCGCGCGCGACGTTCCAGCACGCACGGCGGGTCACAGGGGCACCCAAACGCGGAGTATATCAGTTTCCGGCGCTCATGAGGAGTCCTGCGGCGAGGCGCGACACCTCCAGCGTTCGCGCCGCATGTGCGGCGTCACCGCCCTCCAGCGTCCACGCGGCCGACAGCCCCGCGTAGGCCTGGAGCCACGCCAGCAGCCTTGGCCGCGCCGGGCCACGCGCCCGGACAATCACGTCCACCTGCCGTTCCAGGCGGCCCGGCGCCAGCGCGGTTTCCACAGACGGATTGCACAGCATGTTGGCGTAGTCGTAGCCGGGGTCCCCGATCAGGCCCTTGGGGTCGATGACCACCCACCCGCGTTCCGGAGACCACAGCACGTTTCCGTGGTGGATGTCGCCGTGCAGCGGGCGCACGTCCGCCGGGTCGTCCAGCAGCGCCCGCGCCACGTCCCACGCCGCCGCGTAATCGCCCCCGCCCGCCGCGGCGACCTCCAGTGAGCGGAACCACGTCCGCAGCTCGGGCAGTTCCGGCCACGGCGCGGGCCGGTCGCGGTGCACGCCCTGCGCCGCCCGCACCAGGATGCGCGTCGCGGCGTCGTCGTCGCCGGCCTGTACCATCTCCGTCAGGTTCGGCGTGCCCAACAGCCGCTCCATCAGCAGGGCATCGCCCTCGTGGCGGTAGACGCGCGCCGCGCCGTCGCCGTCCAGCCACACCATCAGAAGATGGCCGCGCGCCTCCTCCTCGATGCGGGAAACCTTCAGCATCGCGGCGCGGCCCTGGAAGCGCACGGGATAGACATCGCTGGCAAAGGTGCGGATCACGTCTCCGTCGGGGTTCAGGTGCCACTCGCGCATCAGGTCGGTCACGTCCACCCGCCCAGTCTGCCCCTTTCGGCGGACGCCACACCCTGACACCCCGGTGTTAAGCTCGCCCCTGCATGGACGCTCTGTACTCGATCATCCTGGGCATCGTCGAGGGAATCACGGAATTCCTGCCCATCAGCTCGACCGGCCACCTGATCGTCGCGGGTGACCTGCTGGCGGGCATGACCACCACGCCGTGGACCAAGGAGATGCGCGCCGCCTTCGAGGTCGTGATCCAGGGCGGGGCGATCCTGTCGGTGCTGGTGTACTACTGGCGCGACTTCCTGAAAATCCGCACGGTGGGCCGCGACGCCACGCAGCGCCGCCTGTGGACCAGCGTCGTGATCGGCTGCATCCCCGCCGTGATCCTGGGCGTGCTGTTCGGCTCGACCATCAAGCACTACCTGTTCACGCCCAGCGTGGTCGCGTGGGCGCTGATCGTGGGCGGCGTCCTGATCTGGCTGGTCGAGAGCCGCAGAGTGACCCCGACCGTGCACCACATCGAGCAGATCACGCCGGTGAAGGCCCTGGGGATCGGCGCGGTGCAGTGCCTGGCGCTGCTGTGGCCGGGCTTCTCGCGCAGCGCCAGCTCGATCCTGGGCGGCATGCTGCTGGGCCTGGACCGGCCGGCCGCCACGCAGTTCTCGTTCTACCTGGGCTTCCTCACGCTGGGCGGCGCGTCGCTGCTCGACCTGATCAAGAGCCGCGCGGTGCTCGCACAGATCGGCACGCTGAACATGGTGCTGGGCATCGGCGTGAGCTTCGTCGTGGCGTACGTGTCGATCGGGTGGCTGCTGCGCTTCGTGTCCACGCACGACTTCAAACCCTTCGCGGTGTACCGCGTGATCGTCGGCGTGCTCATCCTGGTGCTGATCGCCACCGGCGTCCTGAGCAACGCCAGCCTGGCGTAGGGGCCGCAGAGCCCAGGTTCCCGCTGTTCCCGGGCCACTCTCCTCCGTGCTCTGCCACAATCCCCCCATGCGCCCGCCCGTGCTCTACCGCCCCTTCATGTCCGGGCGCTACGAGGTCTCGGCGGGCCTGTACCGCCTGGGCGCGCAGGCCATCCCGTGGCGGGAGGACGCAGCGGTCGAGACGCACACCTTTGCGCTGGACGACACCCACACGCGGTTCGTGGCCAGCAAGGCCGCCGCGCACCGCCGCGCCCTGCACGAGTACGCCGGCGAGGCAAACCTGCGCCCGGCCCTGCGGGTGGCCGCGCTGGAGTTCATCGCCTGCACCCTCGCGGCGGACAGCGGCGGCGTGATCACGTGGGACGGCGAGACCCTGACCCACGCCCTGCTCGGCTGGACGGCCACGCTGGACCTGAACCGCAACAGTGTCGAGGCGCTGACCCGGTCGGATGCCCCCGCCGCGGCACTGGTCGCGGATCTCCAGCCGGTCAGCGCGCTGGACGTCCTGGGCCTCGGCGCGCAGGAGGACCTCGCCATCATCGCGCGCGGTCCGCACGGCGACTGGCTGGCGGCCACGCACGTCCTGAGCCCGCAGCACTGGGACCCGCGCGACAAGCTCGGCCGGGACTTCGTGGCCGTGCACGCGCCCGTGGCAGGCAGCGGTCCCATGAACGCCACGGCGCCGAGGCTGGTGGACGCCGTGATCACGCGCGGGCCGTTCGTGCGCTTCGCGTGGGGTCTGTCCATGACGGACCGCCTCGACCACCACCCAGCCGCGCCGCCCGACGCGGACCGGCACGCCGACACGCCGTTTGACCCGGAGCGCGCTCACCTGCGCGTGGAGCGTCAGACACTGACCGGCTTCCCCGCTGCGGACGGGGCGCTGTTCACCATCCGGCCGTACACCTTTACGCTGCGGGACGCCGTGCGGACCCCACATCACGCACGCGCCCTGGCCGCCGCCATGCGCTCCATGACGCCGGAGCAGGTCACGTACAAGGGGCTGGACGGGGTCCTGCCGGCCCTGCTCACGTGGCTGGACACCCTATGCTGACGGGCGTGCGCCGCTCGATTCCGCTGCTCGCCCTCCTGATCACGCTGCTCGGCGCGTGCGCGGGTCCGTCCAGGCCGCAGGGCAGTGGGGCCACGACGGGGGCCACCTCGGCGCCGGGCACCGCTTCGTCCACCCGCGCGCCCCAGCCCGCCCGGGACCCGGACAGTGGACTGCGCTGGATCGCCCGCAGCGACTTGCCCCGCGAGGCCGGCCCGGTCCTGACGCGCATCGCCCAGGGCGGCCCCTTCCGCTCCGCGCGGGACGGCGTGACCTTCGCCAACCGCGAAGGCATCCTGCCGCGCGCTGCCCGCGGCACATACCGCGAGTACACCGTCCCCACGCCCGGCGCCAGCGACCGCGGTGCCCGCCGGATCGTGTGTGCCGGCGCGCCGCGCTCCACCGCCGAGTGCTACTACACCGCCGATCACTACGCCAGCTTCCGGAGAATCCAGCCATGACCCAGGCGCCCGCATGATCCAGATCTTCGACGAGGCCCCCGCCGGCCTCCAGCCCGCCCCGCACGACCCCCGCGTGATCGCCGCCGGGTACCAGGTGACCGTCCGCGAGGTGGACTTCGGAGCGGTGGACGACAAGGACAGCGTGATGCTGGCCTTCCTGGCCGGACTGGGGCTGGCGCAGTCGTTCGGCCGCAACTGGGACGCCCTGTACGACGTGCTGAGCGATCCCGGCGTGTGGCCACCCAAACTGGCGATCCTGCTATGCGACTACGGCCACTTCCGCAGCCGCCACGCCAGACTGAGCTCGGACCTGGACCGCGTGCTGCTCGATGCCCAGGCCGAGGCGGCCCGCCAGGACCGCAACCTGTGGCTCCTGATCGAGGAACCCGACAGCGATCCGAACGCGTGGTAGATGACAGCCAGATAAAACCCGCCTTCATCTTCATTCACAAATGCTCACAGCCACGCTGACCGAGAATGCCCATCGTCAGCGCGGTTAACGTGTCAGGCGCCGCCTAGGACGTCGGGAACCCCCCGCCGGGTGAATGTAAGAATAGTGAAAAGCTTACTAAGGTGGAAGGGCAATGTCATATTGTTCACCGTAGAACCCGGACAGGAGTTCAGCACTACCCCAACTCAGGCGCGCAAGCGTCGCCATGGGCCGTGAAGACCTGTGTCCAGCAAAACGGTCACCTCGGACACAGCGAGCGAATGGTGAGACCCGCCCAGGGAAGGAGCCTTCATGAGATTAGGCAGACCCCTGGTACCGATTCTTGCTGCGCTGGCGCTGGTGGCGTGCTCGCAGGGTGGTGCGCCGAAAGCTGATACCGCAACTGCAGGCACCGCAACACCTGTGCTGAAAGCGCAGGACATCGTCACGCCGGATCCGAGTGACGGTGAAATCGTGACCGGTGGGACGATATCGAAATACGCTGGTCAGACGGGAACTCCAAACTTCATCCTGACAGCACAGACGAGGGCCGTTGAGGGTGGGGGGCAAAATGGCGGAGACGGCTGTAACGCTACGAACGGGAACAAGGTGCACATCGCGTTGACCGTCGATTCAGCGTACGCGTCATTCTTCAGCTCCCTCGGGTCTGTGGACGTCCAGAACTGTGGCGTCTCGACTGAAATCCCGTACCGGCTCGCCGACCCTCTGCCCGCTGGTGCCGTCGGTCAGACGATTGTCGTCACTGCAGTCGGCTCCGGCGGAAGCGGCACAACTCCCAAATACACGTCAGGCACCTTCAGCATCAAGATTGTGTCGAATCCAGCAATCGATGCCGCCGGCCCGACCATCACCCCTACGATCACCACACTGTCCGGTGCGAAGAATGGGGTCTGGTACACCGGTGACGTCAGGATCACCTGGGATTTGCAGGATGCCAGCGGTATCGATTCGACGAAATCGGTCTGTCCGATGGTGCTGGTCACGGACGATACGGTGGGGATGTCCATCAATTGCACCGCCTACGACACGAAGGGCAACAAGACGATCTACCCGACCTTCACCATCCAGCGCGACGCCACCGCACCAAGTGTCGTGGCAGCCGGACAGGCCGATCCCGGTGCTGATATCGACGTGGGCTGGGTCAATTCAGCCCAGAGCGCCACCTTCACGGCCAGTGACGCGACCTCCGGACTGGCCTCGAACCAGGGACTGACGACGCCCGGCAATACGTTTGTCCTGACAGTCCCGAAGACAGTTCAGTCAACCAGTGCCACCGATTACAAGGCGGCCACCAAAGAGATCCTCGATGTGGCCGGGAACAAGACCACACGAACGCTGAAAGCCCTGATCGACACCGGCAACCCGCTGCTCACCGTGACCCTGCGCGACAGACAGGGCAACGCGCTCAGCAGCCAGCCGTGGTATGGACAGGACGTCACGGTGGATTACACCTGCTCCGACGCACTGTCCGGCGTGGTGAGCTGTCCGGCCGACGAGCCGATCACCGCCTCCAAGTCGTATCCGGTTCAGACGATCTCGGACAGGGCTGGAAACACCTTCACGCTCGCGGCCTTCACGGTGAACATCGACAAGGTCGCCCCGACGATCACCTACACGACCAGCCCGGCCAACGTGAGTGGCTGGGTGAACTCGGACGTGGTCGTCACCTTCACCTGCGACGCGCTGGGCGGCTCGCCCGTGTCGTGCCCGGTTGCGCGCACGATCAGCACGCAGGGCGTCACCACCGTCTCGCAGATCGTGACCGACGCGGCGGGGAACGAAGCGCACATCACGCCCTTCGACGTGCGGATTGACAGGACGGTGCCCCACGCGGTGCTGGGCGTGTCGCCCACTCTGCCGGGCAGCGGATGGTACACCACGAACGTATCCTTCAGTGCGTCGGACACCGCCAGTGACGGCTACAGCCCCGTGACGTGCTCGACCTCGGTGGCGTCGATCACAGCGGATACAGCGGGAACGGATGTCACCGCAACGTGCACCGACGCGGCCGGAAACACGAATACTTCGGCAGCCACGACGGTCAAGCGCGACACCATTGCCCCCACCATCACGGCCGCCGCTGACCGCGCCCCCAACGGCAACGACTGGTACAACGCCAACGTGACCGTGACGTTCACGTGCTCGGACGGCACATCGGGTCTGGCGGGCGCGTGTCCGACCGCCCAGAGCTTCACCACGGACGGCAATCATGCAGCCAGCGCCACCGTGCGTGATCAGGCAGGCAACGAGACCACCAGCAACACGGTCAACGTGCACCTGGACAAGACTGCTCCGGTTATCAGCGGCAGCAACATCGATGACACCACCTGGCGCAAGACTGACCTGAGCGCGTCCTTCACCGCCAGTGATCCACTGTCGGGCCTGAATCTGTCCACCGACGCCACGTTCACTCTGACGGCCAGCGCCGAATCACCCTTGAACGGCAGCACCTCCGTCAGCAAGACCGTCACCGACCGGGCGGGCAACTCGGTCACGCGCACGCTGAGCGCGAAGATCGACAAGACCGCCCCGGTCGCCAAGCTGAACGCCACCGGCACGCTGGGCAAGAACAGCTGGTATATCAGTGACATCGCGTTCAACACGGCGGGCAGCAGCGATGCTCTCAGTGGTCTGGCGGACTGCACGGTGCCCGCCACGGTGACCACCGATATCGACAGCACGTCCTATTCGACAACCTGCACTGACATTGCCGGGAACAAGGCCACCGATTCGATGAGCGTCAAGCGCGACACCACCCGGCCTACCCTGACCGTTACGCCTGATCACAGTGCCAATACGAACGGCTGGTACAATGCTGATGTCACCGCAACCTTCACCTGCGCCGACACCCGGTCGGGCGTCGCCGTGTGCCCCAGCCCGGTTACCGTGAGCACCGAGAAAGAGGGGAACGTGGTGAGCGGCACCTCTGAGGATGAAGCCGGGAACCTGAGCCTGCCCGCCAGGCTGAGCATAAATCTCGACAAGACAGCGCCAGTGGTGAGCATCAGCGCGAGCGGCCCCAAGAAGGTCAGCGGCAGCGAATGGTTCACCGGTGATGTGACGTTCACCACCAGCGGCAGCGACGCCCTGAGCGGCCTGGACGGCGCGTGCGATAAGGTGAACACCGCCGACCGCACCACCGACACCAACGGCCTGACCGCGTCGATCGAGTGCACCGACCAGGCCGGGAACATCAACAAGGCCGAGATCTCGATCAAGCGCGATGCGACGGCCCCGACCATCGCTTTAGTCGGCCCGGATCACTCGATCAGCGCGTGGATCAATACCGACCTGAGCCAGGACTACTCGGCCACCGACACGGGCTCAGGCATCGCACCGGCCGACGAGGCCTTCAAGCTGACCGTCAGTACCGAGTCGAAGATCGTGTCCGGCAGCGTCGTGCCGACCACGGCCACGAAGACGGTCACGGACATAGCGGGCAACAGCGCCACGCAGACCTTCAGCGCGAAGATCGACAAGACTGCGCCCATCATCAGCGGCAGTGACGTGACGAACGACGTCTGGCGCAATACACCATTGAGCGTCAACTTCACCGCCTCCGACGCGCTGTCGGGCCTCAACCCGAGCACGGACGACAAGTTTATCCTGGCAGCCAGTAGCGAGACTTCGTCGGCCGGCGAGTTCACGACGGTCAGCAAGACCGTGGTCGATCAGGCCGGCAACACCGCCACCCGCACCCTGAGCGCGAAGATTGACCTGACGAAGCCCACCGCAACGGTCGCAGCGACCACCGATCCCAATCGTTTTGGCTGGTACAACACCGACGTCGACTTTGAGACGACCGGCACAGATGGACTGAGCGGGATCGCGTCCTGCACGACCCCCGACACCCTGACCTCCGACTCGGACAGCCACGTTGCGTCCGGCACCTGCACCGACCACGCCGGCAACGTGAGCGTGACGGCGAGCAGCGCCCCGGTCAAGCGGGACACGGTAGCCCCGACCATGACCCTGACAGCCCCGACCGCCGGCCTCAGGAACGGCTGGTATCGCAACGACGTGACCTTCACCCTTGCCAAAACCGATGACCGCAGCGGCGTCAACGACGTGAGCTGCACCGGCCCGGCCCCCATCACGGGCGAGGGCACCGGCCTGACCACCAGCGCGTCGTGCCAGGACAAGGCTGGCAACACGGGTACGGTCACGTCCGCCTCCGTCCAGATTGACCACACCGCCCCGACGGCCACCCTGACCCCCAGCCCCGCCGCGCCCAACGGTCTGAACGGCTGGTACAAGACTGGCCCAATCACCTTCACGACCAGCGGCAGCGACGTCACGCCCAGCGGAGTGAACGGCGTCAGCGGAAACGTGACCTGCACCGCCGTGAATGCCGTGACCGCCGACAGCGCCGGCACACCGGTCAACACCACCTGCACGGACGCCGCCGGCAACAGCGCCAGCAGCGCACCGCTGACGGTGAAGCTCGACACCACGGCCCCGGCGGCCACCATTAAGCCCACCCCCGTCACACCCGACGGCAGCAACGGTTGGTACAGGTCTGCGGTGAACTTCGCCACCAGCGGCACCGACGCCATGAGTGGCGGCGTGACGTGCACCCCTATCGCCACCATCACCACGAGCACGGCCAACTCGACCGTCAATACCACCTGCACCGACGTCGCCGGCAACCAGTCCTCTGCATCGTCGGGCCCGTATAGAGTCGACCTAGTCAACCCGGTGCTGTCTCAGCCGGACAATATCTCGGTCTTCGCTACAGGCGGTGGGCAGGCCACGGCCACCTTCTCGATTCCGGCCGCCACGGACGACATGACCGCCCCGCCCGCCGTGACCTGCGACCGCACCAGCGGGCTGACGGTCACGGTCGGATTCCCAATCACGGTGACCTGCACCGCGATTGATGCCGCCGGGCGCACCGATCAGAAGGTGTTCACCATCACGGCCCGGTACAATTTCACCGGCTTCTTCCAGCCCATCGATATGAGCGAGTTGAACGCCGACGGCACCGTGAAGTCGCTCGTGTACAACACCGTGAAGTCGGGCAGCGCGGTCCCGGTCAAGTTCAAGCTGGGTGGCTACCAGAACATGAATATCTTCGCGGCCGGATTCCCAATGGCTACAAACATCCCCTGCAACGCAACCGCACCCGTCGACGATGTGGAGGAGCTGTCCACGGCGACCAACTCCGGGTTGACGTGGGACGCGACCGCGCAGCAGTACGTGTACGTGTGGAAGACGAACACGACCGCCCAGAAAGCGGGCAGCTGCTACCAGCTGACGGTGAAGTTCATCGACGGCACGTCGCGCACCGCCTTCTTCAAGGTCAAGTAACCCCATCCCCGCTCCGCCGCCCCGGCCCCGCGCCCGGGCGGCGTTTTTTGGCCTGTTCCCCGCGAAGTACCCCCGTGGAAGCGATTCAGAAACGCCTGGAGTGAGAAGCTTCACACGTGAGTAGGAACCGGCTTTCAGGCGAGGTCCCTACAGTGCGGCAGCACTCCCCGTCCGGGGAGCAGTTCAGGGCCGGTGGCCCGTGGGTAAGGAGTGGGCTATGACCGGATTCATGACCAGTTGGATGGGACGCCGATCTCTTGAGCGCGCAGGGGCACTGCTGCTGACCGCCGCGCTGATGAGCTGCTCGGTGGCGTCCACGGAACCGACGCCCACGACAACGGTAGTGTCGGCCCAGCCGGCGGCACTGGTGTTCAGCAGCGCTCAGGGCCAGGCCAGCACGCCGCAGTCGGTGGCCCTGCAAAACCCGTCGGCCGAAGCGGTGACCGTGACATCGCTGAGCGTCTCAGACAGCGAATTTGAACTCGTGAACCCGCCAGCACTGCCGGTCACCCTGGCACCAGGAGGCGTGCTGGCGCTCCAGGTGCGCCTGAAGTCGACGGGGACTGTGGGGGTGCTCCGGGGCACCCTGCAGGCCCAGGGCGGCGCGGCCTCGGTGGCGCTCGCTGGCCTGCGCGCCAAGGGCCTGGAAGGCTCGAACGAACCGCCGATGGCGCAGATTGTGGACGCCCTGGGGTACGGGGTCAACGTCGGCTGGACCGGGCTGGAGTCGAGCACCACGACCTTCCCGCTGGGCGACGAGGTGATCGCCCCGCTGTTCGTGAAGGCGGGGACCGCTGCCGTCACGATCAGGCCCGTAGCGCGCTACTCGCCAGTCGGAGCCACGCCGTTCGGGTACTTCACGGTGTCCGGTTCAGCGGCGGTGCGACACGGGGTGGGCACGCTGGTCTCCGGCCAGTATCAGACGCTGAATCCCGCCGTGGACGGGGCGGCCTCCTCTGAGGTGCCGTTCGATCCAGGTACGGCGGCCTTCGGGGTGTACATCGATCCTGCGGCGTATTCATACCCGCTGACGTACACCAAGGACTCGCTCAACACCGGTCGCACGGCACACGCGGTGCGCGTCTATCCCCTCAAGGACCAGGCCGGCGCGGTCGTTCCGAACGCCTATCTGCTCGCCTTCGAGCCCAGTGTGAACGGCGACTACCAGGACGCGGTGTTCGTGATCCGCAACGTGAAGGTGGCCAGCAAGTCCTGAACCGGGGCGAGAGCGGCAGTGGGCCTGTTCTAAGGGCAAGCCATCGGCGAAAATGGGTCATCCAAGACGGACGGGGTGCCCGCAGCCTGCGGCCGTCCGGAGGAGGACCGGGTGGCGGACACAGGGCTGGGGTGGAAGCGGATCGGGCACGTCGTCGTGAACAGGTGGGGCCCCGCCCGGCCCCACCTGCCTCTGCTCTTGGCGGCGCTCGTGGCGTGCGGCTCGCCGTCGATGCCGCCTGTGTCGGGGAGCGCCACGCTCGGGGCCCAGACCATCGATCCGGGCGACAACACGCTGAGTAATGAACCCTTCGCCAGCGTGTCGAACGGCTGGGGACCGGTGGAGCGCAACCGCAGCAACGGTGAGACGGGCGGTACCGACGGCCGGACGCTGACGCTGAACGGTGTCGCCTACAGCCAGGGGTTCGGCACGCACGCGGCGTCCTCGATGACCTTCGACGTGCAGGGGCGCTGCCAGACCTTCACGGCGGACATCGGCGTGGACGACGAGGTTGGCACCTGGGGCAGCGTGGTCTTTCAGGTCTACGGCGACGGCGTGAAACTCTACGAGAGCCCCCGGCTGACCGGCGCCGACGCGGCCCGGCCTATCTCCGTCCCGATCGCCGGCCGCCGTGTGCTGCGGCTGGACGTGAGCGACGCGGGCGACGGCAGGGATTACGACCACGCCGACTGGGCCAGGGCGATGCTGCGGTCGTGCGCGGCCGCGACGGCACCCGAAGTGCGGCTGAACGCCGGCGGTCCGGCGTTGACCGTGGCCGGCGTCACGTGGGCGGCCTGCACTGCGGCGAGTTCCTGCCAGAACGCGGTGACGGGCGGCTTCGCCTACACGCCCAGCCCGCCGCCTGCCATCGCAGGGGCCGCTGCTCCCGCCACGCCTGAGCTGTACCAGTCCGAGTGGACGGGCGGCGCGACCCAGGGTGTCCCGGAGGGAAGCAGCGCCTTCGCCTTTCGCGTGCCGGTGCCGAACGGCAGCTACCGCGTGGCACTCCACTTCACCGAGCTGAACAAGTCCGCTGCCGGGCAGCGGCTGTTCGACGTCACGCTGGAGGGCACGACGGTCCTGCGGAACTTCGACATCTACGCCGAGGCGGGCGGCGCGAACCGTGCTCTGGTGAGGCGCTTCGACAGTCCCGTGAAGGACGGCGCGGTCGACCTCAACTTCATCCGGCGCGTCGAGAACGCCAAACTGAGCGCCCTCGAGATCACGCCGGTCAGTCTGCCCGCACCCCTGACGTGGAGCGGCCTCAAACCTGCTCCCAGCACCCTGTACGAGGCCCAGGGCGGCGCGGTTGGAGGCCGGCTGTATGTGCTCGGCGGGTTCTACACGAACCTGAACGGCCGCACGCCCGCTGCCACGACCGGCGCGTGGGTGTACGATCCCCCGGGCGCAGTCTGGAGTTCCCTGAAGGCCATACCGGACGCCGTGACGCACGCCGGCACCGCCACCGACGGGCCGTACCTCTACGTGGCGGGGGGCTTTCTCGGGAACCATCCCGGCCCGACCACCAACCATGTGTGGCGGTACGACACCCGCACCGACGCCTGGACAGCCCTGCCGCCCCTGCCGGTGGCCGTGGGCGCGGGCGCCCTTGTGCGGGTGGAGCGGACGCTGCATTTCTTCGGGGGCGTGCTGCGCGACTCGAACGGTTCGTACGTGCGTGACAGCGCCGACCACTGGACGCTGGACCTCGACCGACCCGCGGCATGGCAGCCGGACACGCCGCTGCCCAATCCGCGCAATCATCTGGGCGGGATAGCCCTGGGAGGGCTGATGTACGCGGTCGGCGGCCAGCACCTCGGCAACGAGGCGACGGACAATGTAACCGACGTGCACGCCTACGATCCGGCCACGCGGACGTGGACGGCAGTGAGGTCCCTGCCGATTCCACTGGGCCACATCGCCGCGTCCACCGTGGCGTGGCGCGGCCGGATCGTGGTCGTCGGCGGCGTGACCACCAGCAGCGCGGGCGCCGTGGAAGGCAAGGAGAGCGCCACGGTCTACGCGTATGATCCCGTGACCGACGCCTGGTCCAGCCTGACTGCCCTCCCGGACGTGCGACAGTCGCCGGTCGCCGACATCATCGGCGACGCGCTGTACGTCACCACCGGCGCCACGGCCTCCGGCCCGACCGCCACGACCTGGATCGGCCGGTGAGCACGGCCACGCGAGAGGCCCCGCCAGAGACGGGGCCTTCGTGGTGGGACGTGTAGGACTTGAACCTACAACCCGCTGATTAAAAGGAAGCGCCAGGCGCCTCCGGCCCCGCCCTGACTCCTCCGGCTCCGCCTCCACAATCTGCGCCCAGCACGCCTTTTCGGCAACGCCCATCACGGGGACTTCCGGTCGGACGTGCGTTCTGACGGGGGCAAATGGGCCGGACTTGGGCCACGTGGCCCGCCCAGCTTGCGGCCTCTTACGGCTGCGGCGTAACGGTGCTACGCTTCACGTGTGCATTCGGCCTTGACCTCAAACACCTTCGCCCCTGAAAAGTGGGCGCAGGTGGCCTCTGGGGCAACGTGGACAGCGTATACGGCGGGGCCTGACGGTCTGATTGCGGCGAAGGCCTTACGTGGCCCGCTGATCCTGTGGGCCACATCCGATCGCTTCCAAGACGCTGGAACGACTTCAAAATTCCACCTGCGATCGCCGCGGCCATCTACCCGTTGGAGGATCTCGCATCGCCTCCAGAAAGGCCGATACAAGTACAGCGCCTCGATAGTCCACCTCGCCGCGGTATATGAAACCCTCGGATTCAAGCTGAGGGGTGGCACCAAGCGAAGGATCTGGGATATTGCTGTCGGTCGATCGAAAACTGTTAGGCGGGCTCGGCAAGGAATAGAAAACGCGCGGTACCGTCAACATTGCCTCAAGGCGATCAGGCCACCCCAATCAGCAAAACGGACACAGAAGGTTCTCCCGTACAGCCGCATGGCCGAGGCGCTGGCAGGCTTCCAAATCCGGACGAGAGAGCTTTACGGCGGGACGGTCGATGCCTGCATCCTCCGGCCGCTATACGCGCGGCCACGCCCTCCCACCTGTCCCCTTGCGCCCCCTGTGGCCTGATCGCCGGGCCGCTTCGATTCTGGCGAAGCGGTAAGCGGTAGGCCCGGCCCTGCTGTGCGCCCCCCGTCCTCATGACGGGTGCGGCCCTCAGGTGTACATCTGGCGCGGCGAAGCGAACGCCAGCGCAGATGCAGGGGAACACATGACGCAAGGAGCAACCCTCCACGCGCCCGCACGCCCAGCTGGCGTGCCCGCCCACCTCGAAGACGGGGAGGCCGTCTACACGCCCAATCAGCTCTGGGAACGCTCGAAGATGCCGCGTGACCTGATCCGGTCGGCCATTACAGGTGGCTACCTGCCGGCGTACAACGCCGGACGTGGAGACAAGCCGCGGTACCTCGTGCGCTGGGCGGACTTCCTGGCGTGGCGTGAAACGCTGCGCGTAGGGCAGAAATGAAAGCGCCCGGCGCGGTGGCCGGGCAGCGGTCGGACGAAGCGGGCAGGCTTCGTGAACAGCATACCGGGCACGCCGTGCCCACTTCCGCCCCCCTGCCCATGGGGACGCCGTGAGCGCGCTGCATGGCGCCCTGACGCACCCGGCCAACCGGCCCGGCCCCCTGGTGCGGTGGCTGGCCGCGCAGGTGAACCCCGGCGCAGACCTGACCGGGCTGCGCGACGCGGGCGGGACGCTGTGCGACTTCCGGCACGGCCTGGAAGAGCACAGCCCATCCCTGTCGGCCAGCGTGGGGCGGGACGGTGCGGCCGTCTTCCACCGGTTCGGCGGGGATGATTTCGAGGGGGGCGCGGTGGAGTTCACGGCGTCCTGCCTGGGCATTCCGAAGGGCGAGGCGGCGCGGCTGCTGATCGACCGGGCCGGCCTGGTGGACAGCGCGCCCCACTCCAGCGAATGTAAGACGGTGCGGGCGCCACAGCCCACCGGCCGAACAGCGGCCGGACTCGCCAAGGCCCGCGCAGCCCTAGACAAGCTGCGCCCCCTGGCAGACGACCGGCGCGACGCCGCCCTTAGGGGGTGGATGCGCATCGACCAGGCCGAGGACACATCACAGGCGCAGGAGGTGGCGCGGCGGGGCCTCTCCCCTGCCCTCGCCTCCGGCCTGCTGACGGCCTACCGGTGGACGGGTGACGGGAGTCAGGACGGCGGAACGCGCAGACGGGCCACGCTACCGCGCCACATCCTGCCCGGCGCGCTGGCCTTCGAGGTCACGGGGCCGGACGGCACGCCCTGGGCGGTGAAGGCCAGGAACCCTGGCACGAAGACAGAGCTGCAGGCCGTAAACGCGCAGCGGTACGTGTATGTCACGGCGGGCCAGTCCACGCCGGCCTTCTGCGGCCCCGGCCAGCTCGAGGGAGGCCGCGCCTTCCTGATCGTCGAAGGAGAACTGAACGCGGCGGCGTGCGTCGTGATGCTCACCGCGGCCGGACACGGGGACGCATATGCCGTGCAGGGCGTGGCCTCTGCGGTGGCCTTCCCCCACGTGGCACACGTCCCCGCCGGCGCGCGAGTGTGCGTGTACGCGGATCCGGACGACGAGGGCACCAAGGCGCGGACGAAGTGGGCGGACGTCCTGGCCGCGCAGGGCTGCCACGTGTTCCAGGTGGCGGCCCCGGGCAGTGGCCAGCCCTCCCCCTTCGCTGTGGAGGGCAACCCGGACGCAGATGCGTGTGACGCCCTGGGCACCGTGCCGGAGGGCGAAGCGCCGGACGCGCACGCGGCCCACCGGGGCGCGCTGCTGCTGGCCGCCCTCCATGCGGCGCGGCGCTGGCAGCCGGACGCCCAGGAGCCGCCGGACCGGGCGCCCACGCCGGGACAGAGCCAGCCGGGGGACGTGTGGGAATCCAGGCGCCACGGGTACGGCGTGCGCGGCGGCCGGCTGTGCGCCCTGAGCCTCAAGAAAGGCGAGGACGGCGAGGACTTCGAGGCCGTGGAGGTGCTGGCAGACTTCTCGGCCTTCATCACGGCGGAAGTGATCGAAGACGACGGCAGCGGCGAAGCGCGCCGGGTGTTCCAGATCGAAGGCCGGGCCCCGGACGGCGCGCCACTCTTCCCCCCTGTGGTGACGGTGCCCACCTCGGAGTTCTCCGGCATGTCCTGGCCCGTGGCGAAGTGGGGCGGCGCCGCCCGCGTGCCCGCCGGCCAGGGCAAGAAAGACAAGGCGCGGGACGCCGTGCAGGTGCTCTCGAATGCCCAGGGCTATGCGCGCCGCACGGTCTACCAGCACACGGGCTGGATTACGCACCCAGAGCACGGCCCGGTGTACCTCACCGCCGGCGCAGTGATCGGCGCGACCGGCGCGGTGGACGGAGTGGCGGTCGACCTGGCCGGTCGGCTGGACGCCTACGCCCTGCCAGATCCGGTGAAGGATGACACGGGCGCGGGGCGGACGGTCGACGAGTTGCGCGCAGCCGTGCGGGCGTCCCTAGACCTGCTGACCTTGGCCCCGGATCCGGTGGCCGTGCCCATGCTGGGCGCCGCGTACCGGGCCATCCTCGGTCCGGCGGACTTCGTGGTGTGGACGGTGGGCGAGACGGGCCGGCACAAGACCGCCTTCATGGGCCTGGTGATGGCGCACTACGGCGCGCGGTGGGGACGGAAGTTCCTCCCGGACGGCTGGAACAGTTCAGCGAACGCCCTGGAAAGCAGCGCCTTCCGGGTGAAGGATGCGCTGTTCGTGATCGACGACTTCAAGCCGGCGGGCAGTCTGGGCGACCGGGCGCGGCTGGACGGCGCGGCCTCAAGGGTCATCCAGGGAGCGGCAGACGGCGCGGGGCGCGGCACGCTCACTGCAGACCGCAAGTCCCGGGCGGCGCTGTACCCGCGCGGCCTGATCGCCACGTCTGCCGAGGATCTGCCGCGCGGCCACAGCAACCGGGCGCGCCTGGTCATGGTGGAGGTGCTGCGCCCCCTGATCGACAGCCCCGCGAAGTCTGCCGCTTACCATGCCGGTGAAGAGAGAGCGGCGGTCGGCGTGTACGCGCTGGCCCTGGCCGGCTTCGTGCAGGCGGTGGCCAGCGCCTTTGAGGACGTGCGGGCGGGGAGCGCGGCCCACCTGCGCCGGGTGCGCGCCCTGGCCCCGGACTTCCAGGGCGTGCATGGCCGCACCGGGGACGCCGCGGCAGAGCTGGCCTACGGCTGGGAGGTTTTTCTGTCCTACGCCGTGGCCGTGGGCGCCGTGAGCACGTCGGAGGCGGGCGCCCTGTGGGAGCGGGTGACGGGGGCCCTCGGCGAGACGGCGCGGGGTCAGGGAGAGCACCTGCAGGACGCGGACCCGGTGGCCCGCGCGCTGGCCGTGCTGTCCGGGCTGCTGGCCCAGGGCCGCGTGTACCTCGAAGACCTGCGCGTCGGAGGGAAGCCGGAAGCGCACGCCGCCCCGCTGTGCGGCTGGCAGCGTCACGGCGACCGGGGCCAGTACGGCGAAGAGGACACGTTCACCACGAAGCCCGGCGCCGTCATGGTGGGGTACTACTCGAGGGCGGGGGGCAATGAGTGGGGCCACTTTCTGCCGGACGGCCTGCACGAAGCCGTGCAGCGGGCGGTCACGGGTCAGGGCGGCGCGGCCCTGCCGGACCCGTCGAAGCTGTGGGGGAACCTGCGCGACCGCCTGCACGCAGCCGGGCTGATGAAGTGCGACCGGGAAGGCACGCGCGTTCGGGCCACGGCGCGGGCCACGCTCCCCAACGGAACACAGCAAGCGCTCATCACACTCCGTCTACCGATAGGTGCCCCCTATCAATCCGTGGTGCAAGTGGTGCAAGTGGGGCATGACGGCGAAGAAAGCACGTCAGACACAGGGGCTACAGCTTGCACCACATTGAATCTCTATCCCTTTTCAGTGGTGCAAGTGGTGCAAGAGGGGGCCGCGTTCCCGCTCGTCTCTTCGCCGTTCCCCTCGGACGCGCCGCCCCGTTCCCTGACCCTCGAAGACCTGGAAGGGCTGGCAGAGGGCGAGGACATGCCAGGCGTGGTGATGCTGTGACCGTGCCCAACCTGCTGGCCCTGCTGACCTCGTGTGGCGCGCACGTGACCGCGCGGGGGGACACTCTGGCCCTGAGTGGCAAGCGCCCACCTGCGCCGCTGCTCGACGCCCTGCGCGCCCGGAAGGCGGACGTGCTGGCCTACCTGCTGAATCCGGCGCAGGGGGAAGCGGTGCCCGTTCCTCCTTCGCCGGATCCGGCGCCGCGCCCCGCCGGCCCCGCGCCGGAGGTTGTCTCGCCCCGTTACAACCTGCCTGACCGGCCGGACTGGGCGCAGATCGCGGCGCAGGAGGGCCGGTGCGGGAGTTGCGCCCTCGCGGTCGACGCGCCGGAGTGGGGGCCGCTCATGGTCACGTGCAGCTGTGCTCCGGACGCATGGTGGCCCCTGCCGGCTCCGCTGGCTCTGCACGTGGGCGCGCGGTGCGGCGCGTACCTCACGCCCGGCGACGACGTGGGCCGGGGGTACCGCTCACACGCCGCCGCGCAGACGTGGGGCACGGGAGCACGCGCCGCGCCGCGAAGCGTCCAAGGGGGCCGCGCGTGACGCCACTGCAGTGGGCCGTGTTGAGCGCCTACGCCCGCGCCCTGCCTGAAGACAGCGAGACGCGGCGTGCCCTGGATGCGGCCACGGCGCAGGGCGCGCCCGGTCCGTCCGGGCAGCGCGTGGCCCTGACCCTGGCCCGGCACGCGGGCATGATTGACGGTCAGCGCATCACGGAGTTCGGACGGGACGCGGCACGGCGCTTCCTCGCACGTCTGCCGTCGAAGGGTCAGCCATGACACCCCCCCCCGGTCTATTCACGCGCCCACGGGCGCAGGTGGTGAACCATGCCCAACCCGAATCCCCACGAAGCCCGGCAGGCGAAGCGCCGGAAGCGCCGCGCGCAGCCCGGCACCCTCGAAGACGCCCGCGCGCTGCTGTGGCGCGCACTCACGCGGGCCGGCGAGCTGCTGGAAGTGGAAGACGCAGGCCACGCGTTGAAAGCTGTTCACGCCATCTCACAGGGCGCGGCGGCATACGCCCGGATCGTGGAGGTGGGAGAACTCGAAGCGCGCTTGTCTGCCCTCGAGGATGCGGCGGACGAAGAGGAACGCGGCGGGCCACGCCTGAGCAGGACGGCATGACACGCGGCAAGGGGGCGCGGGTGAAGCAGCTGGAAGCACAGCGCCGGGCCTTCGAGACCTCACACGTGCGCCGGTCGGAGCTGCCCGGCGTGCTGCTGGCCGTGTTCCAGATCGTGCAGGAAGAGGCGGGGACGCCGGCCTTCCAGCGGATCGCGGGGCGCATGGTCAGGGCGAAGGCCGCGCAGGTGGCAGCGCTGGCCAGAGGCCGGACATGACGGCGCGGCGACGGCGACTCGAAGCCCTAGAAGCCGCCCACGCCGGCCGGGTGGATTCCGCGGAAGCGCGCATGCGCGCGGCGTACCTGGACGAACTGTCCGACCGGGAACTGGACGAGCTGCACGCGGCGCTGCTCCGCGCGGAGGGGCACGCGGATCCGGACAGCGAGGCCGCGCGCGTGCGCGCAGAGGTGGAGGCCATGTCGGACGAAGAGCTGTGGGCGCTGATCGCCCGTATGGATGGAGGAACACCATGAAGGCAAGAACGCGCGGGCGCCTGGCCCGTATGGAAGCGCAGCGCACCCCGGCGGGCGTGCCCCCGGTGATCGTGCGGCACATCGTCAATCATGGCCCGGACGGGGCGCCCGTGAACCTGCGCATGGAGCGGCGAGAGGTCAACCTGTACCCAGCGGATCGGGGGACGTCGTGACCGGCCCGCGTGGCCGGCTGGCCCGTCTGGACGCGCTTGAGGCGGCGCACATGGCGCGTATCGATGGGGCCAGAGCATCCAACTGGGCACAGCTCGAGGCGGCTCAGGAGCGACTGTCACCCGCGCACCGGGACGCGTGGGAGGACGCGTGGCAGGTCACGGAGCACGGCCAGGATCCGGACGCCCTGGCCCGGATCCGGCGGGCGTGCGCGCACCTGCCGGACGGCCTGCCCGTGCCGCACCCGGCGAAGGAAGACGCGGAGGCGTGGGCGGACGCGGCACTGAACGTGCCGGGCGGCGCGCCGCTACTGGCCCCGCCGGCTGAACGGGTGCCGGCGTTCCTGGCCTACTTCGAGGCGTGCGCCGCATGGTGTGTCGCGGAAGCGGTGCGCGTTCCCCTCTCGCCGGACGTGCACCGTCTGGCCCGCTGGGGCGCGGCCCTGTGGACCTTCGAGGCGGCGCTGTGCGGGGTGCTGGCTGGGGGCACGGCATGACCCGGGACGCCCTGCGCGGGCACTACACGGTGGGCGGACGCCCGGCGTGTCATCTGGGGTACGGCACGCGCGGCCCGGTGCCGTACGCGGCGCGCGTGACCCTCCGGGACGTCTGCGAGGCGCGCGGCCTGAGCGTCTATCAGGTGGCCATGAGCGGCTACGCACAGGGCACGGTCGACGCGGGCACGGTGTACCGGCTGGCCCGTGGGGACACGACCCGCATCGACCTGACCACGCTGGCCACGGTGGCCGGCATCATCCACGCGCTGACCGGGCAGCCGGTGCACGTGGGGGAGCTGCTGGCCCTCGAGGTGGATGGGTCGGAGGCGGCCCCGTAGGCGCTGAGCGGGCCGGGCCTCCGGGGAGACTTGGCCGGCGAAGGGAAGCACGCGGAAGTCGTCAGGATGTCAGGTTTTATCAGGTGGAGCTAGCGCCCACCATGCCCCAGCAAAGCCATCTGGGCGCGCTTCCAGCGGCACCGGTTCCTGACCAATCGGACGACGTTGCACAGTGCACGCGACCTTAGCAATTCTGAACATGTACAAACGCCCACTAATGAGCGTTTTTCGCGTGCAGGCGGGCAGGCACGGCCGGGCCACGGTGAAGCGTAAGTGTGCTGCTACTGCGCGGACGTGGATTCGTCATGGGGTCTGCCACACTGACGGCATGAGCCGCGGGCCGGGACGGGTACAGCGCGCCATCCTGCAGGCCGTGGAGGGCGGGCCGCTGGACGTGTGGACGCTGACGCTGTATGCCCAGGCCAGCGAGAGCAGCACGCGCCGGGCCCTGCGGGCGCTGGCCCGCGCGGGGCGCGTGGCGTCCCTGGGATACGGCGTGCGGGGCGGGCAGCGGTGGGGTTTGCCGGTGCAGGTGGCAGCGATGCGCGCAGTAGCAGATAGCTTCGAGAATCTACCCGCCCGCATGGGGGCGCGTTTTGCATGTTCGTTTCGCAGATGTTTGATCAGTGCACTGTAACGCTAGAGTTCGTTCTCCACGATTTCAGCTTTGCCAGCTGGAACTACTGCATCCGTCTGCGAGTTATCGTAATCGAATAGAGGCATTGGCTGATACTTGGGCATAGACCTATCGATAAGGGTTTGAAACGTCTTCCAGTCTGGGGAAGCCTTCATAAGTGTGATGACTCCAGAGAGATGAAGCTGCAACTTACGCCGCCCCTCTTCCTGCGTCAGCCACTGATGGTGCTTAGATTTGCGATTGCCGTTTTCGTTCGTAGGATTGATTCTTCTCAGCTCCTCCAAAACACCAGGAGCAAGCCGGCGGTACACGATGTCGTTGGTCAGCAAACCAAAATACTGTGGCCTTGAGTTAACGTTCTTCCAGTTCATTCCGCGCAGCCTAAAAAGCTCTTGATAGAACTCAATGGGGAAGGTGGGTACCCACTTACTCAACTCTTTGCTGATAAATGCCTCGAGAATCTCTGCCAGCGCGTTTTTCTCGCGGTCAAATTGGTAGCCCGTTGCCTCATCGACCAGTGCTACGGCTCCAACTTCTGCGAGGCCTCTAATGAGGATATCGGCGTGGCGGGCGGCCTCGAGTTGGCGCGGGGTTGTTAGTACGCCGGCGTCACGAGCCTTGAGCCAGACCGTGCAGACTTTAGGTAGAAGCCTGGCATCGAGACCTTTACTCCGGCTTCCACCACCCGAGGAGGTAAACCATATCGGCTTACTCAACATCTTCTCGAGGTCTTCATCTACGAACCTACGAACGTTTTTATTAGCCACAAAGAGGGGTAGAACGGCGTCATCGCCGTCACTTTTGCTCTCTCTCTCCCGTACGTGCACAGCTCCGCTGCGATACATACCGAGAGCGTTGATCACCGCTGTTTCCGAGATGACCCTTGTGCCGTCCTCTAGAACTGCGCATTGAAGAATCATGTCGTTGATCTTCAGTTCGCCCTCGTGTGTCGCCTTCTTCCCTTTGCTCCACCTAGACACTGCTGCTTTCTTAGCGATCTCGCTTCGCTCCTCTTTGCTGAGCGCCTGTGCACGTGCTTTCCCTCCGCTCGCCGCCATCGCCTGTTTATCATCCACATCCATAGTGCCCCCTTGCTTGCTAGCAAGCACTGTACATCCTTGCTTGCTAGCAAGCAAGGGCCACGTGGCGTGGGAGAGCGACGTTGTGCCCTGATCAGTTCGGACATGACATAGAAGTGCCACTGTCCTCGCCGTCCTCCGGCAGTCCCCACGCACTACGCACGTTACGGGCGTCTGCGGGCGTGAGGCGCACCGTCACGGCCTCGCCCTCCACGGTCAGGGCCAGGAACGCGCTGCCATCCGGCAGGGGTGTCAGGGTGCCAGTGTCCCGCGTGGCCGGGTACTCTTCGCCCCCGCCCATTCCCACTGTGACGCGGCCCTCTGGCAGCACGTCGACATACTGCGCGGTGTATACGAGGGGCACGCTGGGCAGCGGATCCGGGAACGGCAGGTCAGCCGGCGAAGGGGAAACCTGGGCGGGATGATTCAAGGCGCCGAGGACGGCTGACGTTAGGTCTTCCGCTTCGCCGTCCTCGAGGCTGGGCGCGGTCTCGAGCAAGTGCGACACGGCCCCCCATGCAGCCAGGTGCCCGGCCTCCACGCTGTAGACCTGGCCGGCCGCCCACGCGGGCAGGGTGTGGGGAGTGGCCAGGGCCAGGTGTAACGCCTCCACGGCATCCGCGCTCAGGACCGTGCTGGCCTGCTGGCAGCGATCGACGGCCCACAGGCGGACCCGGGCCAGCGTTGCCCACGCGTCCCACTGCCCCGCACGCTGGGCATCGTCGAGAGAGGCATACAGCCCAGACGCGGCGAAGGTCAGCACATCGACCGCGGCGGCGTGGGCGCCGGGCAGACGTGGCCCGGCCTGGTCCTGAGCGAAGCTGGCGAAACACTGCAGGAGGTCTTCAAGGCGCCCGGCCACGCGCTCAGCATTGGGCAGCATGAAGGCGAAGGCGCGGGCGTCCGTCATGGCATCCCCATTCAGGGTCAGGCCGTGAAGGAAGGGGGTCAGGTCGCGGAGTGGGGTCATGGGTGCGTCCATCCTGTCAGGGTGTGGCCCCACCTGTGGCAGCAGGTAGGGCGCAGGGGTCAACGGGGCCGGGGAGCCAGGCCGGCGAAGGGAACGCGTGGGGGCGCAGCGCGAGCACCTGCGTGCGGGCGGTGCGGGGGTTCCTCGGCCGCCCTGGTCACGCAGCGCCCTCGCCGTTCCCGGCGTGGTTCTCGAAGTGGGCGCGGGCGGCGCGCCATGCCTGCACGGCCTGGGCGTGCGCCTCCACCGCTTCCAGCAGTTCCCGGCACGCGCGCACGGCACGCAGGTGCAGCACCGTGCGCGCGGTGGCCGTCTCGAAGGCGGCGCAGCTCCCCGCCGGGAGGAGCATGCGCCCGTGCACGTCCGGCAGGGGACGCGGGGCCGTCACGGTCACGCGGGCGTCCTCCGGGACGCGGTACGGCCGGGGCATGGAGCCGTGATCCTCCGCACAGATGTACAGCACCGGACGGCCATCCCCCTCGAAGATCATGGCCGTGGCGCGCAGGGTCACGGCGAAAGGAAACACAGGACGCGGCGCGCGGGGCCGGGTGGGCCGCGTCACCGGCTTCCCCCGGCTCACGCGCGCCCGCCTTCGCCGCTCAGGAGGGGCAGGACACCGGCCCACACCGCCGCGCTGACGTGCAGCGCCAGGGGCGCGCGGCTGTCCGGGGCCACCGTCAGGACGTAACCGGTGGCCTGCGCGTCCGCCCGCCGCCCGCTCAGGGTGTACGGGGCGGGGGTGGTCATGCCGACCTCGAAGATCTGGCCCGCGTGCGCGCAGGTGAGCACGGCGAGGCCCGCATGCCGGCGGGCGCCCCCCACGCGGGGCAGGGACGCGGCGCCGGTCATGCCGGGCGGCCTTCGTCTTCGCCGGACAGCGCGGCTTCGACGTCCGCCCACAGGTGCGCCGGCACGCGGTACCCGGGCGCGCCGGACACGCGGTCATGGAAGCGCGTCACGCCACGCCAGCCGGTGAAGATGAGCAACCGCATGCCGTCCGGCTGCGGGAGGGTCAGGGTGTCCGGCGTGGCATGGATGGTGTACGCCTGGCCGTTCGCGCCGATGAAGTACCGGGCGCGGATCCCGTGCGCCGGATCGGCCGGGCGGCACTGGGCCAGGAGCGGCAGGGCGGCCGGGTCGACGGTCTCGCGGGCGGGCGGTACGTCCTCCGGCATGGTGGCCGGCACACGGTGGGAACGGCGCAGGTAACGCAGGGCGCGGGCACGGTAGGCGTCCCCGAAGTCCTCTGCCATATCCGCCCCTGTCAGGCTGTCCGTGATGCTCTGCAGGTCTTCGTCCGACAGGCCGGCACGTGTCCATTGCGCGGCCCACGCGCCCACGACGGGGCCCGTCATGGCCTCGAGCTGGGCGGTCGCCGCGTTCACGTTGCGGTGCCAGGTGTAGCAGGCCACGCACATAAACGCGCCGGGCACGCCGGGCACGTGACTGATGGGCAGGCCGGCCGCTTTTCCGCAGTCCTCACAGACGGCCCACGGGGCGGGCAAGGTGGCCGTAGTCATGCCGGCCCCTCCGTGAGGGCGGCGCGGTGGCCGGCTTCGAGGGCGTCGAGCTGGGCCAGTCCGCGGACCAGGGTGTCCCGGCGAAGGGTGATGTTCCGCAGGGCTTCGTGACGTTCCAGCGGACTCAGGTCAGCGGCGCGGGCGGCGCATGCGAGTTGCGTGGGCGGGCGGCGGTCGGAAAGTGTTTCAGGATGGCTCACGTGGATCACGTCCTCTTGGGGAGCAATCGGCGAAGGGCGAAGGCCAGGGCCAGGAAGCCGGACAGGGCGGCCAGGGCCGCGTAGTGCAGCGCGTACGGAGACGGCGCGGCGGTCAAGTACAGGAAGGCGAAGTACAGGGCGGCGCAGGTGCGGGCCACGGGTCACGTCCTCTGTAGGGTGCGGGCCTCGAAGCGGGGCAGGTGGGCGCAGGGCGTCTTCCACTTCGCCGGGGGTGCGGGGCGCGGTCAGGGCTTTGAGGGGCACAGGGCGGGGGCGCAGGTGCGCGCCCCCGGGCGAGGTCAGGCGGCGGCGGCCTGGGGGTGCGTGCTGCGGAGGAACAACCACACCTGCCGGGCGTCTGCTTCGGTCAGCGCGGCCAGGGAGTACACCGGGCGGTCAAGCGCAGCGCCGGCGAAGCCGTAGTGTTCCCCGCTGGGAACGCCCGCGCGGTGCATCAACTTGTGCAGCTCGCAGGCACGGGTCTTGCCGATGGGGGCCGGTTCCAGCGTCTCAGCGGTCACGGTGGCCCGGTCTGCGCCGTGGAGGATGCTCACGGCCACGTGCAGCTCACACTCCTGACCGTCCACGGTGGCCTCGATGCCGGCCGGCGTGCGCGTCAGGGTCACGGTGTGGTGACGCACCTGGACGACCGCGCCGTCCATGCAGTCCGCGGTCACGGTGGCCCAGGTGCGGGTCTGTGCGCGCGGGGTGGGGGTGGTATCGTTCATCTGCTTTCTCCTCTTCGTAGGACTGGAAGTCAGTCAGGGACGCGGAAACTTGGCGGTAGAAGCGTCTCTTTCTGCTGGCTTAATGCTACCCCTATCGGGTAGGTATTGCAACCCTAATCGGGTATTAACCCCATAGTGTTAGGCTTCGACTATGACCGATGAAATCAGGGCTGCGGTGGATACCCGGCTAAAGGCCAAAGGGTTAAGCCGGGCGGATCTGGCACGGGCGACAGGTATCCATCCAAACCACATCACTCGTGCACTCAACAACACAGGTGGCAGAGGCGGGAACGTGCCTCCAGTGTGGCAGGCCATCCTCGAGGCGCTGAACCTCCGTCTGACCGTTCAAGAGGGCAGCTAATGTCTCTCGACCTCAGCCGTGTTTGCGCATACTGCGGCGGCACAGCAGAAGAAAGAGAACACGTAGTGGCAAGGCAATTCTTCCCACCTGATCAACGTTTCCGGGGAGATCCCGTCATAGTTCCAGCGTGTAACAAATGCAACCGCGCGAAGCAAAGGGTTGAAGATGCAGCGGGTGTACTTATTCCATTCACGGGAGGCGGTGAAGCAGCGCTAAAGGTGGCAGAGAATCGAATACCGCGAACCTTGGCAAAGAACAACAAGTTAGCGAATCGCTTAAAGGGAGCAGCTTTAGATCATTTCCAGATCGGCCAGAATGGCAAACTTGAGAAGCGACTTGCTATATCGCTGAACAAGGATAATGTAGAGGATTTGCGTCAATGGTTTGAATTCATCGCGAAAGGTCTATACCGCTATGAACTTGACAGGAATATGCCAAGTGAGGCCGAGCTATACCTCTTGTGGTTAAGCCGTGAGCAAGAAGTTGACTGGTGGAGGAAATGGATTGCTGAGAAAACAGGCAGTCAGTTCATAGAGAAAGCCGCCGGAGAGGTAAAATACGGCTATGCCGAAGGATCAGGAGCGATAGATACTGCCTGGATTATCAGTATTTACGGCGCGACGGCGGTAGCAATCACAGCTACATTGCAGCCAGGTCTCTTAAAAAACACACTAGATAAAATCAAATGGCAATAACACATTGGCAGGTGTCCAGTTGGTGATTGTCAATTTTGGGTTTCGGCTCAGCGCTATAAATCCGCGCCTGACGAAAAACTCGGTGAGACGGTAAGAGCAGCATGACCGTATCCCGCCCACGCCTGCCGGAGCTCCGGTGAGCAAGTCAGTCCTGGCGCAACAGTTCTAGCGGCACCTGGTTGATCCTGGCGAACTCTGGGGCGGTTCGGGAGGCCATGTGGGTCTTGGCCCCACCCGCCCACAGCTGGCGAGCTGAGCCCCATCACGTGCGACACGCTCAAGCGACAGGCGGCACGGGAATCCTAGCTGGCTAGCCTGTGAGGCGAGCGGCGAGAAGCCGACGATAAGACGAAGCTGGGGTACTGCCAGCGCAGGAAGCCGGACGATCCCTGATCTCTCTTACCCCGCCGCGATTGAATACTGAGACGGCCTGTTGAAGGTCATCGAGACGGCGAGGAGGGCTACATGACAGTGATAATCACAGACATCAAGCACAAGTCTTTGACGCGCGCCATTGTCGGCAAGATCATACGGGGCGAGCTGGAGACCTGGGATTACGTGCAGACTGAGCTCGGACACGCCCTGACGCACGCGAAGCCAGCGCCAACCTATGGGCAGGGCTTTTTCCTTCAGTACGCTACTGACGATGAGGGAACAGGAATCTTCGCGTTCAGTGGGGGAACAGAACTTGTGAGTCGCGCAGTCTATGCGCAGTACCACGGATCGTTGATCAGCCTCCTGCTCGAGCACTATCCGGACGCCGGCACCGCGTTTTTCGCATCCCCCACAGCCGAGAAACACGACGATTTCGACTTTGCATAACCTGCGCTGCGGATCAGCCAGGAACAACCCCTTGTTGCGAGCCACAGTGGGGACGGATGGGGACGGATAAAACACCCTCGCGGGGGACGGTCCATGGGGTTATGCCCTCTGGGGACGGTCAAGGAACGTGCGCTTGGGGTTGTGGGGCCGCTCTATCAGGTGGACCGATGGAATAGTCCATGCTCCGGCCATACAGACGATTGCTATCAGCTGTGCCGTGAGACCTCGCTTCGGGGGCAATTACGACCATATCGGGGGGGGTTGCCGCAACATCGCTCGACACGCTCAAACAGGTCTGCATATCGTGAATCCATAGTTGCAATCCAGCCTCCGTGGTGGGGCTCTGGGGACTAAACAATGCCGAAGGCGCGCGATCAAGCGCGGCCTTTTCATTGCCTATTCCCTGGAGGTTTCGCGGTGCACATGCCCATCGACACCGATGCCATCAATGCATTCATTGACGAATGGTCGCTTTCCGGAGGCGCCGAGCGCGCCAACTACGGGCTTTTTCTCGCTGACCTTTGCCGGCTGCTAGACCTCCCACTTCCGAAGGGCACCCGTCCAGATGACCGTGACAACGGGTATGTACTGGAGCGCACTGTCTACGAGATCGATCAAGACGGTGGGAGGCACCCACGACGGATAGACCTTTACCGTCGTGGCGCATTCGTTCTGGAAGCCAAACAGGGGGTCGAACACGAGGCTAAGCTTGAGGAGAGTGCGCGTGGGAAGGCGGCGCCGCGGACCAAGAAGGGACATGGCAAACGCGGAACCACTGGGTGGGATACGTTTATGCGCCGTGCTCGTGAACAGGCTGAGGCGTATGTACGGCTTCTTCCCGCCGACGAGGGCCGCCCACCCTTCGTACTGGTCGTGGATGTCGGCTATGCCATCGAGGTGTATGCGGAGTTCACACGCTCCGGGGGCGCGTATCTGCCTTTCCCACACGCCAGGTCACACCGCATAACTCTGGAGCAACTACACGACCCAGTCATACAGGAACGCCTACGCCAGATATGGCTGAGACCGATGGAGCTCGACCCGAGCGTGCACGCGGCGGACGTCACGCGCCAGGTCGCCAAGACACTTGCAACGATCAGTCGCAGCATGGAAGGCCAGCTTGACGACCACGGTCAGGTAATGACCCCAGAACGGGTTAGTGGCTTCCTCATGCGGATGATCTTCACCATGTTTGCGGAAGACATAGGACTCATCGGCGAACGGAAGTTCCGGAACGCATTGCGAGGCATGCGCACGCACGTGGACGCATTCATTCCGACTGTCGACGAACTTTGGCGCAACATGGCAACGGGTGGCTACAGCGTCGCCCTGCAAGAACGCATCAAGTACTTCAACGGTGGCCTGTTCCGGGAAGCCGAGGTGCTCCCTGTAACCGAGGCACAGCTTGACCTATTCATCGCTGCCGCAGACCATGACTGGAGTCACGTTGAACCCAGCATTTTTGGCACCCTCGTCGAGCGGGCGCTAGATCCGGTGGAACGGCATCGTCTAGGAGCTCACTACACCCCTCGGCCGTACGTGGAGCGACTGGTCAACCACGTTGTGATCAATCCACTCCGAGCTGATTGGGGCGGGGTGCAAGTGGCAGTACAGGCCGCCCTGGATCGGGCCAAGGACGTCGGCGAAGGGCAAGCGGACGCGCGCAAACTCATCAGCGCGTTTCTGGCTCACTTGCAGAAACAGAGAATCCTTGACCCAGCATGTGGCACAGGCAACTTTCTGTATGTCGCAATGGAGTTGATCAAACGCCTTGAGAACGAGGTGATCGAGACGCTCGACGGACTGGGTGGTCCCCGTCCATTGACAGATGTCGGTCCTGAGCAGTTTTTAGGTCTCGAAGTCAACCCACGTGCAGCGAAAGTGGCTGAACTTGTGTTGTGGATCGGTTATCTGCAGCTGTACAGCCGGGCCCACGCTGGCGCCGGCCCAGCTGAACCGATCCTCAAGGCATACAAGAATGTCCGGCAGGTGGACGCGGTCTTGACCTACTCGGGAAAGACGGACCGTATCGGTAAGGATGGGCAACCCGTTACGCGCTGGGATGGCATCACGACAACCAGGAGCTCAATCACGGGCCTCGAAGTACCCGATCCTGAAGCGCGCGTGCACGACTTCCTCTACCTCAACCCCGCGAAGACCATATGGCCGACGGCGGACTTCATCATTGGTAACCCACCGTTTATCGGGCCAGGACCAATGCGCGAAACGCTGGGTGACGGATATGTCGAAGCGTTACGCACGACATACAAAGCCAGCAAGCACGAAATTGGTGTGCCAGACAGCGCCGACTTCGTCATGTACTGGTGGCATAAGGCCGCCACCCAGATGGCAAGTATGCAGAGAGTGCGGCGTTTCGGATTTGTGACCACCAACAGCATCAAGCAGACATTCAACCGCCGCGTGATCGAAGATCACTTGGAGGCAAGCGTGAAGGCAGCACGCCCCTTGAGTTTGATCTATGCCGTACCGGATCACCCGTGGGTAGATGAGGCCGACGGCGCCGCGGTGCGCATCGCCATGACGGTGGTGGCGCGCGGACAGCGTGACGGCCTACTAGAGCGAGTTATTGATGAAGTGGCCGGTGAAAACGGCGAGTTCACGGTGAAGACCACCGAGGCAACCGGGCGGATCAATGCTGACCTGACCGTTGGGGCCGACGTCACATCTGCCACCGAACTGGTTGGGAACGCCGATATCAGTAATCGCGGTGTTCAGCTGTTCGGGGCCGGCTTCGTCGTACCCACGCTGACTAACTTCAATCTGGAGACTGGCGATAAGAAAACGGACGCCCACGACCTCGGTCTTGGGAGAATTCCTGGAATTGAGAAGCACCTGCGCGAATACCGCAATGGACGTGACGTGACCTCGCGGCCGCGCGATGTGCGTGTCATCGATCTCTTCGGTATGAGCGAGGACGAAGCGCGAACTCTCTATCCGGAAATTTATCAGCACCTGCGGTTGACCGTGAAACCCGAACGAGATCACAACAATCGGGCAACACGCAAGCAGCGCTGGTGGTTGTTCGGTGAGCCGAATCCGAAGTTGCGTTCCCAACTCGCTGGCTTGCCCCGCTACATCGTGACAGTAGAAACCAGCAAGCATCGCTTCTTCCAGTTCATGGATGCCAGCATTCTGCCCGACAATATGCTGGTCAACATCGCCCTCGACGATGCCTATGCCCTTGGAGTGCTAAGTAGCCGTATTCACGTCACCTGGGCTCTGGCGCAGGGGAGCCGACTAGGGGTTGGCAACGATCCGCGTTACAACAAGTCCCGTTGCTTCGAAACGTTTCCTTTCCCAACATCAACCGTCGCACAGGCACAGGCAATCCGTAAGAAGGCCGAGGCGCTCGACGCGTTCCGCAAGGCCCGCCTTGCCGAGCACGAGTCTCTCACTATGACCGACATGTACAACGTCGTCGAGGCCCTGCGCGCTGGTCGCAAGCTGACAGCCAAAGAACAGCGCGTTCTGATGGACGGCGCGGTCACCGTGCTGCGCGACTACCATGACGAGCTTGACGCTCTGGTGCAGGCCGAGTACGGGTGGGAGGGCGCGCTCAGCGCCCAGGACATACTGGCCCGCTTGACTGCTCTCAACGCTGCACGCGCTCAGGAGGAACGCCAGGGCGTGGTGCGCTACCTGCGCCCCGCGTATCAGGATCCGAAAGGAAGGGTTGCCAGAACACTTGGAATGGACATTGCTCCGCCTCCGACGGTCGCGTCAACACAGCGCCGTTATCCGCAGACACTTGCAGAACGAGCTTCTGTCATTCGCGAGGTTCTACAGTTGGCTGAAAGACCGATGTCTGCTGGTCAAGTCGCGAGCTTCTTCGCTGGAGCGAGACCATCAGCTGTGGATGAAGTCCTAGAAATGCTGGTGGCATTGGGGCAGGCGCGTCTTGTCGGAGGGCACAATACGGCATATGCCGCGTGATCTGGTCAGAGTGACCCTTGTTGGCACCGAGTTCTAAACCATTCCCGTCTGGTAGCCGAATTTCCTAAGCTGTTGCTCGTACCAATCCCGCGCTTGCTCAGCCTGCTCAACGTCCTTATGAGCAAACATCAACGTGGTGCCCTCGCCGAGCGGCAAGGCAGTCGTGCTGAAAGTAACGTCCACATCTGCGAACTCCTGGCCCTTCAACCCCGCGCTCAGGCGTTGATGAACCTGATCTGTAATGACGGGCCGAACGAATAGCCTTTGCATGGCATCAAGATAGCTATTCGTGCCAACCGGCGCGGCCCCTTACGGGAGCTATCGGCATTAACCTATCGGCTATGACGGGGAGGGCGCGGGGGCGGCAGGGCTGGCACGCCGGGACGATGGAGGAACTGCCGTCCGGGCGGATCCGGTGGCGGGTACGGGTGCGGTACCCGGACGGCACGGCAGAGCGGCGCAGCGGTACAGCCCGCACGAAGACGGAAGCGCAGAAGGCCATCATCGACGCGCAGAAGGAAGCTGGCGAAGGCAAGCGCCCGGTGTCCGCGTCGCTCACCGTGGGCCAGATGGTCACGGAGTTCATGCAGGCAAAGGCGGCCACATGGTCGGATCGCACCGCGTGGAATAACGAGGCCCTGTACACGCGGCATGTGGCGCCGGACCTGGCCCACCTCAAGGCGGCGGGCATCGACGCGCGCCGGCTGCGCGCGTACTTCCAGGCCCTCAGCACAAAGCGCGTGGATCCCGTCACGGGCAAGGAACGCCCGCCGCTGGGCTACTCCGCACAGCGGCAGATCCACGTCTTACTGTCCGGCGCTTACAAGCGGGCCATCGGGGACGGCCTGCTGCGGGATAACCCGGCGCAGTACGCCCGGCCGCTGTCCCCCTCGAAGGGGGGCATGCCCACGGCGGCGCGGGTGAAGCACTTTCATCCGGACGACCTGGCGCGCTTCGTCGACGCGGCCCGCGCAGACCGGTTCGCCCTGCCGCTGGCCTTCCTGGCTCTGACCGGCCTCCGCATTGGTGAGGGCTTGGGCCTGACATGGGACGACGTGCAACAAGACCAGACAGGCGCGCCGTTCGTGGAAATCTCGAAGACGCGCAGCGAGTTCGAGGGCAAGTACTACGAGGGGGGCCCGAAGACTGCGGCCGGCGTGCGCCGCGTGTACCTGTCCGGTGAGGCGGTGGAGATCATCGAAGACATGCGGCGCCGCGTGCAGCTTGAGGCCCGCGCGCAGGGATACCGGGGCAAGGGCGTGCAGCCGGACGCGCCATTGTTCCCGTCTGTGGACGGCCGGCCCATGCGGCAGGATGTGCTGCGCGCCGTGATGCGTCGGACGTGCGCGGGGGCCGGCGTGCCGCTGCTGTCCCCCCACGCGCTGCGCCACAGTACGGGAACGTACCTCATCTCACGGGGCGAGGATCCTGTGAGCGTATCGAAGATGCTCGGTCATAAGCAGGTGTCCACCACCCTGAACATCTACGCCCATGCCCTGCCGGACAAGCTGCGCGGGCTGGCCTTCGGGGTGGCAGATCTGCGGGCCAGGCCGGCGAAGGAAGTGGGACGCGGGCAGGACGGACCCGGCGAAGCGGAACGGTCACGCGGGCCAGGGCTGCAGCGCCGGGCCAGCCGAAAGGCCAGCCCGCGCCGGAAGGGCTAGGCCGGCGGGTAGACGCCTTGCACCACCCGGCGTTATGAGTGGTGCAAGTGATTGAGGCACTCCATGACAGCATTTCCAGAAAGTCTTGCACCACGCCGTTTATGCGTGGTGCAAGACTTTCAGCCCTCAGGGTCGGGCTTTTCCTTATACATGCACCACTTGCCCCACTTTTTTAGGGGGTACATAGGCTGGATTCGTATTGCGAGTAGCGTGCGTGCTGCGAACAGGCTGGCGACTTCCTCTTTCGCCGGGCTGTCCCCTTCAGAAACCGAATGGGCCGCGTTTGGGCCACGCCGGGCCTTATGGGCCACATCAGCGTGTCAGAGGCAACGAAGCAACCCCGTCAGAGACGGGGTTTTCTTGGTGGGACGTGTAGGACTTGAACCTACAACCCGCTGATTAAAAGTCAGCTGCTCTACCGATTGAGCTAACGTCCCTCAGCGCTGCAACCTGCGGGGCAGGCGCTGACAGCGGGGCTGAGTATACGGACGCCGGCGGAGGGTGTCAACGCTTGAAGTTCGGCGGGGTGTTCGGCAGGCGCGGCATCTTTGCCCCCGGTTTGCCGCCCTGCATGCGGCCCAGCATCTTCATCATGTCCTTCATCTGCTCGTGCATCTTCAGCAGGCGGTTGATGTCCTGCACCGTGTGGCCGCTGCCCTCCGCGATGCGTTTGCGCCGGCGGCCGTCAATGATCTTGGGGTTGCGGCGCTCCTTGACGGTCATGCTGCTGATCATGGCGTCCACGCGCTGGATCTGCGCCTCGTCGACGTTGAAGCCCTCGGGCAGGGCGCGGCTCATGCCAGGAATCAGCTTGAGCAGGTCGCCCAGCGGGCCCATCTTGCGGATCTGACGCAGCTGCGTCAGCAGGTCTTCGAGGTCGAAGTCGCCGGGCTTCTTGACCTCCATGGCCTTGAGGTCGGCCTGCTGCGCGCGCTCGATCAGGCCCAGCACGTCGCCCATGCCCAGGATGCGCCCCGCCACCCGGTCCGGGTAGAAGGGTTCCAGGCCGCTGATCTTCTCGCTGGTGCCCGCGAAGTAGATGGGCTTGCCCGTCACGCTGCGCGCCGACAGGGCCGCGCCGCCGCGCGCGTCGCCGTCCATCTTGGTGATCACCAGGCCCGTGACCTTCACGCGCCGGTCGAAGGTCTGCGCGACGTTCAGGGCTTCCTGGCCGGTCATGGCGTCCACCACCAGCAGGCTCTCGGTGGGCTGCATGGCGGCCTGGAGGTCGGCCAGCTGGTCCATCAGCGCCTCGTCGATCTGGAGGCGGCCGGCAGTGTCCACGATCACGAGGTCGCGGAAGTCGGTCTTCAGGTGCTCGTCCACGCGGCGCCGCGTTTCGGCGGGGCTCTCGCCGTCCGCGACCTTCAGGATCGGCACGCCCACCTGCCTGGCGAGCACCTCGAGCTGGTCGCGCGCGGCGGGGCGCTGCGTGTCGGCGGCGACCAGCAGCACGCGCCGGCCCTTGCTCTTGTACAGGGACGCGAGCTTACCGGTACTGGTGGTCTTGCCGGCGCCCTGCAGGCCGACCATGAACCACACGTTGCCCTCGGCCCTGAGTTCAGGCTGAGCGGTCTTGCCGCCCAGGGTCTGGATCAGTTCGTCGTGGACGACCTTCACGACGGTCTGCCCGGCGGTGAGGCTGCCCTCGACCTGCTGGCCGACGGCCTGCTCACCGACCCGCGCGACGAAGTCCTTCGCCACACCGAAGTTCACGTCCGCTTCCAGCAGGGCCATCCGGATCTCGCGCATGGCGGCCTTCACCTGCGCCTCGGTCAGCTGGCGTTCCTTCCCGACCCGGTCGAGGATGTCCTGCAACTTGTTGCCCAGCGACTCAAACATGCCGTCAACGCTACCACGCGGCGCAAAACGGGTCTGTCAGCGGTGCCGGGATATGCGCCCGGTCCGCTTACAGGCCGGTCAGGAGGATGCCCGCGACGGCCAGCACGACGCCGGCCCACTGCGGGCTGCTCAGGCGTTCCCGGCCGACCGCGAGGGCCAGCACGGTCGTGATGACCACCGACAGGCTGCCCAGCACGGTCACGACCGCGTCCTGGCCGCGTCCCAGTCCGAGGGCGGTGAAGGCGACGGCGGCGGTGGACAGCACGCCGGACGCGGCGGCGTACCTCAGCCCCGGCCACCCCGACGTGGGCCGGGCCGCGGGCCGGGACGGGCGCAGCAGCAGCAGCGTGAGCGCAGTGAGGCCCAGGCTGCACAGGCGCATGGCCCACGTGCCGGGCAGGCCGCCCAGCCGCGGCATCAGGCCAAAGCCCATCACCCAGAAGCACGCGCCGAGCGCGGCAGCCGACAGGACCGCCCAGCCCACCCCCCGCGCGCGGCCGAGCCCCGCCGCCGTCCGAGACGCGTCCGGGCCAGCGCCCGACACCAGCACCACCGCTAGCAGCGCGACGATCAGCCCCAGGACGCCCAGTGGACCCAGGTGCTGACCGCCGAGCCACGCGAGCAGCGCCGTGACCGCGCCGTAACTGCCGGTGATCGGCGCGATGATCGCCAGGGTGCCGACCCGCAGCGCCTCGTAGAACGCCAGCGCGCCCACCGTGCCCAGCACCGCCGCCCCCAGCGCCCACGCCCACGCGGCGCCGTCCGCCGGAAAGGGAAGGTCGCGGCGCAGCCACAGCGCGACCAGCAGGGCGGCGGCGCCGAACGCCTGCGCCGCCAGCGACGCCCGCACGGCGCCCAGGTGCCGGGACGCGGGCTGGGCCAGGTAGTCCGCCAGCCCCCACGCGAGCGCCGCGAGGAGGCCGAGCGTCACGCCGCTGATCAAGTCAATCTCACCGCGACAGCATACGGGGCGCGGCCAGCCCGTCCCGGCAGACCTAACGGGCGTTAGGGTCGCCGCGCTATCCTGCCCCCATGTCCAAAGCAGTGATCGTCGCGGCGTCGCGCACGCCGACTGGAAAGTTCCTCGGGGCGCTGGAGAGCGTGTCCGCCGTGGACCTGGGCGCCATCACCCTGCGCGAGACCCTGCGGCGCAGCGGCCTGCCGGCCGAGGCCATCGAGGAAGTCGTCCTGGGGCAGGTCGTGCAGGCCGGGTGCGGGCAGAATCCCGCCCGGCAGGCGGCACTGCGCGCCGGCCTGAGCCCTGAGGTCGGGGCGCTGACCATCAACAAGGTCTGCGGCAGCGGCCTGAAGGCCGTGATCCTTGCCGCCCAGAGCATCCGCGCCGGCGACCAGCACGCCGTTCTCGCGGGCGGTATGGAATCCATGAGCAATGCGCCGCACCTGCTCCCCGGCGCGCGCAAGGGCTACCGCCTGGGCCACGCCCAGGTGCTCGACGCGAACACGCAGGACGGCCTGTGGTGCTCGATCAACGACGAGGGCATGGGCCTGACCGGCGAGCGCGTGGCCGACAAATATGCCATCTCGCGCGAGGAACAGGACGCCTACGCCGCCGAGAGCCACCGCCGGGCCGTCGCCGCGCAACAGGCCGGGCGCTTCACCGACGAGATCGTGCCGGTAACGGTGAAGGGCCGCAAGGGTGAGATGGTGGTGGACGCCGACGAGGGGCCGCGCGCCGACACCAGCGAGGACGCGCTGGGCAGACTCAAACCGGCCTTCAAACAGGGCGGCAGCGTGACCGCCGGCAACGCTCCCGGCCTGAACGACGGCGCGGCCAGCGTCATGGTCGTCAGCAAGGACTACGCCCGCACCCACGGCCTCACCCCCCTCGCGGAAATCGTGGACTATGCCACCGGCGGCCTCGCGCCCGAATGGGTGATGATGACTCCCGTTCCGGCCACGAACAAGCTGCTCTCGAAGCTCGGCTGGCACGTCAGCGACGTTGACCTGTGGGAACTCAACGAGGCCTTCAGCGTGCAGAGCCTCGCCGTCAGCCGGGAGCTGGCTCTCGACCCGGCGCGCGTGAACGTGAACGGGGGCGCCGTCGCGCTGGGCCACCCCATCGGCGCGAGCGGCGCCCGCATCCTGGTCACGCTGCTGCACGCCCTGAAGCAGCAGGACAAGGAAACCGGCGTCGCCACGCTGTGCATGGGCGGCGGAAACGGCCTTGCCCTGGCCGTGAAGCGGGTAGGCTGACGGCCATGGACACCCCGACCCTGTGGATCATCCAGAGCACGTACCTGAAACCCAAATCCGAGATCGCCGAGGTCACGCCCCGCCACCGCGAGTGGCTGGACCAGCACTACCGCTCCGGGGTCTTCCTCGTCTCGGGGCGAATGGTGAGCGGCCAGGGCGGCGTGATCGTGGCCCGCGCCGACAGCCAGGCACAGCTCGAGGCGATCTTCGCGGAAGACCCCTTCGTGGTCGAGAACTGCTCGGAGTACACCTACCTGCCCTTCACCCCGGTCAAGCGCGGCAAGGCCCTGACCATCGAGGGCATTCCGCTGGTGGAGTGAGTGTCGTTCTCAAGTCGTCTCCACGTTCTACGTGTGCGTCAGTGTAAAAACGCATCGGACGCGTTGGACAGGAGGCTGTGGCGTCAGCTGAACAGACTTGACGCCACGGTACACACTGTCTTCTCGGCCGACAGCGATCTGAACGGCGAGCCAGAACATATCAGAGTCTACTTTCATCCTGATCATGCATTTGAGCACGATCTGGATGAATTTGACGTCATTCATACGTCCTACCCAATTGACACTCGCCACCCTTCAATTCCAGTTGAGCTCTGTGGCGTTACCGAGACGAAAGTGGCCAAGGCACCCGCCAAGATTTGGAGGTTCGACGCCGGAGATTTCACTTACCCCACCGGATACACGCTCGCCATCTGTGTCTTCACTTCTGACACCGCCGTAGACGTCTTTCCAGAATTTGCGCTCGGCATCACGCAGCCCATCACAGTGCCAGAGTTCAGAGAGATAACAGAGCGGCTGTTCTCCCCTCTCAAACTGCCAGGGTTGATCAATCTGTCCTGGGTGAATGAAGACTGTTCAAGCAGTGAGAACGGCTCCGTAATCCAGGGCAAAAATGCGGAGTACGGCGTGGTCGTCCGCCAAGACTATTACTACTAACGGGGGCATCCTATGAACTTCGGAGTCGTCGGTGCGGGGCAGATGGGCGCGGGGATCGCGCAGGTCGCGGCGCAGAGCGGTTTTGACGTCATCGTGCAGGACGTGCAGCAGGCGTTTCTCGACCGTGGGAAAGCGACCATCGAGAAGTCGCTGGCGAAGCTACATGACAAGGGGAAACTGACGGACACGCCGGACGCGATCCTGGGCCGGATCCGCTTCACGGCAGAACTTCAGGACTTCGCGGACTGCGATCTGGTCGTCGAGGCCATCGTGGAGAACGAGGCGGTCAAGGCGGAGCTGTTCCGCACGCTGGGCGCCATCGTCAAGACAGACGGAATCCTGGCGAGCAACACCAGCTCCATCCCGATCACGGCGCTGGCGTCGGCGTCGGGCCGACCGGACCGGTTCATCGGCATGCACTTCATGAACCCGGTGCCGCTGATGGCGCTGGTGGAGGTGATCCGCGGGTACTCGACCAGCGACGAGACGGCGCGGATCGTGACCGAGACGGCCGAGCGCATGGGCAAGACGCCGCTGGCGTGCAACGACTTCCCGGGCTTTGTGTCGAACCGCATCCTGATGCCGATGCTGAACGAGGCCATCCAGTGCGTGATGGATGGTGTGGCCGAACCCGAGGCCATCGACGGGATCATGAAGCTCGGCATGAACCACCCGATGGGCCCGCTGACGCTGGCGGACTTCATCGGGCTGGACACCTGCCTGAGCATCATGGAGGTGCTGCACCGCGGTCTGGGGGACGACAAGTACCGGCCCTCGCCGCTGCTGCGCAAGATGGTGCAGGCGGGGCTGCTGGGCCGCAAAAGCGGTCGGGGCTTCTACACCTACTGAGCGGACACGTTCAGAACGGGCGCCCGGCATTCTGCCCTGCCACAACCTCAAGGGAAGCTAAAGCCGTCGTCATTTTGGCGGATTCAAGCGTCCGGGTGCGTGTCCTATGCTGCCCTCATGAACGTCACCCGTCACTTCAGCGACACGCGGACGGACCAGGGCCGCGTGCGGTTCCTGACCCACGCCGGCCGTGCGAGCCTGAAGGCGGAAGGCCCCGGCTGGCACCACGATTCCACCCATGCGTCTCTGGCCGACGCCGCGACCTTCCTGGCCGCCGTGCCGCAGGTGCCGGGCGAACTGTACCGGCAGGCCCTGGACGATCTGGAACGCCAGATGCAGTTCGACGGGTCGTACCGCGGCGCCGCCTGACCACCGGCAGCGCATTGCCCTAAGCCCGGACGCGACGTCGTCCGGGCTTTGCTGCTGATGACACCGAGCGGACGCTACCGCACCCGGTCGCGGCCTACACTGGAGCATGACCACCGTGCCGCCGAGCCTGGGGCTCCACCTGGAGCCGCGCCTGCCCGCCACGCAGGTGTACCGCGCGACCACCCGCGAGAACCTGACCACCATGCTGCTGGGCCTGTGGCTGATCGGCGGCCTGTTTCTGGACGGCTGGGCGCACAACCAGCGCGGCGACACCATCGAGTCGTTCTTCACGCCGTGGCACGCGGTGTTCTACAGCGGGTTCGCGGCGGTGGCCGCGTGGTGCCTGTATCTGGCCTCGCGCGGGTGGCGGCTGGGGCGGCGCGGCCTGGCGGCTTTCCCAGACGGCTACGCGCTGGCGGCACTGGGCGTGCCGCTGTTCGGGGTGTCCGGCGCGGGCGACCTGCTGTGGCACACGTTCCTGGGCATCGAGGTGGGGATCGAAGCGCTGCTCTCCCCCACCCACCTGGGGCTGTTCACGGGCGCCATGCTGATCCTGGCGTCCCCGCTGAACGCCGCGTGGCGCGCCCCGGTCGGGCGCTCAGCACCCGGCATGGTGCGGTGGGTCGCGGCGCTGTCGGCCACGTCGATGCTGGCAGCCACGGCGTTCATGCACATGTACATGTGGGGCCTGCTGATGGTGCCGCAGGGCCTCGGGTGGGTGCAGACACGCGGCGAGCTGAGCGCGGTGCTGCTGACCTCGCTGATCCAGACCGCGCCCGCGCTGCTGCTGCTGCGCCGCTTCACGCTGCCGTTCGGGGCGATCACGGTCATGTACGCGGTCACGAACCTGGGCCTCGCGCTGATGCTCCAGCCGGGCGACTACCGCGTGCCGCTGCTGGCGCTGGGCTGCGGGTTCCTGGCCGACGTGCTGCACGCCACGCTGCGGCCCTCGCCGGCGCGCCTCCTCCACCTTCGGGCCTTCGCGTTCCTGCTGCCGCTGTGCGTGTGGGTACCGTATCTCGGCGGCGCGGTGCGGCTCGGCCTGAGCAACCTGAGCCTGGAGCTGTGGCTGGGCGTCGCCGTCATGGCGGGCCTGGGCGGCCTGGGCCTCAGCGCCCTGCTGTTCCCGCCCGCCCTGCCGCCGGAGGCGCTGACGGACTGAGCGTCACAGCCGTCCGGCGCCGAACTGGCGCTGGCGCTCACGGAACGCGGCCTTCTGCGCGGACGTGGTGTGCCCGGCGCAGTGGGCGCAACTCACGCCCTCCTCGTACTGGGGGTGCTGCCGGTCACCGGCGTCAAGCGGCCAGCCACACGAGTGACACATCACCGCGCCGCCCTGCGTGAGTCCGTGGCCGACGGTCACGCGGCCGTCGAACACGAAGCACTCGCCGTCCCAGCGGCTGTCGGCCTCGGGCACGTCTTCCAGGTAGCGCAGGATGCCGCCCTGGAGGTGCAGCACGTCGGTAAAGCCGCGCTCCAGCAGCAGGCTGGTGCTCTTCTCGCAGCGGATGCCGCCCGTGCAGTACATCGCCACACGCTTGCCCGCCAGAGCGGCCGCGTGCCCGTCCAGCCACTCGGGAAACTCGCGGAACGAGTCGATGCCCGGCGACACGGCCCCGCGGAAGGTGCCGGCCTGCACCTCGTAGCGGTTGCGGGTGTCGATCACGACCACGTCCGGGTCGTCCAGCAGCGCGTTCCACTCGGCCGGGCGGACATACGTGCCGACCCGCTCACGCGGCGCCACCGGCACGCCCAGCGTCACGATCTCGGCCTTCACGCGCACCTTGAAGCGCCGGAACGGGCGGACTGCGGCCGCGGACTCCTTGTCCTCCAGCGCCGTGAAGCCCTCACCGTGCAGAAACGCCCGCAGCGCGTCGATGCCTTCCCGCGTGCCCGCCACCGTGCCGTTCAGGCCCTCGGGCGCGACGATCAGCGTGCCGCACAGGTCATGGGCGCGGCCCAGGTCGAGCAGCGCTCCACGCAGCGCGGCGGGATCAGCAACGTCCCGGAACTGGTACAGCGCGGCGACGATACATGGGGCGGGCGTGGACATCGCCGCCGATCATAACCGCTGCGCCACTGCGCCATCCGGCCCATTCCCCCTCCCCGGCCCTCTGCTAGCCTCGGGCTCGTGGGCACGTTGCTGTTCGCCGAGGACGTCACCGTCGTGTACGGCGGGCGGGCGGTGCTGGACGGCGTGTCGCTCGGCGTGACGGAGGGCGAGCGCGTGGCGCTGCTGGGCCGCAACGGGGCCGGCAAGACGACGCTGCTGCGCGTGCTGACCGGTGACCTCGTCCCGGACGAGGGCAGCGTGTGGCGCGCAGACGACCTGGGGATCGCGGTACTGGAACAGCACCACGCGCATCCGGCGGGTGTGAATGTGCAGGCATTGGTGGACGCCGCGCACCCGTACCGGGAGCTGGAGGCCGAGGTGCTGGCACTGGAGGCGAACCTGGGCGACCCGGCGGTGCTGGAGGCGTGGACAGCGCTGCACACGCACCTGGAGGCGGCACAGGCGTACGCGTGGCCGACCCGCGTGCGCCGCATCCTGGGCATGCTCGACCTGACGCGCTTCCTGCACCGCGAGGCGGCCACGCTGTCCGGCGGCGAGCGCACCCGGCTGGCGCTGGCCCTGGCCCTGGCGCGCGAGCCCGACCTGCTGGTGCTGGACGAGCCGACCAATCACCTGGACGTGCGGATGCGCGAGTGGCTGGAGGGCTGGCTGCGGGACTACCGGGGCGGCACGGTGCTCACCAGCCACGACCGCGATTTTCTGGACGCGGTGGCGACGCGCTCGGTGTGGCTGGAGGGCGGCGAGGGCCAGGAGTATCCCGGCGGGTACTCACGGGCGCGGGCGCAGCGCGAGCTGGAACGGCGCACGCAGTCCCGCGCCGCGCGGCTGGGCGAGCGCGAGGCGGCCCGGCTGTCGGGCAGCGTGGCGCAGCTGGACCGCTGGGGCCGACGTTCGCGGGGCCTGAAAACCCGGGCGGGCCGTGTCACCCTGCCCGAGGCCCCGCTGCCGGAGCGGCAGTTGCGCATGCGCCTGCTGGCAGGCACGTCGCAGGCGCGGCTGGTCGCGTGGGGCGAGCACCTGGGCAAGTCGTATGCGGGCCGCCCCGTGCTGGCGGACGCCTCGTTCCGGCTGCGGCAGGGCGACCGCGTGGCCCTGATGGGCGCGAACGGCACCGGCAAGACCACCCTGATGCGGCTGCTGGCGGGCCAGCTGGCCCCGGACCCCGGCCCACCCGAACCGGTGCTGCGCCTCGGCAGCGGCGTGGGCGTGGCGAGTCTGGACCAGACGTGGCATGGCCTCACGCCGGGCCGGGGTCTACACGCGCAGTTCGAGGCGCGCTTCGGGCGCGGAGCGAACGCCGTGCTGGGCCGCGCGGGCTTCACGGCGGACGACTGGGACAAGACGCCCGAGGTGCTGTCCGGCGGAGAGCGGGCGCGGGCGGGTCTGGCGCTGGTGAGCGCGCTACGGGCGGACCTGCTGCTGCTGGACGAACCCACCAACCACCTTGACGTCGAGGCGCTCCAGGCGCTGGAGGACGCCGTGCACGCATATGAGGGCGCGGTCGTGATCGTCACGCACGACCGGCGCTTCGCGCGGGAGGTCGCCAACCGCCTGTGGGTGGTGGAGGGCGGCACGTTGCGCGAACCGCTGGGCTGGGGCAGCCGCGAGTACCGCGATCCGGCCGCGACCCTGCGGGGCGACCCGCCGCCGCCGCCCCCGCCGCCCACGCCCCGGCAGCGGCTGGTGCCCGTCGAGAACCAGCTGCTGGACCTCCGCGTGCAGCTCGACCAGCCGGGCCGCCTGACCGGACGCGAGGAAGCGCGGCTGCGCGCACAGGCCCACGCCCTCCAGGGGCACCTGTACGACCTGTACGCGGCGGCCTTCGAGGCCCCGCAGTTCGACGACGAGGTGCGCGAGCCGGGCCTGACGGTCCGCGCCCAGCGCTTCGGCGCGCACGGCGGGATGTTCTGGGCCGCGCGCGACGAGGGGTGTCCGCACCTCGCGTGGGACGGCGTGACGCTGCGCTGGAACGGCGAGCCGCCCGCGTGGTACGGCGCGGCGCTGCTCGGCGGCGCGCTGCGGCTGCTGTTCGAACGCTGGAACGTGGGCCGCGTGCAGCTCGGCGAGGACGGCCCGCAGCTCACGCGCCGCGCGTGGTTCGAGCGCACCGGCGTGCTCCGCTGACCCCGGCGAACCCGTTCCCCTCTGCCCCGCTATACTTCCGCGCATGGACGACCTCATCAAAGGACGCCTCGGGGGCGAGAGCGGATACGACATCCGCTGCGTCATCGACGGCGACACCATCCGGGGCCGCGCGGGCGGCAAGCTGCACGGCAAGGACATCGACCTCGAAATCACCGAACGCGGCGTGCAGGGCTCGGTTGGCACGGACAGCGTCAAGATCGAACTGACCGACGGCGAACTGAAGGGCCACGTGGGCAGCCAGACGCTGGTGCTGCGCGGCGTGGACCGCGTGACCGGCTTCATGGGCGAGCCCATCGTCGGGTGGAACGTGGTGGCGCAGCAGAGCGGCGAGAAGCTGTCCGGCCAGCTGGGCAGCACGGTGCTGGGCCGGCCCTTCGAACTGGAACTCGGCAGCGCGCCCGGCTGGGTGGGCACCCTGGTGGCCGTGGTGGCCTTCTACGCGCTGGAACCCCGCGCGAGCGTGAGCGTCAAGGGCTAAATCCTGAGCCACGGGGCCGCGTCCGGAGTGCCGGGCGCGGCCCCTGGCTTATGTCCCCTTTCTCAGAAGCGGTACGTGACGCCGAAGCGCACCTGGGTCGTTTCCGTCGTGTTCTTCACGCCGATACTCAGGCTGGTGCGCGGGTTGATGTTGTACTCGGTGCTGAAGCTGGGCCGCAGGGATTGCAGGTCGAGGCCCGTGATCGGCGTGCTCACCTTGAAGGTGAAGCGGTTGTCCGGCGTGCTGTAGGTCGCGTCGATCAGGCCCTCGCCGTTCAGGTTCACCTGGTACTGCAGGTACAGGTCGCGGCTGAGGTACGAGCCGAGCGTGATGGTCGCGCCCAGCGAGCCGTCGGCGTTCGCGAGCTGCGGCGTGAAACGGAATACGTCCAGGCCGAAGGCGCGGGCGATGGTACGCTCGACCTCGCCCAGCACGAACACGTTCAGGGCGGTCTGGAGGGCGCTGGTGCCCAGCGAGCCCAGGTTCTCCGGCAGCGCGGCGAGGTTCGGCACGCCGGTGGCGACGAGTGCATACAGTTCCGGCTCGCTGTACGCGCTGCCGGTGGTCGGGTCGCTGCACGCGGGGCCCTGGGCCGTGCAGCTCAGGGCCGTGGTCAGGTCCAGGCTGGTCTCGCCGGTGGCGCGCGTCACGAACTGGCCGGTGAGGTGGATGCGGACCGGCACGCTCTGCCCGGTGGTCGAGGCGGGCACAGCGCCCTGCGCAATGATGTCGAACTTCGGGTACACACTGGTGCCGTCGAAGGACACGCTGGACGCCTGGAGCGTGAACTCGTTCTCGCGCAGATAGATGAAGCCGCGCTGCGACTCGATGGTGCCGGTCAGCACGGGCCGCGCGCCGGTGCCCGACAGCCGCAGGTTGCCGCTGAACTCGGCCCGCACGAGGTTCTCGTCCACGCGGATGCCGTTGGGCGCGCGGATGGGAATGTCGTCGAACACCAAGCGTTGCAGGAAGGGCCGGACGGGCGTCGCGGCGGCGTCCTGTTCGGGTTTGGGGAAGGTCGAGTACTGCTCGGGCAGCGGGCTGGCGTAGGTGTCGATGGTGCGTCCGTTCGTGTCGCTGCCCGCCGACTGGCCCGGCGAGGGAATGGTGGTGGGGGCGTTCACGCGGCCCAGCGTCAGGCGCAGGAAGTCCGCCGCGCCGGACACGCGGATCACCGTACCGTCGTCCACGGCGCTCAGGTCGGCGTTCAGGGCGCTTTCGCGGCCGTACACCACGCCCAGCGGCAGGTTGTAGTTCCGCGCGGCCAGGGTGAGGTTCCAGCGCGGGGCGAGGTCGCCACTCAGGGTCAGGGTGCCGACGCCGGTCGTCGGGTTGGTGCTGCGGCTCTGCACGTTCACGGTCCAGCGGGTGTCGGTCTCCTGCTTCAGTGTGGCGGTCGTGTTCGGCAGCGCGCCCAGCGCCTGTGGAGCGAGCAGCCCCTGGAAGGTGACGGCGGTCGCGCTGAGTTTCCCGAGCGTGAGCTGGCCCCGGACCGTGACCGCGCCGTCGGTGCCCACGCTGCCGCCGGTGAGGACGCGCCCGCCGGCCGTGAACGCGCCGCTGTCCGGCAGGTCGCCCGCGAAGTTGGGCACCTGCACGCTCAGGCCCGCCACGCTGCCCGTCAGGTTCTGCACGCGCACGGCGGCGCGGGGCTGCTCATAGGTGCCGGCCGCGCTCAGGACGACGGTGCCGCGCAGCATGGTGCCCATGTCCGCGAGGGCGGGCACGAGTTGCAGGATCGGCGTGAAGGTCGTGTCGGCGAACTCGGCGGTCAGGTCGACCTTGCTGTGGGTGTACTGACCGTGCACGTTCCACGTGCCGGCCCCGGCGAGCTGGACGTTCACGGAGCGCAGTTCGCGGCCCGCGAAGTCCAGCGACCCGCTGCCGATCAGGGTGTCGGTCATGGGCTGGCCGTTCATGGTGGAGGTCGCACTCACGCGGATGCGCTCGGCCACGACGGTCGCGTTGCCCGCCAGCGGATCGGCCAGCGGGAAGCGGAAGCGGACCACCCCGGTCACGACGCCCTCGCCGGGAGTGGTGCCGGCAGCGGCAGCAATCACCGCGCCCAGCGGCAGGGCGCGCAGACTGCCCTGGCCGAAGACCTCGCCGCCGCTCAGGCCGGCCGTGAACGCCGAGTCGCCCAGGAAGCCGCGGATGCGCCAGTCGCCGGCAACCTGCGTGCCCTCGATGCGGGCGGGCAGCGTCTTGCTGCCGACCTTGAGCGGATCGGCGCGCACGACGAAGGTGCCGCCCCCGTCGCGCAGGGTGGCCTCGCCGCTGACCGGCCCGGACAGGCCCGGCGCGAGCTTCAGGTCGCGGATCTCCAGGCTGTCCAGCACCGCGCGCACGGTGTAGCCCTGGTCCGTGGTCTTCACGGCCAGCACGCCCGCCACGGCCGGCAGGACGTCCGCGATCCCGCCCGACGCGTCCACGCTCGCGGCGCCCGCTCCGCCGGCGGCGGTGAGTGCCGCCTGGAACGTCTGCCCGGCCAGGGTGAGCGTGCCGTCCAGCGTGAGGTCCTGGCCGGCCACGTCGACCGGGTAGCGGGCCACGGTGACGCGGCCGGTCACGCCGCTGCCGTCCGCGCCCACGTTCACGTCGAGGGTGCCCTGGTCGTGACTGACACGGCCCTCCACGCGGCCGGTCCAGCGCTCGGCACCCTGGGCGGCGCTGACAGTCAGGGTGCCGGTGGGGAGGGCCGCGGTGGCCTGCACGCTGGGCTTGCCGCCACGCAGCGTCACCTCAGCGCTCAGGTCGCCGGCCAGCGTCACGCCCAGGTACGGAATCGTGATCGGCGTGGTCACGTCCGCAACCTGTACGGTCAAGCGGCCCGTCTGCCCGCCCGAGTCCACGCGGCCGGTGGCGCTGACGGTGCCCCCGTAGCCGGGCAGGTTCAGGCGCGACAGTTGCAGGCCCGGCAGGGTCGCAGCGATCTGCGTGCCGTCCCACGTGACCCGGCCGTCGCGCTCGCCGTCGCTGACGGTCAGGTCGGCCGCGTGCAGGCTGGCGGTGCCGGCCGCGCGCCACTCGCCGCGGCGCACACTCAGGACCAGCCGGGGATCGGCCAGCGGGCCACTGGGCGTGACGCTCAGACCCAGTTCCGGGCGGGTCACGCTGGCCGCGCCGCTCCACGCCCACGCGCCCTGCGCGTCTGGCCGGACCTCCAGCACCCCGCTGGCGGACGCGCCGGAGCCGTCCACCAGCCGCACCTGCACCGAGCGGGCCGTGGCGACCACGCGCGCACCTGCGCCGAGGACGCCGGCGTCACCGACCACGCGGGGGTAGGCGAGCGGCCCGACGACCGTCAGCGCGGCCGGACTGGTGAGCACGCCGGCCGGCCCGCCGGTCACGCGCGCGGTGCCGTGCCATCCGGTCAGCGGATCGACATTCACGTTCACCGCTGCCGCGAGGCCCTGCGGCGCGGTCACGCTGCCCTGCACGTTCAGCGAGCGGGCCGAGTAGGTGGCGCGCAGCGTGCCCCCCACGGTGCCGCTGGCGGTGACGGTCACGTCGGCCCTCCCACTCAGGGCGGCCTGACCGCTGATTTTCACAGCGCTGCCCGCCGCATTCAGCGCGAGGCCGGTCAGCTTGACCGTGCTTCCGTCGAACTGCGCCACGGTCTGTCCGTCCTGGGTGAGCACGCCGGCCAGGGCATTCAGCGTGCCCGTCAGGGTGCCGGTGGTGTCGGCCAGCGTGACGCCGGCCACGGCCGCCTCGCGCGTCTGCACCTGCGCCGCGAGTGTGGGCGCGCTCAGCGTGCCGCCCAGCGTGGCGGTCACGGTGGCGCTGCCGGTGCCGCTGACCAGGGGAAGCGGCTGGACGGTCAGGGCACCCGTTAAGGCGGGCACGAAGCCCTGCGTGCGGGTCAGGGTGACGTCGCCGCCGCCCAGGGAGCCCGCGTCGAGGCGGTATGCGCCGCGCCCGTCGCCGGTGAGGGTCACGGGCTGCTTCACGCCCGCCACGCTGGCCCGCAGTGTGCCCGCGAGGTTCGGCCACTCGCCCCGCAGGTCGAGCTTCGCCTCGTTCGCGCCGCTGCCGACCGTGCCGTACACGCGGGCGGTCACGCGGCCCTGCGGGACGTTCAGATTCCTAAGGTCGGCGTACACCGTGCCGCGCGCCGCGCCGAGCAGCGTGGCCCGAGCGGTGGCGTGCGGATCACGCACCCGGCCCGCCAGGGTGAGCAGCGCGTCCACCGCGTCCGTGCGGGCGCTCACGGTGCCCTCGACGGTCGGATCGGCCGCCGAGCCGCGCAGGGTGAGGTCCGCCCCCAGCGTGCCCCGCCCGAGGGACGCGGCGCCGACGTACTGCGTGGCCAGATCGCTGACGGTGACGTGCACGCCGGCCGGCAGGGCGCCCTGGGCGCGCAGCACGCCGCCGCGCAGGCTGCCGCTCAGGGCCGCATCGATCTGCCGGGGCGTGTAGGTGGCGCTGCCGTAGACGCTGAAGGGACCGGCCTGCCCCTGCGTGCCGCGGATCGCCAGCGTGCGCAGTTCCACGCGCTGCGGCCCGCCGCTCACGGTGCCGCTCGCGGTGACGCGGCCCGCGACGTCCAGGGTGGGGATGTCCAGGCTGGCCGGCAGCAGCCGCGCGAGGTGCACGGGCTCGGCGCGCAGGGTCACGTCGTAGCGGCCCCCCTGCAACGTGGCGCCGCCCGCCACCTTCGGCCCGGCCAGCCGCACGCTGACGTCTCCGGCGCGGTACGTGGCGCCGACGTCGCCGCTGAGGTCGCCGCCGCTGTCCGCCACGGCGCCCACGAAGGAGGCGACGGGAGCGCTCCACGTGCGGCCGCTCAGGGTGGCGGTGCCGGTCACGCGCAGCTGGTCCGCGCGGCCCCACAGCACGCCCGCATCGAAGGCCGCGAGGGTCACGCTGCCGCCCGGCCGGAACGGCAGCGTGGCGGGCAGCGTCGCGGTCACGCGCGCCTGCTGCGGGGGCACGCCGACCATGCCCGCGAGTTTCAGATCGCCCTGGCCGTCGAGCACGGCGTCGAGCGGGCCGCCGGGCACGGTGCCGGTCGCGCGCAGGTGGCCGCTCCAGCCCGCGCGGAGGTTCCAGCCGGGCGTGCCGCGCAGGTCGACCCGGGTATCGCCCGCGAGGTACGTAGTGTTCAGCTTCACCTGCGCGTCCAGCACGCCGCCCAGCGCGTTCGCGCCGAGCTGGCCGCGCACGGTTCCGGCCAGCCGCGGGCCGGTCAGGACCGCGCGGTAGTCCCGGCCGAGCAGGTGCGCGCTCATCTGTGATCCGGTCGCCTGGAGCCCCGCCACACCGCCGCTCAGGCGACCCTGGACGCTCACGTCGGGTCGGGCGAAGGTGCCCCCGAGCTGCGCGGTGTACGTGCCGGGCAGCCCTCCGGTCAGGGTCGCGCGGGCGCTGAGCGCCAGACCGGGCAGCACCGTCCCGCTGGCCCTCACGGTGCCCACCGACAGGCGGGCGGTGGCGCCCTGCACGCGCAGTACCGAGTCCCGGTAGCTCAGCGGCGCGGTGAAGGCCACGCCCGCCGCCTCGCCGCGCGCGGTCACGCGCAGGTCGGCCAGCGTGCCGCCGACGGTGGCCTGGACGTGCCCGGCCGTTCCGGCCAGCGGCTTCAGGTCCGCGAGGCTCGCGGTGCCGGCCGCGCGCCACATGGCGAGGCCGCTTCCGGCGCCGCGCGCCACAGCGAGCGCGACGTCGGCTCCGGCGGCCCGGCCGGTCACGCGCAGGGTCGGCGCGGAGCCGCTCAGGCCGCCGGCCGTGGCTGTCAGGTTGACGGCCTGCTTCTGGTAGGTGCCGGTCACGGCCAAGGTGAGCGCCGTGTCGGCCGAGCCGCGCAGCGTACCGCTGAGGGCCTGGTATGTCACAAGGGCGTCCGCGCGCGGGTACAGCGCTCCGGCCACGCGGATCGGCACGCCGTTCAGGTCGCTGGTCAGGTCGGCCGAGAGCTGGCCGCGCGCCAGCCGCACGGTGCCGGCGGCCCGCTGGCCCTGCGCGCGGAGGTCCACGGTCGCCCGGCCGCTGGCCCGCGCAGTGTCCAGGCCCGGCACCTGCACGTCCAGCGTGGCGCGCCCCTGGACGCCCGGGAGCAGCGGACGCAGCGCGCGGGCGTCCAGCACGGCGCCCGAGACCGCCAGAGTCTGGCCGTCGTAGCGCACGGGAATCCGCGTGCCGGGGTGCGTCAGGGTGCCGGCGGCGCGCAGGCCGCCCTGCCACGACACGCGGGCGTCCAGGCCCAGGTTCTCGCCCTGGTAGCGCGTGCCATTCAGAGCCAGCGTGGCCGAGGTCGGCGCGAGCGTCACGAGCACCCGCCCCGGCGTGATCTCCGGCCGCAGCGCGGCGGGCAGCACGCCGGCGAAGGGCGCGAGGCTCGCCTGGAGCGTGCCGCCCAGCGCGGGCAGCACCGTGACGCGCCCGGTGAGCGGCCCGGCGGGCACGGCGGCCAGTCCGGCGCCAGTGCCCTCTACACGCAGAGTACCCGGCGTGCCGGCCAGGGTGTAGGTGGCCCGCAGGGTGCCCGCCCACGTGCCCGCGCGGTATGTCAGGCCGCCCACGGCGACCCGGGCGCCGGTCAGCGACACGCTGAGGGGGAAGGTCTGGGCCGGCACTATCACGCGAGCGGGGGCGGTGCCGTACGCCTGGGCCTTGACGGTCACGGTGCCGCGCAGGTCCGCGACGCCGCCGCGGGCGTCCGCGTCGAGGTATGGACCGCGCACGCGCACGTTCAGGTCCGAGACGGTCGCGGGCAGGGTGAGCTTGCCACTGGCGACCACGTCGTGTCCGGCGAAGGCGCCGGTGGCGCGGATGCGTCCGTCGGTGGCAGTGACGGCCAGCGGCCCGGCGGTCAGCGCGCCGGTCAGGAGGCCCCCGCGGGCGCTCAGGTCGCCCGTGAGGGCCTGTCCGGCCAGCGTGAGGCCGCGCGACTTCACGTCGAACTCCGAGAAGCCGCGCAGGTCCACGGTGGCACGCCCGCCGCGCCCGTCCGACACGGTCACCCGGCCGCGCGGCTCGGTGCCCCGGCCCTCGATGTGGCCGTCCACGTACAGGCCGCTCTGGCCCGTCTGGCTGGCGATGGGACCGCTCACGCTGACCGAGTAGCGCCCGTCCGGCAGGGCAGCGGTGCCGCGCGCCTGGAGGCCCTCGGCGTCCGTGACGAGCAGGTCCAGGGCGTTCCACGGGCCGCGGGCACTCAGGGTGTACTGGTCGAGGACGCCCTGCACGTCGATCATGCCGCGCCATGCCGTGCTCCCGGCCGTGGGCGGCCCCCACGTGGCGCCGCCCTGCACCCGGCCCGCCTGCCCGAAGGCCGTCAGTGCCTGCTGCCCGGTCACGCGCGCCAGTCCGGTCGCGGCGTCGTAGGTGGCGCTCAGGTCGCCCCACGTGCCGCTCACGGCCAGCCGGGGCGTGACGGTCCCGCGCAGGTTCACGGCCTGGGCGGGAATGGTCACGCCGCCGAAGGCGAGATCGCCGGTGCGGCCGGTCGCGCGGGCGCCGAGGTTCCCGTACGGCCCGGCGAGCGCCACGTTCAGGGTCTGGCCCTGGGCGCTCACGGTGCCGCTGGCCTGCACGTCCGGGAACACGCGGCCCGCCAGCCGGGCCGACACGCCGCCGAACGAGGCGCCGAGGTCTGCCCGGACGGCGCTGGCTGCGCGGCTCAGCGTGCCCGTTATGGTGGCACCGGCGGCCCCGGCCTTCACCCACGCCGTGCCACCCGTGCCGACGAGGTTCAGGTCGAGCGTGCCGTCCAAGTCCGCGATCCGCACCAGCGGGCGCAGCGCCGCCAGGTTCACCCGGCCGGTCGCGGTCACGCTCTGCCCGTCAATCACGCCGCGCGCGGTCTCGCCCCGGGTAGTCAGGGTGAAGCGCACGCCCTGGCCCACGCTGAGGGTGCCCTGGATGTCCGCGCCCTGCACGCGGGCCGTCGTGTCGTAAGGCGCACTCAGAGCGGTGTCGGCCAGCACCGTCACGCCGCCCGCCACGGCGCGCACGCTGGCGCGGGTGCCCCGGCCGGTCGCCGTGATGTCGTAGCCGTTGCCGCGCGCCGTCACGGTGCCGAAGGCCTTGAGGGTCGTGGTGACGGTCACGTTGCCGTCCACGCGGACGCCCCCGGCAGCCCGCAGGCCGCGCACGCTGGCCCGGAACGAGTCACCCGCCCAGGTCAGGAGCTGCGCGCCCGGCGCGAAGGTACCCTGCTGCCGCACGTAGTTCAGGGCCAGCGGTCCGCGCAGCGTGTCGGTCAGGCCCGGCACCCGCGCCGCCAGCGTACCTGTGACGTCCCCGCCGGTCAGGTCGAGGCGGCCCGAGCCGTCCAGCGTCACGCCCGCCCCCTGGAGATTCCGCGCGGTCCACGTGCCCCGGAACGAGCGGTCGAGGTTCACGGTCGCGGTGCCCAGATCCGCCCGCAGGCCCGCGGTGTCGAGCACGGCCGTGCCGGCCAGCTCGAACGGTCCCGCGCGGCCGCCGGTGATCACGGCGCGCAGGTCCGTGGGCACGCCGCTTACGGCCACGCGCGCCCGCGCCGCCCCGTACGTGGGATTCAGCACCGCGTCCAGGGCCAGGCCACCCAGCGCGAAGGTGCCGCGCAGCGGGCCGCCCAGACCCGTGCCGCTGAAGCTCAGGACGTTGCGCGCACTGATGGTCGCCTGCACGTCCAGCGGCTTCTGCCCCAGTGAGCCCGCGACGGTGGCGCGCCCCGCCCGGTTGAAGGCCCAGTCCCCCTCTATCCGCTGCGGCGCGCCGGCGAGCTGCGTCTCGGCGCTGAACGCCAGGTCGTTCGTCTGCGGCGTGCGCTGCCCGTTCTCGTTCAGGAAGGTGTACTCGGCCTTCGCGTTCGTGAAGGCCACGCCGGCCAGCGCGCCCGCGCCCTGCGCGTAGGCCTTGACGCGCACGGTGGTCCAGCCGCCCGCCGTGACGCGCAGCTTCAGATCGCCGCGCCCCGTGGTGCCCAGCGCCCGCGCCAGCCCGGCGACGGTCGGCGTGGCGTCGGCCGTGACCGTCCAGTTCTTCGCCTTCAGGTCCACGCCGCCGGTCGCGGTGACCGGACCGTTCCAGCCCTGGCCGGTCAGGGTGTAGTGGATGTCGTCGCCGCGGTGGGTCGCGCTGCCGGTGATGCCAGTGACCGTCACGAACTTGGCTTCCGGCACGCGCAGCGCTCCGCCTGTGAGCTTCACGTCCCCGCGCGGAGGACCGTCCCCGATGACGTACTGCCCGCTGAGCTGCCCGCCCGTCACACCCGGCCAGTACTGGTTCACGATGCGGGCGTCCGCGTCAAAGTGGATGGTGACGATGTTCCCGGCCGCGCCCTGACCGATCCGCACGTCGGCCTTCGCCGGGCCGTGGTTCGTGGTTCCACGCACCGCGAGCGCGCCGTCCGGGCCGGGCTGCACCGTGAACTGCCCGTCCGGGATGTTGACGCCCTGACCGTCCACGGTCACGCGGGTCGAGCGCACGTCCAGCCGGCCCAGCCGCACGGACCACCCGCCGCCGCCTCCACCGGTCCCGCCTTGGCCGCCTAGGAGGTCCTTCAGGCGCAGCGCCACGGTCGCGTCGGCCGCCTGCACGTTCAGCGTCACGGTCTTGCGAGCCACGTCCAGCCCGGCCACACTCACGCCCACGCTGCCGGCCCTGGCCTGCACGCCCGGCAGGGTCACGCCCAGGGTGTCCACACGCGGCGCCCACAGCGGCCCGCTGACCCGCCCGGCCGTGACGCCCGCAGGGCCGCCGTACTGCCGCACCAGCAGCCCGCCGAACAGCGTGGGCAGGAAGGCCACAACCAGCACCGCGGCGGCCAGCACGCCCAGCAGCGCCCACGGCCACACCCGGCGCCGCCGGCGCGGCGCGCCCGGAGCGGGGTCGGACCCGGCAGCGGTGGACGGGTCTGGCTGGGGCCGTTCGCGGCTGGGCGGACGTGGGTCGTCCGTCACGCGCCCACCCGTTCCCGCCAGACCCGTCCACGACGCTGCATCGCCCGCATTCTACGCAGCTTCGCGTGAGGGGCACGCGCGCGGGTCTCACCCAACCGTCAGCTGCGCCGCAGCCTGGAGGGCGCCGGGCGGATACCATGGTCGCCATGCGTCTGACCGCCCTCGTTTCCGGCACCGTGCAGGGCGTCGGGTACCGCCAGTACGTGCAACGCCGCGCCCGGGACCTGAATCTTCACGGCTACGCCGAGAACCTTCTGGACGGCCGGGTGGAAGTCGTCGCCGAGGGGCAGCAGGACGACCTGGCCCGGCTGCTCCACTGGATCGGCCGCGGCCCACCCCACGCCCGCGTGCAGGACGTGCAGACCCAGTACGCCGAGGCGACCGGCCTGAAGGACTTCCACATCTACTGACGCCGGCCCGCACCGGATGCACACAGGCCGCGCCCCGGTGTCCAACCCGGGGCGCGGCCTGAAGACGGTCCTTACTCGAGGACGGCTTCGTGGACGATCTCGACGTTGCCCTTCATGACGTTGCTCAGGGGGCACATGTCGGCGGCCTGCTTCACGTGCTCCTCGAAGTCGGCCTGGTCGCTGCCGGTGACCTTGCCGCGCACGGTCAGCACCATGCGGCTGACCTTGAAGCCGGCGCCGGCGCGTTCCATCTCGCAGGTGGCCTGGGTGTCCAGGGACTCGATGGTGTGGCCGTGGTTCGCCAGCAGCGCCGAGAGCTGCATGGTGAAGCACCCGGCGTGGGCGGCGGCCAGCAACTCCTCGGGGTTGGTGCCCACGCCGTTCTCGAAGCGGGTGCCGAACGAGTACTGCGCGTCTTTCAGGGTGCCGCTGCCACTGCTGACGGTGCCCTTGCCGCTGCGCAGGTCGCCTTCCCAGTGGGCCGATGCCTTTCTTGCAATGTCTGCCATGCCTGGAGTGTGCCGTGAACTGACCCTCCGTGCCTTTACGGAGGGTTCATGTGCGCCGCGCGGTTTAGACTCGGCCTATGCAACCTCAGCAGTGGACGGTGCCGGGCGCCCCGGTGCAGGGTTTCGTGTGGGCCGCTCCGGACGAGCGGGGCCGTGTGCTCCTGTCGCACGGCGTCGGGGAGTACGCGGGCCGCTACGTCGAGCGCTACCACGCGCTGATTCCGACCCTGGTAGACGCCGGCTTCACCGTGTACAGCTTCGACCAGCGCGGACACGGCACGTCCGGTGGGCGCCGCGCGGTGGTGGACATGGCCGTACTCGTCGAGGATCACCTCAAGGCGCGCGAGGTCCTGCGCGTTCAGGGCACCCCGCTGTTCCTATTCGGGCACTCCATGGGCGGCCTGATCACGGCGGCCAGCGCGGCCCGCGATCCGCGCGGCGTGTCGGGCGTGGTGCTGTCCAGTCCGGCCCTGCTGGTGGGCGAATCCGAACCCGCCCTGGTCAAGGTGCTGGCCCCGCTGCTGGCCCGCATCGCGCCGGCCCTACCCGTCACGGACCTGGGCACGGGCGGCCTGTCCCGCCTCGCGGACGAGGTCGCCGCGTACGAGGCGGACACCGTGATGTACCACGGCAAGGTGCCGGCCCTGACCGGCGCGAGCATGCTGACGCTGAGTGCATCGCTGTGGCCGCTGTACGCGGCGTGGACGCTGCCCACCCTGGTCGTGCACGGCACCGCCGACACGATCACCGATCCCCGGGGCAGCCAGCGCTTCGTGCAGACCGTCGCGTCGACCGACAAGACGCTGGTGCTGGAGGACGGCGGCTACCACGAACTCCTGAACGACGAGTGCCGCGAGAAGGTGCGCGGCATCATCGTGGACTGGCTGCGGGCGCACGCACCGGGCTGATCAATCGGCAGAATCTCCTCGTGGGAAGGGAGAAATATCGAGCTCACGTCGTACCAGCAGGTGTGCAGACCGGCGGTACCATCGCGCCAGATCACGACCACACCACGGACAGTTTCGAATATGCATGCCCCCAACACTGAGAATACTTTTGCTCGTTACTAGAGGTTCCCTAGATTCGCTCTCTACACTTTCAATTCTGAATTGGATGTCAAACATGTAGCCGGGTTCCAGATTCTTCGGCAGGACGACGATGGCCGCGTTCTGACGACCACCATACGAGTGGTATTCCTGAAAAAATTGACAGCACCACCCGATCGTCGTCGATGCCTGGGTCGGCTTTGTCAATAACTTCATCGTCAGCTCACCGCACCAACATCTTGCGGCACGCCGTCGCGCACGCTGGGGTGGATGCCGAAATCCTCGGCGATCAGGCGGGCGGTCATCTTGGCGGACATCATCACGCTGGGGGTGCCGCCGCCCGGCTGCGCGCCCGCCCCGACGAGGTACAGGTTGCGGACGTCCTCGCTGCGGTTGTGCGGGCGGAAAAACGCGCTCTGGATCAGCACGGGTTCCGGCCCGAAGGCGTTGCCCATGTACGAATCCAGCGTGCCCTCGAAGTAGTCCGGCGTGATGAACTCGCTGTGCGTCAGGCGCGCGCGCAGGTCGGGGATGTACCCGCGTTCCTCCAGGAAGGTATAGACGCGCTCGACGAGCCTCGGCCCCTGGACGTCCCAGTCGATGCCGCTGGCGTTGTGCGGCACGGGCACCAGCGTGTACGCGGCGTGGTGGCCCTCCGGCGCGAGGCTGGGGTCGGTCAGGGTGGGCACGTGCAGGTACTGGCTGAAGTCCGCGCCCAGCACCTTCTTGCCGAAGATCTCGGTCAGCAGTTGCTCGTAGCGCGGCCCCAGGATGATGTTGTGGTGGCGCAGGTCAAGGTCCGGGCCGGTCTTGCGGAACCCGAAGTAGATCACCAGCAGGCTCATGCTCTGCCGGGCCGCCTTCACGCGCAGATCGCTGTTCACCAGGCGGGCGGCGGCCGGTACACGCTTCAGGTACGTGTTCGCCCAGTCGCCGTTGCTGACCACGATGTCCGCGTGGCGCTCGCCGCCGCCCTCCAGCCGGACGCCCGTGGCGACGCGCCTGCCGAGTGGAGCGCGCACCGGCCGGCCCCGGTCGTCGGTGACCAGGATCTCGTCGATGCCCTGCCCGTACTCGATCCGCCCGCCGAGCTCCTCGAATTTGCGCACCAGGCCGCGCACCAGCGCGCCAGTGCCGCCCATCGCGTAGTGGATGCCCCAGGTCTTCTCGACGAAGTGGATCATCGCGTAGATCGCGGGCACGCTCAGGGGATTGCCGCCCACCAGCAGCGTCTCGAAGGAGAACACCTGCCGCATCTTGGGGCTGGCGAAGTACTTGCTGGTGAAGCCGAACAGGGTGCGCACGGCGTCCAGCCGCAGCAGGTCCGGCACCACGCGCAGCATGCTGCCCACGTCCCCGAAGTGCGTGTAGCCCAGTTCCAGGAAGCCGCGTTCGAAGATGGCCTTCGCGTCCGCATGGAAGCGCTCGTAGCCGGCGAGGTCCTCCGGGGCCAGCGCCTCGATCTGGCGTCGGGTGCTGACCGGATCGCCGTCGTAGTCGAAGTACGTGCCGTCGTCGAACCAGATACGGTAGAAGGGCAGGATCGGCACGAGGTGCACGTACTCGCGGGTGCGCGGCCCGCCGCTGTCGCCCTCGCGGACGCGGACGTCCTCGGCCAGCACGTGCGGCGGGTAGTCCGGCTCCCCGAGCATGCCCGCGCCGCGTTCCAGCGCGAACAGTTCCTCGATGAAGTGCGGCACTGTGATCACGGTGGGGCCCATGTCGAACACGTAGCCGTCCGGCGTGCGCTTCTGGTACGCCCGGCCGCCCGGTGCATCCAGGCGCTCAAGGATGGTCGTGTCGAAGCCCAGCGCCTGGAGCCGGATCCCGAGGCTCAGGCCGCCGATGCCGGCGCCGATGATGAGGGCGGTCTTGCGGGATGTAGTCATGGCAGAGCAGTCCTTCCGCCGCGGACAGCGCGGCGTGCGGGCGAGTGGGGACGTGGCTTCAGGGGGTGGGCGCGGTCCGCAGTTCCCACCACACGCGCGGGAGCATCATCAGCTTGCGGGGACCGCTCACGTGCGCGCGGCGGCCGAAGTTGTCGAAGTCGTTGCGGGCCAGGTCGTCCAGGATGCCCTCGTACGCGCGGGCGGCGGTCGCCACGGCCAGGCGGCCACTGCCGTGCAGCAGCGGAATGCCGCGCCGGCCCTGCGCGTACCACTGGCGGGCCAGGGCGCTCAGATCGCGCATCAGGGCGCGGTACGCGGGGGTGACCACACCAGCTTCCAGCGTCGCGTCCGTCACGCCGTGGCGGGCCATGACGCTGCGCGGCAGGTACACCCGGCCGCGCGCGAGGTCCTCGCCGACGTCGCGCAGGATGTTCGTGAGCTGCATCGCCTGACCCAGGTGCAGCGCGTACTCCAGCGTCCGCTCTCCACCGTGGTAGCCGCTGATCGGCGCGATCATGAACCCCACCACGCCCGCCACCCGGCGGCAGTACAGCGTCAGGTCGTCCATGGTCTCGAAGGTGTGGCCGCGCACGTCCATCAGCAATCCCTCATGCAGTTCGTGAAACGCCGACAGCGGAATGGCGTAGGTCTGCGCCGCCCACGTCAGGGCGAGGTCGCCGGGCCGCCCACTGGGCTGGCCCTGGAAAGCCCGCTGGGTGCGTTGCCACCACTCGGCCAGCGCCTCGTGCGCGCGCTCGCCGCTGGTCTCGTCGGCGATGTCGTCGCCGTCGCGGCACGCGGCGTACACCGCCCACACCGCGTCCCGCTGGCGCGGCGGGAAGAAGCGCGACCCCAGGTAGAAGGTCTTGGAGTGTGCCCGCGTCACATCCCGGCAGTGGGCCACCGACTGGTTCAGGGTGGCGGGCACGGTGGATGCGGTCATCGCTTCAATCACAGGGAGGTCCTTGATACGAGTGTAAGGGGAGCCCAGCGCCGCAAACGTCTCACTTTCTTACAGACTCGGCCGGTCACACCCCGCGGACATGCCGCTCGAAGCGCACGGCCCCCACCGTCAGGCCGTCCGTGAGGGTGAAGCCCGGCAACTGCCGCGCCACCCACGCGGGGTCGGGAAAGGTCAGGCCGCCGGCCGCCGGCTGCGCCAGCACGCGTTGCAGCGGCCCGGCCGTGCGGGGAACGTACATCAGCCACAGCTGTCCGCCGGGGCGGAGCACGCGCGCCGCGCCGCGCAGGAAGCGGGCGGGGTCGTGCGTCTCGTTCAGGGTCGCGCCGACCGTCACGCCGTCGAAGCGCGCGTCCGGCAGGTCGCTGTGCTCGACGTTCAGCACCGCCCAGTCGATGGCCGCATTCGGGTGCTCACGGGCCGCCTGGGCCAGCATCGCCGGGCTGAGGTCCGCGGCCAGCACGCGGCAGCCCGCGTCCGCCAGCAGGGCTGCGTAGTAGCCGGTGCTGGTGCCGGCGTCCAGCCACCACTCGCCCGGCCGCGGCGCGCACAGGGCGCGGAACAGCCGGGCCTCGCGCTCCAGCGGGAAGGAGTGCCCGGCCAGCATGGTCAGGGACACGCGGCGCCACGCGGTGTATCCCCGCGCCGTCAGGGGCCACAGGTTGCTGCGCTGGGCGGCGGTCAGCTCGGTCCCGGCCGGGTTCAGGTTTTCTTTGCGCTGTGCCGGACGGTCCATGCGAGTCATTATGCTGATGGAGTTCAGTTCGTCTGTACCGCCCGATGCGGTGCGGGACGAAGGGGAGTGGAGGGCTGCATGGAAGAACGCAAGAGTATGGGGAGCGCGCTGGTCGACGTGTTCGACGCGGGTGTGACCCTCGTGAAATCTGAGATCAACGGCGTCGCGCGCAAGGTCGGCGACATCGCCAAGGCGAAGGGAATCGGCGTGGTGCTGCTGCTCGCGGCGGTCGGCCCGCTGGTCATGGCCCTGATCTTCCTGATCCTGGCCGTGTTCTACGCCCTGATCCGTCTGGGTGCCGGGCCGTGGTTCGCGGCGCTGATCATCGCCGTGCTGAGCCTGGCCGTGACCGGCGCGCTGATCTTCCTGGGCCTTAAGCGTCTGGGCGCCGAGGTCAAGACCGAAGAACCCCTGATCCGGAGGTCCGCCATGAGCGACGACAGCCACGACCAGCCGACCCCGAGCACCCCGCACCGCGCCGGTCCGGCCAGCGCGCCGGACGACACCACGCCGCAGGCCCGCAAGGTCGAACTGCGCCGTGACGCCCAGAACCACGCGGCCGGTGAAACCCGCGTGACGGCCGAACACGCCGGCCACGCCACCGTGCGCGTCGAGGGCGGCGAGACCACCGTGCCGGTGTATGAGAGCCAGCCGGACGGCACGCCCGCCATGTACGGCAGCGGCCTGAACGAGAAGATCGAGGGCAAGGACCACGACAGCCCCTCGCAGAAGGACCCGGCCGCGCCGCGCGCCCAGCCGGGCATTCCGGTCAGCACCGATCCCACCTTCCAGGACGACATGCGCCGGGGGCACAACTCGTGAGCCCCGACGCGCCCCTCACCATGACCGAGCGCGAGGCCGCCCGCGAGCAGCTGCGCGCCAGCATCGACGCGCTGGCCGATCAGGCGAACCTGCACGTGCAGATGCAGAAAGACCCGCTGAAGATGCTGGGCGGCGCGTCCGCCGTGGGCGCTCTGCTCGGCATCGTGGTCGGCCGACAGTTCCGCCGCAGCCGGCGAATCTACGTGGATGCCGAGAGCCCGGTCAAGCACCAGAAGGCGCTGATCAAGGCGCAGAAGTCGCAGTCCGGCGGGGGCGGCATCGGCGGCGCGCTGATCGCCACGCTGGGCACCCTGGCCGTCAAGACCCTCACTGACCGCGTGATCACCCCGCGCCTGGAAGGGTTCGCGGAGAGCCTGCTGGACAAGGCGGGCACGCCCCAGACCGGCGCCCGCCCGGCCACCCCGCCCCGCCCCGACGGCGCGCCGGCCCGGCCAGCCGCTCCGGTGGTGCCCGTGCCCCCCGTATCGGCGGCCAGCCAGACCGCGCCGGCTGCGTCCGCTCCAGCCCCCACGCATCCCGGCGTGCTGCCGCACCCGCCCAGCGTGGTCGAGGCCAAGGCGCAGGGCAGCGTGATTCCGCCCGAGCAGATGGCCAACCCCAACCGCCGCTGACGTGTCTGCCGGCGCCGCCCACCGGATCATGGTGGGCGGCGGTTCCATGTGCGGCGGCCGCTCCTGCTACCCTGCAGAGATGAGCGCCCCACGCAGCACCAAGCAGCGTGACGTGATCGCCCGCGTGCTGGACGTCGCCGAGGGTCCCCTGGCTGTACCGGACATCCTGACGCGCACGCAGGCGCAGGTGCCGGGCGTGGGCTTGGCCACCGTGTACCGCACCCTGAAACTGCTGTCGGACCAGGGCAGCATCCACCCGGTCACGCTGGACGGCGAGACGTTGTACGAGGCGAGCGGCCGCGGGCACCACCACCATTTCTCGTGCACGGCGTGCGGGCGGGTGTTCACGCTGCATGCCTGTCCGGTGTCCATCCCGGCCGGCACGGTGTACCCCGGCGGCTTCGTCGTGGAGGCGCACGAGGTCACGCTGTACGGCCGCTGCCCGGACTGCGCCGCCCGCGCCTGAGTCCAGGCGCCGCGCGGTCGCTCACCCACACCCCGAGGCTTGCCTTTCCCGGCCGTCCGGCGCTACCCTGACGTCACGCTTCCCGCAGTTGTGGAGAGGCCACCCTATCGAGAGCGCCCGAGAGACCTGGCTCGTTGACGGCGCGGCAACCGGACCCCATTGCGTCACGGTGCCAAGGCCAGCCCCCTGTGACCCGGTCAACGATGACCACCAGGCGGGATCGATCGGGAAGGTCCCGCGCCCACCACGCGCCCCTTCTCGTGCCACCGAGAGGGGGTCTGCCATTTGCCATTCCGGCTGGCCCTCCCGAACGCCCCAGTTCTGCGAGGAGAAGCGCCATGCCCCACCACTTCGAGACCCTGCAAGTCCACGCCGGCCAGAAGCCGGACCCGGCCACCGGCGCGCAGCAGGTGCCGATCTACCCCACCAACAGCTACGTGTTCGAGTCGCCCCAGCACGCGGCCGACCTGTTCGGCCTGCGCGCCTTCGGGAACATCTACAGCCGCATCATGAACCCCACCAACGCCGTGCTGGAGGAGCGCATGGCGGCCCTGGAGGGCGGCGTGATGGCCCTGGCGGTGGCGAGCGGGCACGCCGCGCAGTTCCTGGCGATCACGACCATCGCGCAGGCCGGCGACAACATCGTCTCGACGCCGAACCTGTACGGCGGCACGGTCAACCAGTTCCGCGTGACCCTGCGGCGCCTGGGCATCGAGGTGCGCTTCACGTCCGGGGCCGAGCGCCCCGAGGAGTTCGCCGCGCTGATCGACGACAACACGCGCGCCGTGTACCTCGAGACCATCGGCAACCCCGCGCTGAACATCCCGGACTTCGAGGCCATCGCCGCCGCCGCGCACGCGCAGGGCGTGGCCGTGCTGGTGGACAACACCTTCGGAGCGGGCGGGTACTACTGCCAGCCCCTGAAGCACGGCGCGAACGTGGTGCTGCATTCGGCCAGCAAGTGGATCGGCGGGCACGGCAACGGCATCGGCGGGATCATCGTGGACGGCGGGAACTTCGACTGGGGCAATGGCCGTTACCCGCTGATGACTGAACCCAGCCCCAGCTACCACGGCCTGGACTTCTGGGCGACCTTCGGCGAGGGCAATCCGCTGGGCCTGCCGAACGTGGCCTTCGCCATCCGCGCCCGCACCGAGGGCCTGCGCGACCTGGGGCCGACCCTGGCGCCGCAGCAGGCGTGGCAGTTCCTGCAGGGCCTGGAAACCCTGAGCCTGCGCGCCGAGCGGCACGCACAGAACACGGCCGCCCTGGCGTCGTGGCTGGCCGCGCACCCGGACGTGGGGCGCGTGACGTACCCCGGCCTGAGTAACCACCCGCATTACGACCGCGCGCAGCACTACCTCCCGCGCGGCGCGGGCGCGGTCCTCACCTTCGAACTGCGCGGCGGCCGCCCGGCCGGCGAGGCCTTCATCCGCGCGGTGAAGCTCGCGCAGCACGTGGCGAACGTGGGCGACACGCGCACGCTGGTGATCCACCCGGCCAGCACCACGCACTCGCAGCTGGACGAGGTCACGCAGGCCGCCGCCGGCGTCACGCCCGGCCTGATCCGCGTGTCGGTGGGCATTGAGCACATCGACGACATCAGGGACGATTTCGCGCAGGCGCTGGCCGCCGCTCTGGAGCACAGCGAGACCGAACTGGCAGGGGGCGACGCGTGACCGCCCTGCCCCACCCGCCCACCGCCTCCCTTCTGCCGCACCCGGACGACATGGCCGACGGGCGATGTCCGCAGCGCGAGGTCACGCTGTTCCACGACCGGCCCCTGCTGCTCGATTGCGGGCAGGTGCTGAGCGATGTGCGCGTCGCGTACCACACCTACGGTGACGCGAGGGAGGACGCCACGCTGGTGCTGCACGCCCTGACCGGCACCAGCGCCGTGCACGAGTGGTGGTCGGAGTTCCTGGGCGCGGGCCGCCCACTCGACCCCACGCAGGACTACATCGTGTGCGCGAACGTGCTGGGCGGCTGCGCCGGCACGACCAGCGCCTCCGAACTCGGCGACACGCCCATCAGCCTGCCGGACATGGCCCGCGTGGGCCGCGCGCTGCTGGACCACCTGGGCGTGCGGCGGGTGCGCGTCATCGGCTCCAGCATGGGCGGCCTGCTCGCGTACGCGTGGCTGCTCGAATGCCCGGACCTGGTCGAGCGGGCGGTGATCATCGGCGCGCCCGCCCGGCACTCGCCGTGGGCCATCGGCCTGAACACCGCCGCCCGCAGCGCTATCCGCGCCGCGCCGGGCGGCGAGGGCCTCAAGGTCGCGCGTCAGATCGCCATGCTGTCGTACCGCAGCCACCAGAGCTACGCGCAGACGCAGGCGGGCCAGCGCGCGCCGGGCATCCCCGCGATCACCTCGTACCTGGAGTACCAGGGCGAGAAGCTCCTGGCGCGCTTTTGCGAGAAGACCTACGTAACCCTCACGCGCGCCATGGACGCCTTCCAGCCCACAGACGCCGAACTGCGCTCTATCCGCGTGCCGGTGCTGGCCGTCGGCATCTCCAGCGACGTGCTGTACCCGGCCGCCGAGGTGCGCGAGCAGGCCGCCCTGCTGCCGCGCAGCACGTACTGGGAACTGGACAGCATCCACGGCCACGACGCCTTCCTGATGGACGCCCAGGCCCTGCCGGACGTGGTGCGGGACTTCCTGCACGGCTGAGCGGCAGGCCGTCGGCAGGTGTGCTGGAAGAGCAACAGGATTCGCCCTACTGTGGACTGGTGACCCCCTGCGCCGGACGTGACGCGTGACAAGACGACACCTGACGCTGGCCCTGCTGCTGTGCGGCACAGCCCAGGCCCAGACTTGGACTATCAAGGACGGTACGCTGACCCTGGTGGGCTGCCACGGCGCGCAGGACGGCATCTACTGCGACTTCCGCTACGTCCTGACCGGGAAGCAGGTCTCCACCGTCTTCTGGAACAACGACTTCGTGAAGGTGTATGGCCCGGGCGGCACCTCCCAGCCGGCCGACAAGGTGGCGTTCGCGGACAACGTCTTCGGCCTGTGGTCGAGCAAGCTGGATGTCGTGGCGAATACCCCACTGAACGTCCAGGCGTATTTTAATCTGCCGAGCAGCACGACCGTGATCAAAGCCCTTGAGATCGCGGGGAAACGCCTCGAATCCGTGCCAGTCCGCGCGCTGGGCACAGCTGCCGCTCCTGCGAGCGCGGCGCCGTCGGCCGCCCCCTTTACAGGCTTCGCGGTCACGCTGAGCAACTGCGTCCCGCAGGGTCCCGCCTACGTCTGCACCGCCACGCTGACACCCTCGAAATAGCCGCGCCTGACGTCCTTCACACGTGGTAACGCGGCGTCCACCTTTGGGATGACCTGCGCCTCACGGGGCCTGCCTACACTGAGGACGATCAAGGTCGGGTGGCCCCGGGGAGGGGCCGGCTATGGGAACAACTGCAGTTCGGATTGTACTTCGCTCTAGTGCTCGTGCTCCGTTTCTCGTTCCGAACTGTGGTGCCCCATGAAAGCCGGCTGGCCGAGGCTCCGCCCTGCCACGCTGGCCGTGGCGCTCGCGCTGGGCGCCGCGCCAGGGTCCGCCACCCCTGCGCCGCCGGCCCCGTCCGTGGTGGACGCCGACCGGGACGGCTATCCCGACAGCGCCGAGCTGTACGGCGCGGACCGGACCCGCTTCGCGGAGTGGTTCGCGGCCGTGGCCGAGAGTCAGTACTACGGCACGAATGCCGACTGGGCCGTGCAGGACCAGGACTGCTCGGGACTGGTGCGCTACGCCTTCGTGAACGCTCTGTCCCGACACAACGCGGCGTGGTTCGCCAAGTTCCGCTACCTGCCGCCGCCGCGCACCCCGTCGGTGCAGGGCGTGAGTTACCCGCTGCCGGTGATCGGCCGCGCCGCGTTCCGGGTGGCGCCCGGCGCGTACCGACCGGACGACGTGGCGCAGGGCCGCATGGTGGGCCGCACTGGAGCGCAGTTCCTGCTGAACGGATCGATGACCCGTGTGTCGCGCGACGTGGCGCAGGCCCGCCGGGGCGACGTGCTGTTCTTCCTGCGGCCGCAGCGGCGCTCATACCATTCGATGGTGTATCTGGGGGGCGGCATGGTCGTGTACCACACGGGCCTGAGTCCAGCCGAGGGCGGCGAGGTCCGGCTGCTGTCTGTCCAGACGCTGATGAAGCACCCGGACGCGGCGTTCCATCCCGTGGCGTCCAATCAGGATTTCCTGGGGGTGTACCGCTGGAAGATCGTCCAGTGACGCCCCGCCAGGTCAATTCCGTCTCCGCTCTCCTCCGCCCCGTTCAAGGAGCCCGTCTGTGAAAAGGTCCCGCATTCCCTCCTCCTGGCTGACCGGCACGCTGCTGGCGGCCCTGCTGCTGGCCGACGTCGCCCCGGCGCAGGACATCTCGATCTACGGCGGGCGCTTCTCGGCGGCTGAGGCCCTGAACGTCGAGGCGTACGGGCCGACCGGCACGGTGTTCACGCTGGAGCGCGTGCTCGACCCGGCGGGCCTGTTCGCGGCCAGCGAGGACCCCCACAGCCCCACCCTGCCAGCTGGCGCGCACACCGAGCGGGTCGGGACGGCGCAGCTCACGCGGTCGGACACGCTGAACTTCGGACGGGTACCGAGCGGCGTGTACCTCGTGCGGGCCGGGCGGGTCAGCCGCATCGTGATCGTCACCACCCTGGGGCTGGTCGTGAAGCGCGACAGGGCGACCACCCTGGTGTACGCGGCGGACAAGGAGTCCGGGCAGACGCGGCCCGCGAAGGTCTGGGCGCTGGGCCATGGTACGGGCACGGCGGACGCACACGGCCTGCTGAAGTGGACGGGCACGCTGGGCGAGGACCAGGTCTTCCTGGCGCGCTTCGGCAACGACTGGGCAGTGTCGGGGTCGAGCTGGAACGAGTACGCCGCCCCTACCGTGCGCGGCTACGTGTACACGGACCGTCCGGTGTACCGACCAGGCCAGCACGTGGAGTTCAAGGGGGTGTTGCGCCGCGCCGGCGACCTGACCCCGCTGGCGAACACGGCGGTCTCGGTCCGGGTGCTGGACGGCAACGACGAGGAGGTCTTCCGGACCACACTGACCAGCGGCGCGGCCGGCACGGTACACGCGGGCTTCGATCTGTCGGCCGGGGCGCGGGTGGGCGGCTACCGCTTCGAGGTCACGGCCGGCCGGGACGACCCGGACGCGACGAGCGTGGGCGGCTCCTTCCAGGTGGAGGCGTACCAGAAACCGGAGTACCAGGTGACCGTCACGCCGGACCGCACGAGCGCCGTGCAGGGTGACAAGGTCAGCGTGCGGATCAGCGCGAAATACCTGTTCGGCGGCAGCGTCTCAGGCGCGCGGGTCAACTACAACGTCACGCGCGCGCCGTACTACCCGCCGGGCTTCGACACGGACGCCCTGCCGCCCGACGCGCAGGGCAGCGACTATGGCTCGGACCTGGTCGCGCAGGAGGAAACGCGCCTGGACAGCAGCGGCCAGCTCGTGCTGGAGCTGCCGCTGGAACGTGACGCGGACGGCCAGCCCGTGAGTTACCGCGTGGAGGCCGAGGTCGAGGACGAGACCCGCAGGACCGTCAGCGGACAGGCGCGCGTGATCGCTTACCCGGCGGCACTGAACGTGCAGGCCGAGACGGACGGCTACGTGTACGCCCCCGGCGACCGCGTGGCCGTGACGCTGGACACCCGCGACCTGCAGGATCAGGGCCGGGCCGCGCCCGTCACCCTCGACCTGGTGCGTCAGGACTATCAGTACTCGCGGGGCAAATGGACGTTCAAGGAGGAGCGGGTAGCGCGCCAGACGGTCAGCACCGGCGCGGGCGGGCAGGGCCGCGCCACCCTGCGCGCGCCCCGCAGCGGCGGCTACGTGCTGCGCTCGACGGTCCGGGACGCCCGGGGCCGAACGAGCACCTCCGAGAACTGGCTGTGGATCACCCGGCCCGGCGACGACTGGGGCTGGAACTACCGCGAGATCTCACTGACGCTGAACCACAGGACCTACAAGCCCGGCGACACCGCCACCGTGCTGGTGGGCAATCCCACGCCGGGCGCGCCGGTGCTGGTGTCGGTGGAGGGACAGCGCCTGCGCCAGTGGGCGGTGCTGCGCGGCGCGGGCGCGACCCTGACGTACACCTTCACGGTCACGGCCGACATGACACCGAACGCCTTCGTGGCGGCGGCCTCGCTGGGCGGTGGGAACGTCCACATGGCCGAGAAGAAGCTGCGGGTGCCCCGGCTGGGCGCCGACCTGAGCGTGCGCGTCACGCCAGATAAGGCGCGGTACGGTCCCGGCGAGACCGGCAAGCTGAAGGTGCAGGTGACGAACGCGCAGGGCCAGGGCGTGGCGGCGGACGTCGCGCTGGGCGTGGTGGATCAGGCAATCTATCTTGTCGAGCCGGACACCAGCCCCAGCATGCTGCAGGTGTTCGACGCGCCGCGCGACAACGCGGTGGGTACGCAGTCCAGCGTGGACTTCTACTTCGAGCAGAGCGGCCCGCAGGCGGCGCGGCCCGCCGCGCCCATGACCGAGGCGGCCTTCGCGCAGAGCAAGGAGAGTGCGCGTGCCGACGCCTCGCCGCAGGAGGTCACGCCCCGCCAGGACTTCCGCGACACGCTGCTGTGGGTGCCGGATCTCGTGACCGACGCGCAGGGACGCGCCACGGTGGACGTGACATACCCGGACAACCTGACCACATGGATCACCACCGCCCGCGCCCAGACGACGGCTCCCCGCTTCGGGCAGACCACGGCCAGCAGCCTCGTGACGAAGGACGTGATCGCCCGGCTGAGCGTGCCGCCCTTCCTGGTGCGCGGCGATCAGGTGACGGTGTCCGGCGTGGTGAACAATACGCTGGGCACGGCACAGGACGGCCGCGCGACCCTGAGCGTGACCGGCCTGAAGGGCGTAAGCGGCAACGCGCTGACGGCCCAGGGCACCGCCTTCCACGTGGACGCCAGCGGACGCAGCCGCGTGGACTCCGTGGTGCGCGCCGGTCAGCCCGGCACCGCCACCCTGACCTTCACCGCCCGGACGCCCGGCGGCAGCGACGCCCTGAAGCTGCCCGTGCCGGTCAAGGCGCGCGGCTACGACGAGATCCGCACCCTGACCGGCAGTGCGGGCACGGCCGTGACCTTCACGGTGCCGCAGGGCGCCGCGCCGTCGACCGTGGGCCTGACCCTGAACCTCACGCCGTCGCTGCTGTCGGCCGTCGCCCCGGCGCTGGAGTACCTCGTCGGCTACCCGTACGGCTGCACCGAGCAGACCATGAGCCGCTTCCTGCCCGCGTTGCTGGCGCGGCAGACGCTGGGGGCAGGCGTGCTGCCGCAGGGCGGCCAGAACCTGAAGGCGATCACCGAGGCGGGGCTGGCCCGGCTGGCGGACTTCCAGCACGAGGACGGGGGCTGGAACTTCTGGAAGAACGACGACAGCACCCTGGAGATGACCGCCTACGTGGCCGGCGGCCTGATGCGCGCCAGGCGCGTGGGCGCCGCAGTGAACAACACCGTGCTGGACAACGGCCTGAAGTACCTGTCCGCCCACGTCGCCGACCCGGACGAGCGACAGGCCGACCGCGCCACCGCGTACCGCGTGTTGGCCGACGCCGGGCGCGTGAACGTGACGCAGCTCTCCGCCTTCGCGCGCCGGAAGGAACTCACGCCGTACAGCCTCGCGCAGCTCAGCCTCGCGCTGAACCGGTCCGGGCAGACGCAGGCCGCGCTGGATACCCTCTCGCGCCTTAAGGCCACGCGCCAGGGCACGGTGCGCGGCGGCCTGATCTACTGGGGCAGCGGCCGCCCGGCGGACGACTGGTGGGCGTACTGGGACGACAACCGCATCCAGGTCACGGCCGTGGCGCTGGAGGCCCTGGCGCGGCTGGAGCCAGGGAGCCCGCTGATTCCCGGCGTTTCGCAGTGGCTGCTCCACAACCGCCGGGGGCCGCGCTGGGTGAGCACCCAGGACACCACCAGCGTCCTGATCGCGGCGCTGAGTCTGCCCAGGACGAAGGCTCCGGCCGCCTCCAGCGTGGACGTGCGCCTGGACGGCAGGACCGTCGGCACGGTGTCCCTCGGCGGACAGACCGGCGCCACCCTCGACGTGCCCGCCGCGCGGCTGACACCCGGCGCCCATACCCTGTCGCTGAAGGGGGCACCTGCTGGCCTGACCTATGCGGGTCAACTGCGCTACTCGCGCGAACCCGCCGCACTGAACGCCATCACGACGCGCGGCATCACACTGGGCCGCACCTATGAGCGCCTGACGCCGCGCTGGGACGCCAAGAACAGCCGCTACACCTACGCCCGCACGCCACTGCTGCGGGGCGGGCAGCTCCAGCCCATCACGGTCGGCGACCTGATCCTGGTCACGCTGAGCGTGAGGCCCGACCAGACCGCACGCTACCTGCTGGTCAGCGACCCCATTCCCGCCGGCATGAAGGCGCTGGACGAACGCAGCCTGAGCATCTCCGGCCTGAAGGAGCGCGACGAGTACGACTGGGAGAACTGGGATTACTGGTACGCCGGACGCGACCTGCTCGACGACCGCGTGGACCTGTACGCCGACTATCTGGACGGCCGCCAGACCATGACCTACGTGCTGCGCGCCCAGACGCCCGGCACCTTCACCGCCCTGCCCTCGCACGCCTTCCTGATGTACGACCCCGGTGTGGAGGGCTACGGTCCCGCCGCCACCATCACGGTGCGCGACCGCTGATGCCCCGGCACCGCTGGGCCGCGCTGGCGCTGGCCCTCAGCGTCAGCGCCCACGCCGCGCCGGTGACGGTCGCGCACGGCACGCTGACCGTCACGTACCGGGACGCGCGCGACCGGGCCCAGTTGCCGCTGGTGTTCCGGACGTGGGAGGCAGCGGCGAGCGACCTGACCGCGCTCGGCCTGACCGTGCGGCCCGTCCGGATCGACGTGGCGGCCGATGCCCCCGACTTCACCCGCAGGACGGGTGAGCCGGCCAGCATCGCCGCCAGCACGCGTGGGCAGACCATCGTGACGCAACGGCTGTCGGCGCTGGCCACCCGTGGCATCCTGGCGGGCACCATCCGGCACGAGGGCTTCCACACCGCGCAGCCGCCGGGCCTCGCCCGCTGGCTGGCCGAGGGGCTGGCCCGCATCTTCAGCGGCGAGGCGGCGGGAGACCCGGTGGAACCGACGGGTCTGACGGCGCTGAGCGGGGCGCAACTCGACGCGCGACTCCTGGGACGCGCACCTGGGGAGGCGGGCGCCGCGTACCGCGAGGCGACGCGCCGGGCGCGCGCGCTGGTGGCGAGGGTGGGCTGGAAGGGCGCACTGGCAGCACGCTAGAGCGCCGTAGGCACGCCTCGGGAAGCTGGCAGAACATCGCGGCTTGGCGGTCACGGTGCTGTCTGCGACTGCCACTACGTCTGGCAAGGTGCGGCCCTCGCCGACACGTTGGGCTTCCTGCCTGCAGCGCCCTGGATGTGACCCTCGGCTCTCAAGAGGCCATGTTGATGCGTAGTTTCATTGCACCTTAGGTCCGTGGGGATGCTGCTAGATCGGGCGTTCACCGTCCCGACCTCACCCACCTCCCAGCGAACAGTTGCCAGACCGCCCGGATGAACGCGTCCCGCCGTTCCAGTTGCTCGGGCGTCTACCGTTCGCGCAGCCGCGCGTCTTCGAAGGCCGCCACATCCTCATCAGTTTCGAGCGCCCATCTTTCCAGGGGCGTGCAGGCGATCTGCGTGTCGTGGCTCCATTCATTGGTCGGAAGCTCCGCTGCCCGCGTCGCCAGCGGCCATGTCGCATCAATCACACTGTCTCTGCCGGGCTCGTGCAGCACGAGGCAATTGTGAACGTCAATGACCGGCTCGCCGCTCCACGCCGCCAGCAGCTAGTGTTTGGTCGAACACGTACCGCGCCACTCGCTGATGACGGTCTCGGGTACGTGACCGCTGGCCCGCGCGTAGGGCAAGTCGTGCACGAGTTCAAAGACCTCGCGTTCATCCGGCAGCGTGTCACCCGAGCGTTGGCCCCGGCGCACGGCTTCGGCATGGAGGAGGGAAGCGAGGGGGCGGGTCATAGATGGATCTGAATGGGCGGCGGCAGGACGGCATCAGCCACCCCGTCTCCGAAATGGAGTACCCGTAGAACCTTGTGGGGGCCGCCAACTCCTTGCAGCGTGACCTCTTCCCCCACCCGTGGAATGACGTAAAAGCCAAATCGCCCTACAGGCTGGCCGTTGTGCAACACGTCTACCACTATCAGGTTCATGGTTGACCTCCACGATGAGGATGTCGCAGTGAGAGTGACCGCACCATGACCCCTGATTACCCGAAGTACCCCAACAGATCAATCAGCGTCCGCGCATACTCGTCCGGCCTCACCCCTCGCTTCTCCACCTTCACGCTGGGTGGGAACGTCTGCACCTCAGTCTTGTGCGGGTAGCGCTTCAGCCCAGCCGCGTCGTAGTCCAGGGTCTTGTACGCGAAGGTGATCTGCAGATCGGTCATGGTCTCGCCGATGCTCAGCACCCGTTTGGCGGCGGCCACCAGCCGCAGCTTGGCGAGGTCGATGAAGTTCTGCACCTCGGGCGTGGGCGGCCCGTATTTCTTGCGCAGGTCGCGCTCCACGCGGGAAATCGCCTGGAGGGTGCGGCTGTCCGACAGGCGGCCGTAGGTGGCGATGCGCGCTTCCTCGTCCTGCTCGAAGTACTCGGGGCTGAGGCGGGCGTTGATGGGCAGGTCGATGGAAATACTGACGGGCGCCTCGACCTTCTCCCCTTTCAGGCGGGCAACCGCCTCGGCCAGCATCTCGGTATACACGTCGATGGACACGGCCTGCACGTGGCCGTGCTGTTCCTCGCCCAGGATGTTGCCCACGCCGCGGATCTCCATGTCCTTCTCGGCCAGCAGGTGCCCGGAACCCAGGTCCTGCAGATCGGCAATCGCCCACAGGCGGCGCTGGGCGTTCTCGGTCAGACGCGGCGGGTAGAACAGATATGCGTACGCGCTGACCGAGCGCCGGCCCACGCGGCCCCGGAGCTGGTACAGCTGCGCCAGGCCCAGGCGGTCGGCACGCTCGATCAGGATGGTGTTCGCCTCGGGGATGTCCAGGCCGGTCTCAACGATGGTGGTGGAGAGCAGCACGTCGAAGGCGCCCTGCTCGAAGCCGAGCATGATCTCCTCGAGTTCCTCCTCGTTCATGCGGCCGTGCGCCACGCCGATACGCGCCTCGGGCACGAGGTTGCGCAGGTACAGGCTGCGCGCGCCGATGCTGGCAATGCGGTCGTGGATGTAGAAGACCTTACCGCCGCGCTCGATCTCGGTCAGGATCGCGTCGCGCACGGCGACCGGGTCGAAGGGCGTGAGCACCGTCTGAATGGGGCGGCGGCCCTTGGGCGGCGTCTGAATGCTGCTCATGTCGCGCAGGCCGACCATGCTCATGTACAGCGTGCGCGGAATCGGCGTGGCCGACAGGGCCAGGGTGTCCACGGCCGTCACGCCCTCGGGAATCTCGATCCGGCCCTCCTTGCCGACCGGCGGCAGGCCGCGCAGCGCCCGCAGTTTCTCCTTCTGCGACACGCCGAAGCGGTGCTCCTCGTCCACGATGATCAGGCCCAGATCCTTGAACTCGATGTCGCCCGAGAGCAGGCGGTGCGTGCCGATCAGGATGTCCACCTTTCCGGCCTTCAGGTCGCCCAGGATCGCGCGCGTCTGCTGCGGGCTGGTGAAGCGCGACAGGCCCTCGACGCGCACGGGCAGCCCCTTGAAGCGGTCCACGAAGGTGCTGGTGTGCTGCTCGGCCAGCAGCGTCGTGGGCACCAGGATGGCGACCTGCTTGCCGTGTCCGACCACGCGGTGCGCGGCGCGCAGGGCCACCTCGGTCTTGCCGAAGCCCACATCGCCGGAGATCAGACGGTCGGCGGGGTTCGCCTTCTCCAGGTCGCGCAGCGTGTCCTTCAGGGCCGAGACCTGATCGGCCGTCAGATCGAAGCGGAAGTTCTGCGCGATCCTCTCGTCCCACTCGGGCTGCGGCGGGAAGGCGTTGCCGGGCGTGACCTGCCGCGCCGCGTACTGCACCAGCAGCCGCCCGGCGACCTCCTCGGCGTTCTTGCGGGCCTTCTCCTTGGCACGCGCCCAGTCCTTCTTGTCGAAGGAACTGAGCACCGGCGGGTCGTCGGTGGTGCCGGGGTGGCGGCGCAGGACCGGGAGCTGCTCGATGGGCACCCGCAGGTGCGCGCCGCCGCGATACTCCAGGTTGAGGTAGTCGCGGGTCACGCCCAGCACGGTCAACGTCTCCAGCCCCTGAAACTGCCCGATGCCGTGCTCGGGGTGGATCAGGTAGTCCCCCACGTGCAGGCCCAGCGCGTCCGTGACGGGCTTGCCGCCCAGCCGCTTGCCGCGCAGGGCGCTGCCGCCCTGGAAGCCGTAGATCAGGTCTTCAGTGATCACCACCGTGCGGTGCTCGGGGATGGCGAAGCCACCCTCGCCGCCGCCACGCAGGAAGCCCACGCGGCCCTCCTCCACGCGCGGCACCTTCAGCCACGGGATCTCGTGGGTGTCCAGCAGCTTGTCCGCGAGGTACGCGGCGGTGCGGTCGTGGCGCACCAGGATCAGCACGCGGTATCCGGCCCCCCGCCACTCGTCCACGTCGCGTTCCAGGTCGTTCAGGCGGGCGCGGTAGAAGGGCAGCGTGGTCAGGCCGGGGTCGAGGGTCGGCAGGTCCAGCGGCGCGCGGCCGAAGGACGTGACCTCGCGCTCCGCGAGTTTCGGCCACAGGGTGTCGGTCAGCACGCCCAGGGCGCTTGCGTAGAACTCCGGAGAGTCCAGGAACACGCGACCCGGCAGCAGCTCCAGGCGCGTGGCGTCCCACTTCACCTCCGTCAGGTACTCGGCGGTCGGCTCGACGATGAAGAACTGCGCCTTCTCGCCGGTCAGTTCGCCCGGGGCCAGCAGGCGCAGGGTGTCCAGCTCGTCGCCAAAGAACTCGGCGCGCACCCACAGGCCGTCCTCGGCCTCGGCGGGCAGCCCGGCCCCCGGCGCGAGGCGCAGCTCCAGCGTGTCGCCGCGCAGCTCGAACCCGGGTTCCTCACCGCGCTCGTAGCCCAGGCGTTCCAGGCGCGACAGCAGCGCCTCACGCGGGTAGCTGCTGCCCACGCGCAGGTTCAGGGCGTGGTCCTCCGGATGGGCCGGGAAGAGGTCCAGCGCCGTGTTCACATCCAGCACCACATGGTCGTGCTTGGCGTCCCAGTCGCGCAGGCCCGGATTCACGGTCACCGGCGCGCCCAGCACGCCCGCCGAGTGGTAACTGCCCAGGCGATCCGGCGTGGTCAGCAGCACCGCCGGCCCCGGAAACGCCGCGAACAGCGCCGCCCGCGCCACCTGCGGAAGCAGCAGGAGGTTCCCGGGCGGAGCGGTGGGCAGCAGTTTCGACAGGTTGGGCGCGGCGACAGTCACCCAGGGATTTTACGCGCCGCGCCCTGAACGAACCGAGAGCGAAAAGACTTAGGAAAGGGGAAGAGGGGCGCGCTCAGCCCGGATGCGCCGAGAGCCACCACTGCGCCAGCGTGAGCGCGCCCATCAGCAGGAAGGTGATCACGGGCAGCCAGCGCCGCAGCCACGCGCGGGTTCGGTCATTCATGCCGCCAGCATGCCCGCGCCGGAGCGGGTCCGGCAAGTCCCGAGGGTGCTGGAGCGCACTCAGCGCACGCGGCAGCCGGTCAGCAGCGGCCGGGTCGTCTCGGTGCTCTGGCCGGACTAGGTAATCAGCGCGCCCTATTCGTGGTGCTCCCACTTCTCCACGACGGCCTGGTTCGGACCGCCGGCCAGGGCCGCGTAACGCGCACCGCTCTCGCTGACCGCCTGCGCCAGCCCGTACCGCACGCCGCTCCACGTGAGGACGGCGAACGTCGTGGACGCGACATCCAGGCGCCACCCACCCTGGCAGGTGGAGTTCCGGGACCGCCGGCGCCGACCCCAGGACCAGCAGGGCGAGCAGCGTGGCGGGCCGGAGCATGGAAGTGAGCAAGACCCAGCGTCCCCGCCGGGGCCGGACTGCTCGCCGCACGGCGTCCCGGCCGCTATGCTCCACGCATGAGCACACCCACCCGCACCCGCCCCCACGCGCTGCTGAGGATGCTCTCCGGGATCGTGGTCGGCACCGTGGGCGCCCTGCTCGTCCCGGCCTCGTGGAAACTCGAGGGCCGCGTGCTGATCGGGTGGGTGCTGCTGTGCATCACGATCCTCGTGCAGCTGTGGCCCGAGATGATGCGCGCCGGCCCCGCCCGCACCAAGGAACTCGCCACCGTCGAGGACGACTCGCGCGCCCTGGCCGGCACCATCACCATGAGCGCGGCCGTGATCAGCCTGGTCGGAGTGGGCTTTCTGCTGTCCGACGCCCACCAGGCCAAGGGCGCGGCGGAGATCGCCCTGACGGCCCTGGCCGTGCTGGTCGTCACCGCGTCATGGCTGCTCGTGCAGACCGAATACGCCCTGCACTACGCCCGGAACTACTACCAGCACGGCCGCGGCGTGATCTTCCCCCACGGCGAGGACGAGCTGCACGAACCGATCTACTGGGATTTCGCGTACCTGGCCGTCACAGTCGGCATGACCTACCAGGTCAGCGACACCGACCTCAACACCCGCGCCATGCGCCGCCTGACCCTCGGCCACGCCCTGTTGTCCTACGTGTTCGGCACCGTGATCATCGCTGTGACCATCAACGGCATCGCCGGCCTGATCGAGTAAGCGGGCACAGCAGCAAGGCGCGGCCGCCCCTAGATACGCCCAGCCACTTTAGCGGGCGAACCAACGACGCACCTTCCGCAACCCCGTGAGTGCCCAACAACTGAACTGGTGGTCAAAGCCAAAGCGTCCCACCCTGCCCCTGACCGGATGCCATCGCGCGCGTAGCGCGCGGGCGCTGACGGCATGAACGCACGAGGCAAGAACGCCGCCCCTCGCCAACGAGGCCTCGTGTCAGGCCAGCCCAGATGACGTGGCTACCACATGCTTAGCGCAGCGCTCTCCCCCTGCCCCTCTGCTGCGCAGCTTTTCGAGTCTGGGGCAGGGGGCCGGGGGTGAGGACGTCCGCTGCGACAACGAAAACCCCCGACCGAAGCCGGGGGCAACGATCCCTAAAGCTCAGCCCAGCCGCTTGTAAGCCCGCTCGGACAGCACGTCCACCAGATGCGCCCGGTACTCGGCGCTGGCAAACCGGTCGCCCAGCAGGTCCCCAGCCTCCACGAGGTTCTTGAACTGGAACTCGGCGCTGCGGATGCCGTCTTCCAGCTTGCTCAGGCGGTGTGCCTTCTCGGCCGCCCCGGTGTACGCGGCGCGCACCTCCCCGCTGGCATGTTTCGCCATGGCGACGCCGACCACGGCGTAGTGGCTGGCCGGGTGCCGGAACTTCTCGTAGGCCGAGGCCTGGATGGTGGCCGGAATGCGGATATGCGTGAGGAGTTCGCCAGGCTGCACGGCGCTCTCGAACATGCCCTGGAACATGTCGTCGGCGTGCACGGTGCGTTCGCCGCTCTGGCCGCGGATCACGAACTCGACGCCCAGGGCGAGGGCGGCGGCGGGGTAGTCCGCACTGGGGTCGGCGTGGGCGAGGCTGCCGCCGATGGTGCCGCGGTTGCGCACCATGGGGTCACCGACCCACCCGGCCACTTCCGGGAAGAGGGGCACCTCGCTGCGGAGGATGTCGGCGTGCGTGGTCATCGCGCCCACCACGAAGGTGTCGCCGTCACGGGTGATGCCCCGCAGTTCTTCCAGGCCCCACACGTCGAGCAGGGCGGGCGGCTGGGCGAGGCGGAGTTTCATGGCCGGCAGCAGCGAGTGCCCGCCGGCGATGATCTTGAGGTCGGGGTTGGCGGCGAGGGCGGCCAGCGCCTGATCGACGCTCTCGGCTTTCTGGTAGTCGAAACTGGCTGGGTACATGATCCCTCCGGATTGGGGCCAGGAGCGGCGAGCTCTGGGCTACGAAGCGGCGGTGCAGGTGCTCAAAGCCCACGGCTCAGAGCCCAGAACTCGTTTCAGTCGTCGGCGGCCTGCGGCTGGGCGCTGCGTGCGTCCCGGATCGCCTTCCAGACCTTCTCGGCGGTGTAGGGCATGTCCAGGTGCGCGATGCCGCACTCCGTCCACAGCGCGTCCATGACGGCGCTGGCGACGGCGGCGGTGCTGGCGATGGTGCCGGCCTCGCCGATGCCCTTGACGCCCAGGGGGTTGTGGGGGCTGGGGGTGACCGTGTGCCCGATCTGGAAGGTGGGCACGTCGTCGGCGCGGGGCATGGCGTATTCCATGTACGTGCCGGCCAGGAAGTTGCCGTCGTCGTCGTACGCGGCGTCTTCCAGCAGCGCCTGGCCCATGCCCTGGGCGATGCCGCCGTGCACCTGACCTTCAGCGATCAGGGGGTTGATCAGGGGACCGCAGTCGTCCACGCAGCCGTAGTTGCGCAGCTTCACGTGGCCGGTGTCGGTGTCGATCTCGACGACCGCAATGTGCGTGCCGAAGGGGTACACGAAGTTCTTGGGGTCGTAGAACGCGGTGGCCTCCAGGCCCGGCTCCAGATCCTCGGGGTAGTTGTGCGCGAGGTGGGCCATCAGGGCGATGTCGAAGAAGGTCTTGCTCTTCTCGGGGGCGCCCTTGATGCGGAACACGCCGCCCTCGTGCTCGACGTCGTCCACACTGGCTTCCAGCAGGTGCGCGGCGATCTTCTTCATCTTGGTGGTGATCTTGCCCAGCGCCATCTTCAGGGCCGAGCCGCCCACCGCCGCCGAGCGGCTGCCGTAGGTGCCCCAGCCGTAGGGCATGCGGCCGGTGTCACCGTGGATGAGTTCGATGTCCTCGATGGGAATCTGGAGTTCATCGGCGGCGATCTGCGGGAACGCGGTCTCGTGGCCCTGGCCGTGACTGTGGCTGCCGGTGAACAGCTCCACCTTGCCGGTCGGGTGCACGCGCACCAGGCTCGATTCCCACTGCCCGGCCTGCGCGCCGAGCTGACCGACGAGCGCGGAGGGCGCCAGCCCGCACGCCTCGAGGAACGAGATCAGGCCCACACCCATGATCTTGTTGCTGCCCTTCATGCGCTGCTGTTCCTCGCGCAGGCCGGCGTAGTTCATCATGCCCATGGCCTTGTCGAGGGCCGGTTCGTAGTTGCCGCTGTCGTATACCAGCGCCACGGGGGTCTGGTACGGGAACTCGTCTTCCTGGATGAAGTTCTTGCGGCGGAACTCGGCCGGGTCCATGTTCAGTTCGTGGGCGGCCATGTCCACGATGCGCTCGATCAGGTACGTCGCCTCGGGGCGCCCGGCGCCGCGGTAGGCGTCCACGGGCACGGTGTTCGTCATGACGCCCGTGACCTTGGCGTGAATGGCGGGCATCTTGTACACGCCGTTGAGCAGCGTGCCGTACAGGTACGTGGGCACGGCCGGGGCGAACAGCGTCTGGTACGCGCCCAGGTTCGCCAGGGTGTTCACGCGGAAGCCCAGGATCTTGCCGTCGTCACTCACGGCGAGCTGCGCCACCGTCTCGTGGTCGCGGCCCTGGGCGTCGCTGACGAAGGCCTCGGAGCGGCGGGCCGTCCACTTGACCGGCCGGCCCAGCAGGCGGGTGGCCAGCAGCACGATCACTTCTTCCTGGTACTGGAAGATCTTGGTGCCGAAGCCGCCGCCCACGTCGGGCGAGATCACGCGCAGCTTGTGCTCCGGAATGCTCATCACGAAGGCCGCCAGGATGAGGCGGTGGATGTGGGGGTTTTGCGACGTGGTGTACAGCAGGTACTCGCCGCTGGCCGGCGTGAACTGCGCCAGGCTGGAGCGCGGCTCGATGGGATTGGCGACCAGCCGGTGGTTTTTCAGCTTCACGCTGATCTTGTGGGGCGCGCTGGCGAAGGCCTCGTTGGTGGCCGCCTCGTCCCCGATTTCCCAGTGGAAGGCCACGTTGCCCGGCACGTCGTCGTGCACCAGGGCCGCGCCGTCCTTCACGGCCGCCCCGGCGGTCGCCACGGCCGGCAGCGCGTGGTACTCGACTTCAAGTGCGGCGGCGGCGTCCTCGGCCTGGGCGCGCGTCTCGGCGATCACGACCGCGACGATGTCGCCCACGTGGTTCGCTTCCTCCAGCGCGATGGCGGGGTGGGCGGGCGTCTTGAGTTCCGGCAGCAGCCAGCCGACCGGAATGCTGCCGAGGCCGGCGTCCTTGACGTCCTGTCCGGTCAGCACGCGCACCACGCCCGGCAGGTCCTTCACGGAATCGGTGTTGATACGGCTGATCTTCGCGTGCGGGTACGGACTGCGCACCATCGCGGCGTGCAGCGTGCCGGGAATCACGACGTCGTCGGTGTAGTTGCCGGTGCCGGTGATGAAGCGCGGGTCTTCCTTGCGCTTCAGGGCCTGTCCGAAGTACTTCTCGCTTCTGCTGTCCGTCATGGGGTGGGGCCTCCCTGGGAGTCGGCGGTGAGCGCTGGGCTACGGAAGAGCGGCGTCCTGGCCCGGAGCCCACGGCTCAGAGCCCACAGCTCCCCATTCAGTCGTCGGCGGCCTGTGTCTGCGTGCCCTGCATGGCCTTGGCAGCGTGCTGCACGGCGCGGACGATGTTGTGGTATCCGGTGCAGCGGCAGTAGTTGCCTTCCAGGTGGTGGCGGATGACGTCCTCGCTGGGGTCCGGGTTGTGCTTGAGCAGTTCCGCGGAGGACATGATCATGCCGGGCGTGCAGAAGCCGCACTGCAACCCGTGCTCCTCCCAGAAGCCGGTCTGGAGGGGGTGGAGGTCGCCGGGCGTGCCCAGGCCCTCGATGGTGGTGACGTCCATGCCGGCGGCCTGGACGGCCAGGACGGTGCAGCTCTTGACGGCGTCACCGTTCACGTGGACGGTGCAGGCGCCGCACTGGCTGGTGTCGCAGCCGACGTGCGTGCCGGTCAGGCCGAGTTCCTCGCGGAGAAAGTGGACGAGGAGCGTTCTGGGCTCCACGTCGCGCGTGTAGGACTTGCCGTTCACCTGAAGCGTGACGTTCATGCGGGCCTCCCCCTGGACAGGTGGTTGAAGACGGGTTCAAGACAGATTTTCTGACCGTCCCCATTCAAACACATGAAGGTTGGAAAAGGGTGTTGCCCTTCATGCCATTCAGGACGGCATGGACGGCACGGTCTCAGCACCCGGCCGGGGCCCCCGTTCGGGCAGGTAGCGCAGCGCGAGGCCGCCCAGAAACACCAGCAGGGCCAGCACGGACAGCGCCGGCCACGCGGCGCGCCACGTCCACGCCGCCCCGCCGTCCGGGCCAGCCGCGCGGCCGCCCAGGGCCAGTGCGGCGGGGTCGCGCGTGACGGTGGGCACGCCGGCAGCCGCGCCGGGCGCGCTGTAGCCGCCGGGCGGGGGCGCGTACAGGCGCGTCGTGAACGTGCCGTCGGCCCCGGGCTGGAGCGTGACCGGCCACGGGCCGTCCGGGCCGTCCACGGTGACCTGGGCCGTGGGGGCGCTCACGAGCAGGTCGGCGCCGTCGCGGCGCAGGGTCACGTCCGCGCCGGCGCCGGGCAGGGGCGTGCCGCGCACCAGCGGCGCCACGAGCGCCGGGAAGTCCGGCCGGGTGCCCACGCCGCTGCGGGCGTCGGTGGGTGACAGCGCCAGGGCGGTCACGCTGCCCAGCCCGACGCGCCACGTGGCCGCGAGGGGATCGGCGTCCGCGCCGCGGCCGATCACGCCCAGCGGCGTCGCGCCGGGTTTCAGGGTGGTGCGGGTGTACTGCGTGACCGTGAAGGCCGGGCCGGCGGGCCACTGCGCGGCGTGCGGGCCGGTCTTCACGGCGCTGTCGCCCAGCGCCAGGGTGTCGCGGGCCATCAGGCTGGGCACGTCCCGCCAGTCCTGTGCCTGCGCGAAGTGCCCCTCGCCCCACGTGGCCATGTCGCGCATCAGGGGCACGTGCATGCCGCTGCCCACGCTGACGGTGCTGACCGTGATGCCGGTGGCGCGCATGCGGCGGATCAGGCGGCGGTACTCGTCTGGGCTGAAGATGCCGCCGTCCACGCCGTCCGTCAGCAGGATCAGGTGTTTGCGCGACGCGCCGGACTTCAGCAGTTCCTTCAGAGAGGCGTCCAGGGCGCGCTTGACGACCGTGCCGCCCTCGGCCTCGATGCGGCTGATCTGGGCGCGGATCACGGCCACGTTCGTGGCCCGGGTCAACGGCACCGCGACTTTGGGGGAGGAGTCGAAGGCGATGACCGTCACGTCGCTCTGCGGCGAGAGCAGCAGGGCGGAGTTCAGCGCGGCGGACTTGATCAGATCGAGTTTGGTGATCCCGCCGCCCACGCCCTCGTTCATGGAGCCGGACTTGTCGAGCACCAGCGCCAGCGCCAGCCGGGGCAGGTCGCGCGGCACCCGCCCGGACAGCGGCGACAGGCCCTCCAGGGTGGTGCCGATGTACCCGCCCGGCCCGAAGGCTCCGCCGGACCCCGCGATCAGCACGTGCCCGCCCGCGCGCACGCAGTCGGCCAGCGCGGCGCGCAGCGGCGGCGGGATGGCGGCAGCGGGCGTGTCGAGCAGCACCGTGCGCGCCGATGCCTGGAGGTCCGCCGCGCGGAGATCGGCCGGCGCGACGGCCCGGGCCGTGAGCCCCTGCACCGCCAGCGCCCGCATCAGGGCCGTCCGACCAGGCCCGGCAGTTCCGACGACCAGAACGGGCTGCGGCTCGCCGACGCGGGTAGCCGATACCGCCTGCACGGCTGCCTGGCCGGATGGCTGCACGCTCAGGGTGTAACCCGCCACACCGGGGGCCGGCTCGCGCAGGGGCAGCGCCAGCCGGTTCAGGCCGGCCTTCACGTCCACCGGCCCGTCCAGCAGCACGGTATCGCCGCGGCGCAGGCGCAGCCGGACGCGGCCCGCCACCGGCGACTCGAGCACGACCTGCGCCGTGAACGCCTGCCCCGGCTGGACGGCGCCCGGCGTGTCGAAGGCCGTGACCGTCAGAGTGGACGGAGCAGTGGGAACGCCCACCTGTACGCCCACGTCCTGCGACCGCAGGCGGGCCAGGACGTCCGGCACTCGGGCCGACATGGGCCACGGCTGACCCGGCACCCGCAGGGTCGTCCGCGTGCCGGCGGGCACCCGCGCGGCCGCCACCTCCAGCGCCGTGGCCAGATCCGGGCCGTCCGCGGCCGCGACGGTCAGGGCGCGGGCGGGCGCGGCCGGAGCGGGCACCTGCACGTCCAGCACGGCGAGCAGCAGCAGAGCCGCGCTCAGGGCGTGCAGGGCGAGCATGCGGCGCTGCGGCGCGGTCACGGCCCGCCAGCGGCGGCGGCGCAGGGCCGGCTCGGAGCGGAACAGCACCGCGAGTTCCACCAGCACCGCCAGCAGGGCCACGGCCAGCAGGGGCCGCCACAGCGTCGTCAGCGCCGCCCGCCAGTCCGCGGGGGGCGGGGCCGGGGTGACGGCGTCCGGCGCGGCGGCGCGCAGATCGGCGTCCGCACCGGCGAGTCGGTTCACGGCGAGGGCCTGCCCGTCCACGCGGTACACGCCCGCCCGCCACGGCACGAAGGTCTCCCCGGCCGCGCGCTGCGTGGTGCCGTCCGGGAACCGGACGTCGGGCAGCCCGGCGGGCAGCGCGCAGGGCAGACCCACGCGGCACGGCGGCACCACCCGAGCCCCGGCGTCCGGCCGGGCCAGCGCGCCGAGGCGGGCGAACAGCACCGGGAACGCGGGCGACTCCGTCCAGCCACCCGCAGCGGTGGACAGGGCCACGCGCACGGCGGTGTGCCCCGCGCCCCGCGCCACCTCGATCAGCGGGCCGCCCGCGCCGGTCACGAGCGGCGCCGCGTCCGCCCACGCGGGCAGGGCCACGCGGGCCACGCGCCCCACGTCGCTCCACGCGATGCCGCTGCCGAGCGGGTCGCCAGCCGCCCAGCCGAGCACGCTGTCGGGCGTGCCGGCCGCACTGGCCGCCGGCAGCCACACGCTCACCGGGGCGAGTCCAGGGCGAACCTCGGCCGTGCCCGTCACCACCAGCAGGTCGGCCGCGCCGGCGGCGGGCAGGGCCGGGATACGGGTGACCACCGCGCCGGGCAGCGCGGCCAGCACGCGGCCGACCGGATCGTCGGCGCCGTCGGCCGGAGCCGGGCCGACCACGCTCACGCGCAGGGGCCGCGGCGTGGGGCGCAGCACGACCTGCGCCGAGTCGTCGGCCGGCAGGACGTCCGAGGCGTCCAGCGTGGCGCTCAGGACGCCGCCCGTGCCCGGCGTGAACCGCACGCTGAAGTCGGTCTCGCCGCCCGGCGCGAGCACCAGCCGCCGCTCGGCGAGCGCCGCACCGTCCAGGGCCACGGTCACGGTGCGCATGCCGGCCGGGCCGAACTGACGCACGCGCCCGCGCAGCGTCCACGGTGCGCCGTCCGCAGCGGGCGTGACGCTCAGGGCGGAGACGGCCGCGTTGGGCGCGCTCTGCCCCACCGCGCGCACGTCCGGCGTCAGCGCCGCGAGCGCCTGGCGGGCGCGGGCCACCTCGCCGGGGCTGGCGTACACGATCACGGGGGTGCCGGTGGGGACGTCCAGGGCGCGCAGCTGCCGGGCGGCGGCCATCCAGTCCGGGGCGCCGTCGCCAGCCGCAGCACCCTCCAGCGCGGCGCGGACGCCGGCCGCGTCGGCGCGGTTCACCGCCAGTGGCCGGGGCACGTCCGCGACGAGCAGCACGGTGCTCCGGCCCCGCACGTCGCGCACGGCGCGGCGGGCGGCCACACCGAAGCGGTCCGGGCGGACGTCGGCCGCGCGCATGGCCCGGCCGGCCTCGATCAGAAGCACGACCTGACCTGCGCCGACCGGCGACGTGGGCGTGGGCCGGGCCAGGGCAAGCGCGACGAGCAGCACCGCCGCGCCCTGGAGCAGCAGCGCGGCGCTCACCCGCACGCGGGGCCGGGCCTGCGGGCTGGTCGAGAGGGCCACACGGCGCCACAGGTGCACGCTGCCGACCTCGGCGGCGCGGGCGGCGCGGCGCTGCCGGTGGAAGTACACCAGCACGCCCAGCAGCAGCGCCAGCAGCAGCCACCCCGGCTGGCCGAGGCTCATGGCCGCGACCTCACCGGATCACGCCGCGCGCGAGGAATTCGCGCAGGATCAGGTGCTGCACGGCCTGATCGGAGCGCACCTGGATCAGGCGGCCGCCGTGCCGGGCGAGCTGGGCGCGCAGCGCGGCGTTCCAGTCCTCCAGCGCGCGGCGGTACGCGCTCAGAGATGCGTCGTCCAGCATGACGCTCACGCTGGCGTGTCCCTCGGGTTCCTCCAGGCGGGTCAGGCCCCGGCCCAGCGGCGCGGGGTCGAGTTCGTCCGGCGCGAGCACCTGCACGGCCAGCACCTCCTGCGCACGGCTGTGCGCGTGCGCGACGGCCTGCGGATCGCTGTCCGCCAGGAAGTCCCCGACCAGCACGACCAGGGCGCCGCGCGGCGCGGCCGCCGCCGCGTGCCGCACGGCATCGTGCAGGGTGATCCCGCCTTCCGGCCGGACGCGGCCCAGGAAGCCCAGCAGTTCCGTGCTGCGGTTCACGCCCTGCATGCGCCCGCTGCTGTGCACCCCGGCGCCGAAGGTCACGGCCTGCACGCTGTCCCCACCGGACAGACCCGCGTACGCCAGCGCGGCGGCGAGCTGCTGCGCGAGCGCGAACTTGGCGGGCGTGCCGGTCGCCATGCTGGCGCTGGCATCCAGTACGACCAGCACCGGCAGCTGCTGGTGGACCACGTACTCGCGCACCACGGGCACGCCCAGGCGGGCCGTGACCTGCGCGTCCAGCGCGCGGATGTCGTCGCCGGGCGTGTAGGGGCGGTGATCCGCGAACTCCAGCCCGGCGCCCTTGGCACGCGAGGGCCGCTCGCCGGCGCCGCCCTGGGCGCGGGCGCGGCCGGTCGTGCTCAGGCGGCGGCGGGCGAGTTCCTGCTGCACGGCCGGGGGCAGCTGCACAGCGTCCCTACAGCCCCTGGGCGTCCAGCAGCCGCAGCAGCAGGGCGTCCCGGTCGATGCCGTCGGCCACGCCCTCGAAGTTCAGTTGCAGGCGGTGGCGCAGCGCGGGCAGCAGCACGGCGCGGATGTCCTCCGGGGCGACGTGTGCGCGGCCGCCCAGCATGGCCTGCGCCTTGGCGGCCAGCACCAGCGTCTGCGCGCCGCGCGGCGACACGCCGAAGCGCACGTAGCGGCGCACCTCCGCGCCGCTCTCCGGCCGGCTCGGCTGGGTGGACACCACCACGCGCGACACTGCCTGCACCACGTCCGGCGACACCGGCAGCGCGCGCACGATCCGCTGGGCGTCCAGCAGGTCGTCCGGCGTGAGACACTGCGGGGCCCGCTCGGCGTGCAGGCCGGTCGTCTGCGCCACGATCCGCTCCAGCGTGCCGGCGTCCGGGAACGGCACGTCCACCCGGAAGAAGAAGCGGTCCATCTGCGCTTCGGGCAGCAGGTACGTGCCCTCCTGCTCGATGGGGTTCTGGGTGGCGAGCACGAAGAACGGCCGGGGCAGGGGCCGGACCGTGCCCGCGACCGTCACGGTGCCCTCCTGCATGGCCTCCAGGAGCGCCGACTGGGTCTTGGGCGTGGCGCGGTTCACCTCGTCGGCCAGCAGCAGCTGCGCGAAGATCGGGCCGGGCATGAACTGCAGCACGCTCCCGCCGCCCTCCTGCGGAGCGAGCACCAGCGTGCCGGTGATGTCGGCGGGCATCAGGTCCGGCGTGAACTGCACCCGTCCGAGCTGCAACCCGAAGGCGTCCGCGATGGTCCGCACCAGCAGCGTCTTGCCCATGCCGGGCGCGCCCTCCAGCAGCACGTGCCCGCCGGACAGCAGCGCGACCAGCACCTGATCCACCACCCGCTCCTGGCCCACCACCACGGCGCTGACGGCCGTGCGGGCGCGGTGCAGGGCGGCGAGCAGCGCGTCGAGGCGGCCCAGGTGGTCCCCGGGACTGGCGGTGGAGCTGGCGGGCAGGGTGGCGGGCATCTCGGTCATGGCGTCGTCCTTGCGGCGGTGGGGAGGGGCGGAGCGGTGCGGTCGAAGTACGTGCGGACGGCGTCACGCGCGTCCGGCGGGATGTCGGGGCTCACGGACAGCGCTTCCGGCGCCGCGCGCCACGGCCCGGCTGCGGCGGCACCGGACGCCACGGGCTTGTCCTCCGTGTCGGGCGCGGCGAGCACCTGGACCGAGTCGCCCAGCACACCGCTGCCGCCGAGATCTGTGGTGCTGGCGCTGCGCAGGGGGTTGAGCGTGCCCACGCCCAGGCCGACGCCGCTGCTGGAGCCGGCCGCGCCGCCGCCGGAATCGCTGGTGCCGCTGCGGGTCTCGCCGCCCGGCGGCTTCTTCCGCGCCGCGGGCTGGGGCGCGCCGCGGTTCATGTCGTTGTTCGTCAGGCAGCCCTGCACGCAGCGGTCGGCCCCCTCGCTCTCGAGGCCGCGCCCGCCGGACGCCGCGCGCAGCGCCGAGGAGCCCGGATCGGACTTCTGCTGCATGGGCTGCGCGCCCGGCGCGGTCGCCGGATCATAGGGCGCCGAGGCGAGGGTCTCGGCCGGCGTGACCGACTGGTTCTGGAACTGCCCGGACTCGCGCGAGCCGAACGGCGTGTCCCGCGTGGAGCGCTGCGGCGCCGCGCTGGCCGTGGAGGAGTCGCCGGCCGTGCCGGACGTGACACCCTGCCGGGCTTCCCGCAGCTTGTCTCCCGCCGTGCGGCCCGTCGCCGGGGCGGACGTGCTGGCCTGGGCGGACGGGGCCTTCACGCCGGCCGCGTCGCTGGCCTGGCCCTTCGCGGCAGCCGGGGTGGCGCTCGACGTCTGGGGCACGTCCGGTTCCGGCGTCGGCTCGTTCACCGTGGGCGCCGAGGACTCGGGCGCCGGGGTGGCTCCGGCCGTGGCGGCGGGGGGGCCGGGCGCCGGTTCGTCCACCGCCGCTGCCCGGGGCACGTCGCCCGCTCCTCTGCCCACACTCAGGGGGGCCGGCCACCACAGGCCCGCGGCCACCAGCAGCAGCGCGGCAGGTCCCGCCCAGCGGCGGGCGGGCGGCAGCGGCAGCAGCGCGTCCGGGCGCAGGGCGGCGGCGGCCTCGTGCGCGCGGGCGTGGACGCGGGCGTGCAGGGCCGCCTCCCACGGGTCCGGCGCGTGCTCCGGCAGGGTCAGGGCGGTGGCGAGCAGGCCGGACAGCCCCGCGCGGCGATCCGCGGTGCGCGCCGCGTCGAGCGGCGTGGGGGGCCGCTGCCGCGCCCAGCGCAGGGCACCGAGCAGGGTCCCGACCACGACCGCACCCGCCACCGCCGGAGCCAGCGGCGCGGCGAGCAGTCCCAGCAGCCGCGCGGCGCCCAGCGCGAGCAGCGTGCCCGCCGCGCCCCACAGCGCGTGCCGGGCGGCCGTGTGGCCGCGCCGCAGCCGCTCGCGGCGCTGCACGCCCCGCAGCGCGCCGGCCAGGGTGGACTGCGCGGCGAGGCTCACAGACTCCGCCCGAGGAAGGTGCGCGGCAGCAGGCGGCCCAGCACGCGGCCCACGCCGGCGAAGGCCCCCGCGACCAGCGCGGCCAGCAGCACGTAGAACAGCAGGTGGCTGGACTCGGTGTACAGCGCAAAGAAGCGCACCTTGGCCCCCAGGCCGTCGGCGCGGGACAGCAGCTCGGACGCGACGACGGCAGTAAAGGCGTACCACAGGGCGCGCGACAGGTACGCGCTGCGCCGTTCCTCCAGCTTGCGGCGGCCCAGCGCGAACACCTGCACACCGCACGCCAGCGCCGCGACCGTGATGGCGGTGCCGTCCCGCACACCCAGCGTGGGAATCAGGTTCAGGGCGACCAGGATCAGCACCCACGGCACGGCGAGCAGCGTCAGCAGCCACGGGGTCAGGAGGGCCTCGGCACGTGGCGAGAAGCGCATCGCGGCGGCGAGCAGCGCGCCGCCCCCCAGGCCCAGGCCCAATGACAGCAGCAGGCGGCCCAGCGTGACCGCGAGGGCCTGCACCGCGCCGGGCCACTCAGCGGGCAGCCACGAGAAGTCCAGTCCAGGGCCGCTCACGCCGGGCCGCCAGTGGGCAGGTCGGCGCGCCGCAGCAACTCGCGCACGGCCCGGAGCAGCGGCAGGGTCGCCGGGTCGTCCGGGTCGCGGGGGCGCGGCAGGTCGATGTCCAGCGTGCCCGCCACGCGGGTGGGCGTGCCGCCCAGCACGAGCACCCGGTCCGCGAGCTGCACCGCCTCTCCGGGGTGGTGCGTGACGAGCAGGGTGGTGGCCGGGCGGCGGCGCAGCAGGTTACCGAGTTCCGCGCGCAGTTCCGCGGCCGTGAGCTCGTCCAGCGCGCCGCAGGGTTCGTCGAGCAGCAGCAGGTCGGGGCGGATCACCAGCGCCCGCGCCACCGCCGCGCGCTGCGCCATGCCCAGCGACAGCTGCCCGGGCCGGTCGTGCTCGCGCCCCTCCAGGCCGACCAGGGCCAGCGTGGCGGGGATGTCGGCTTGATATTCAGGCGGGCACACCAGCGCGAGGTTCTCGCGCAGCGTCAGCCACGGCAGCAGCCGGGCGTCCTGGAACACGTAGCCCACGCGGGGCGGAGCGCCCATGACGACCCGGCCGCGCGTGGGGGCGCTCAGGCCCGCCGCGAGATTCAGCAGGGTGCTCTTGCCGCTGCCGCTGCGGCCCAGCAGGGCCGCGATACCGCCGGGCGGCACGTGGGCGCTCACGCCGCGCAGCACCTCGCGCACGCCGCCGGACTGCGCGTAGCTCACGCCGACGTCCTCGAAGGTCACCGCGAGGCCGCTCACGGCTCTCCCGCCGGGCGGGGCGCGCTGGCCTGCCACGCGGCGGCGCGGGTGCTGACCACGGCGAGCACGCCGTCCAGCGCCGACAGGACGACGGTCATGACCACGCCGTAGGCGAGGATGCCGCGCATCTCGAACTGCTGGAAATAGAACGCGATCATGTAGCCCACGCCGCTGGTGCGGCCGAAGACCTCCCCGAACACCACCATCTTCCACGCCAGCGACAGCGTGACGCGCGCGGTGCCGAGCAGCGTGGGCGCCAGCTGCGGCAGCGTGACCGCGCGCAGCGTCGCGGCCGGACTCACGCGGAACGACCGCGCCATCTGCGCCAGCCGCGGGTCGAGACCGCGCACGCCCTCGCGCACCTGCACGGCCACCGTGGGCAGCAGGATCAGCGCGATGCTCAGGATGATGGCCCGCTCGTTCAGGCCCAGGATCAGGTACGCGGCGAGCAGGATCAGGATGCGCGGCAGGGTCAGGCCCACCGCCAGCCACGGCGCGGCGAAGGCGGCCAGGGCGGGCACGCGGCCCAGCGCCACGCCGAGCGGGATACCGGCCGCCAGCGCCAGCGCAAAGGCCGCCAGCACGCGCCACAGCGTGATCCCCACGTGGCCCCAGATCGCGCCGCGCCGCACCTCGCGCGCCAGGAAGTCCAGCGTGGCGCCCACGCCGGGAAAGGTGTCCGGTCCCAGCGCCCACGACAGCCCCGCCCACGCGAGCAGCAGCGACGCCGCGCCCAGCGCGGGCCACCACCACGCCCGCCGGCCCGCGCGCGCGGCGGGGCGGACGTCGGTCAACGGGGTGCACCCCCGGGCCCGGCCGTCACGGCTGGAAGGTGGTGTTGAAGGCGCGGGTGTCCAGGCGGGTCAGGCCGACCACATCCGGCCCGGCCACAGCGATCATCTTGCGGGTCAGCAGCAGCGTGGCGTTCAGGTCCGCCGCGCCCCAGCGCTTGGGCAACCCCGCCGCCCACTGGGCACGCAGGGCCGGCAACTGGGCGCGGTCCGGCAGCACGTACAGGTTGGCGCCCAGCATCGCGGGCCAGTACGCGTCGTCGGCCTTCATGCGCTCCTCGGCCAGCTTCACCGCCTTCAGGAACAGCCCCAGGGTGGCCGGATCGGTGTCGGTGCGCGCGATCACGTACAGCAGCGGCACGTTCTGCGGCAGGCCCAGACCCTTCAGCAGATCTGCGCTGGAGATCAGCTGCCGGAACTTGCCGCCGGCCACCATGCGCGCCGTGTGGTGCCAGAAGGGAATGCCGGCCTGGATCTCGCCGCGGTTCATGAACTGCTCCATCAGCGGGCTGGACACCGACACCACCTTGGAGGCGTCCTGCACGTCGAACCCGGCGGTCGCGCGGGTGTAGGCCCGCAGGATCAGCAGGGTCTTGTCAGTTAAGCTGGTGGCGCCCAGCGACGCGCCCCTCAGGTCCGCCACCGTCCTGATCGGGCTGTCTTCCGGCACCACGATGCCCCCCGCGAGCAGGCTGAAGGGATACACCGCGCTGACCGGGAAGCCCTTCTGGCGCAGCAGCGTCACCTCGATGAAGTCGTCCACGACCACCTGCGCCGCGCCGGAGCGCAGGGCCACGCGGGTGGCGTCCTTGCTGGCGTAGGTGGTGGCATTCAGCGTGAAGCCCAGCTGTTTGTCCAGGCCGTAGCGCTGGATGGCGAAGGTCACCCACGACATGGTGCCGCCCGCCTGGAGGCCGACGTTGATACTCTGCTGCGCTCCGGCCGCGCCGCTGAGGGCCAGCAGGGCGGCGAGAACCAGGACGTGTGAACGCTGTGACATGCAACTCCTTGCGGGACACGGGACATGGGCGGCGGCGCCGGGGGCAACAGGACGCGCTCTGATGGGTGACTCCATGATCATGTCCCGCGGTGGGTTGCCAAAAGGTTGTGGTCCGCTGGGCACGCGGCCAGGCCGGTATAGACGTGACGTGGCGGGGGGACGGCGGGACCGCGGGCAGGCGGCATGCTAGCCTGGGTTACCAAATCTTCACGGTTGGACCCTGCCCGGCACACTCACGCCCGAGAGCGCGGTGATCCGCACACCCGAGAGGTATTGCAGGAGATGATGAACGAACGCCTGGCCCTGGAACGGCAGAAACTGGTGCGCGCCTGGTACCGCTACGTGACCCGGCCCAGCCCGGCACTGGCCGTGCCGGACGACCCGGTGGAGGTGCCGGCCCGCAGCGAGGGCAACGTGGACCAGGAGGTCGCGGCGTCGTGGGCACGCTCGGCCCTGACGGTCCCGCCCGAACGGGTGAGCGCCCCGGTGGTCAGCGAGTCGGACGTGAAACACTCGTGGCAGGAGTCGCCGCTGGAGTACGGCGTGCGCGGCCTGATCCCCGAACTGCGCCGTCTGGCGGAGGAAGCGGACCTGATCGTCGGGATCGGGGACACCGACGGCACCCTGCTGTGGACGCAGGGCAGCGAGCGCATGGCGGACCTGGCGACCAGCATCAACTTCGTGCCGGGCGGGCAGTGGGGCGAGGGCAGCGTGGGCACCAACGCCCTGGCGCTGGCGCTGCGCACGCGTCAGGCGGTGCGGGTGTTCAGCGCCGAGCACTACGTGCAGACGGTGCACGACTGGGTGTGCTACTCCAGCCCCATCCGCGACACGCACACCGGGGCGCTGCTGGGCGTGCTGGACTTCAGCACCACGTGGGAGCACTCCACGCCGCTGGGCCTGGCCAGTGCCCGGCACTACGCACAGCAGATCGAGCTGGCCCTGAACGGCCGCAGCGCGCCGACCGTCGGGGAACTGAACCTGCGCTTCTGCGGGCCGCCGCAGGTGCTGTACGGCGGCCGGCGCCTGCACCTGACACCCCGGCAGCACGAACTGCTGTGCGTGCTGGCGCTGCACCCCGGCGGCCTGACGCTGGACGCGCTGCACGCGCACGTGTACGGCGACCAGCCCATCAGCCTGAGCACCCTGAAGTCCGAGGTGAGCACGCTGCGCTCGCTGCTGGGCGGGCAGATCGCGTCGCGGCCGTACCGCCTGAGCGTGCCCGTGCGTCTGGACGTGCAGGACATCGAGGAGCGCCTGCTGTCCGGGCAGGTGAGCGCCGCCGCCGACGTGTACGACGGCCCGCTGCTGCCGCACTCGGCGTCGCCTCTGCTGACGTACTGGCGCGATTACCTCGACGCCGCGCTGCGTGAGGCGGTGTGCCGCTCGAAGGACCCGGACCTGCTGTGGCGCTACGCGTCGCGTTTCGACGACCCGGAGGTGCTGGAGGTGCTCGAGCACCTGCTGCCGGACGACGACCACCGCCTGCCGATCGCCCGCGCCCGCCGCGCCGCGCTGGACGCCGCGTTCTGACCGCCCCGGCCACGCCCTCCGCCGCGGCCCTGCGGCCGTGGACTGCCCTGACGCTGCTGGGCGTGGCGGTGGTGCTCAGCATGGCCCCGTGGTTCTCGGCGGCGGCGGTGTTGCCGCAACTGCGCGCCGAGTGGCACCTCAGCCCGCAGGCGGGGTCGTGGCTGGCGCTGGCGGTGCAGCTCGGCTTCGTGGCGGGCGCGGTGGGCAGCGCCCTGCTGAACCTCGCGGACCGGGTGCCCAGCCGCGTGCTGATCCTGGTGGGCGCGGTCGCGGCGGGGGCCGCCAACGCGGCGCTGCTGGGCGCGCACACGGGCGCGGCCGCCTTCGCCCTGCGGGCGCTGGTGGGCGTGGCGCTGGCGCTGGTGTACCCGCCGGCGCTGCGGGCCATGTCGGCGTACTTCACGCGCGGGCGCGGCCTGGCGCTGGGCATCATGGTGGGCGCGCTGACGCTCGGGTCGGCCAGCCCGCACCTCGTGAACGGGCTGGGCGGGGCGCAGTGGCGCACGGTGATCGCGGTGACCAGCGCGCTGGCGGTGCTGGGCGGACTGGTCGCCGCGCTGGTGGGACCAGGGCCGCACCGCACGCCCGCGCCGCCCGTCCGGCCCGCGCAGGCGTGGCGGGCGCTCGCGGCGCGCGGCCCGGCCCTGGCGACCCTGGGCTACCTGGGCCACATGTGGGAGCTGTACGCGATGTGGACGTGGTTCGCGCTGTACTACGGCGGCGTGCTGCGCGCGGCGGGCAGCGCGGACGTGACGCGCGGCGCGGCCCTGGCGACCTTCGCGGTGGTGGGCGTGGGGGCGCTGGGCTGCGTGGTGGGCGGGATGCTCGGCGACCGCTGGGGCCGCACCCGCGTGACTGAACTCGCCATGTGGCTCTCCGGGGGCAGCGCGCTGCTGCTGGCCGCGCTGGCGGGCGCCGCGCCGGGCGTGGTGCTGAGCATCGGCGTGTTCTGGGGCTTCTGGATCATCGCGGACTCGGCGCAGTTCAGCACCATCGTGAGCGAGGTGGCCGACCCGGCGTACGTGGGCACGGCCATGACCGCGCAGCTCGCCCTGGGCTTCACCCTGACCGCCGTGAGCATCGCGCTGGTGCCGGTGCTGGAGCCCGCGCTGGGATGGCGGGGCATCTTCGTGATCTGGGCGGTGGGCCCGCTGCTGGGCGCGCTCGCCATGCGGACGCTGCGCGCCACGCCAGACGCCGCGCGGATCGCGGGTGGCCGCGGCTGATCGTCCCGACCGCCGGACCCGCCGAACACCGTCACGCCGTGTCCTGAATTGCGCCGGACCTTGCTGGAGACCCGGGTCATCCACCGGGTCCTGGCGCGTGCCTGTGCCGCACGCGCCGCGGTGCGTCCGCCGGACCCGCGCCCGCGCGGGGGCGGCCCGGTCCGCACTTCCACCCGCCCCGGGTGCTGGTGTCCAACCCACTCCCAACCCGGCGTCCCTACAGTGAACCTCGATCTTACAAACCACACCCTCGACGCCAGACCCGACACCCTGCCCCACCGCAGGGCTCTTCCCCGGAGATCATCCATGACTGATGCCCGTGCCACCCGCCGTACCTTCCTGAAACTCACCGCCATGACCGGCGCCGCCGCCGGCGTGGTCGCCGTGAGTGGCCGCGCCGGCGCCCAGACCGCCAGCGATCCGGCCAAGGCCGGCGACCTGCTGCTGCACCAGGACGGCCCCAACAAGGGCAAGCCGGTCAAGGCCACCGAAGTCAAGGTCGGCGAGGCCGTGTGGGCCGTCGCCGTCGATCCTGCCACCAAGAAGCCCCGTGACGCCATGAAGGGCGGCGTGGTGCTCACCAAGGTCGCCAGCGGAAAACTCCAGGCGAGCAGCAAGCCCAACGCCGCGGGCGACATCGTGGCGTACTCCAGCGTGTGCACGCACCAGGGCTGCCCGAGCAAGGAAATCGGCAGCCTGGGCCAGGGCAAGGGCCACATCATCTGCACGTGCCACGGCAGCATCTACGACCCGGCCGACAACGCCACCGTGCTGGGCGGCCCCGCACCCAAGCGCCTGCCGGCCCTGCCGATCAAGGTGGACGCGGCCGGCGCGGTGGTCGCCAAGGCGGGCTTTACCGGCAAGGTCGGCCCGAAGTAACGCACGCGTCCAGCCACGTCCCGGGCGACCCGGGATTCCACCACGCACGGCCGGAGCGCGCCGGCCAAAGGGGACACACATGAAAGGACCACGGAAGG